>CAMVDC010000117.1 GCA_947166155.1 uncultured Prevotellaceae bacterium | reverse complement strand
TGTTGAGGCAGGTGCAGAATTCGGAGCCGTGGAGAGCGTGAAGGCCGCCAGCGACCTCAACTCGCCCGTGAGCGGAACCGTGGTCGAAGTGAATGAAGCACTGGCCGACCAACCCGAACTGCTCAATGCCGACGCATACGCCAACTGGATTATCAAGGTGGAGATGAGCAACCCCGACGAACTCAACGGCCTGATGGATGCAGCTGCCTACGAGGCATTCTGCGCCAACCATTAAACACACATACACATTCTCTCACTCCTACACACAAAGGCATGAGTCACAAATATTTTCCTCACACCGAAGCCGACATCCACGACATGCTGGAGGCTGTCGGCCACAAAAGCCTCGACCAGTTGTTCGACGTCATCCCCGACAGCATACGCTTCAAGGGCGACTACGACCTGCCGGCAGGCATGAGCGAACTGGAGTTGCGCCGGCATCTGGAGCAGTTGGGACAGCAAAACACACTGCTCACCATATTTGCCGGTGCAGGCATCTACGACCACTACACACCGTCGGTGGTGCCAAACATCATCGCACGTTCCGAATATCTTACCAGCTATACACCATACCAGGCAGAGATATCGCAGGGAACACTACACTACATCTTCGAATTCCAGTCGATGATGGCCGAACTCACCGGCATGGACATATCCAACGCCTCGATGTACGACGGTGCAACAGCCACGGCCGAAGCAGCAATCATGGCAGTGGCAGTAGCCAAGAAGGCCGACACCGTGCTCATATCAGCCACCATCGACCCCAAGATTCGTCGCGTGGTTGACACCTATGCCCACTATCACGGTATAAAGACTGAGACCATCGAAGCCCACGACGGAACGACCGACCGCCACGATCTGGAGCGCAAGCTGGCAGCAGGCGGAGTGGCCGGAGTGGTGGTGCAGATGCCCAACTACTATGGCATCGTTGAAGACTACACAGGATTTGCCGACCTCATCCACGACAGCAAGGCACTCTTCATCATCAACAGCGTGGCAGCCGACCTGGCAGTGCTGAAGACTCCTGGCCAGTGGGGTGCCGACGTGGCTGTGGGCGATGGCCAGAGCCTCGGCATACCGATGAGCTACGGAGGCCCGTCGGTGGGATATATGTGCTGCACCGAGCGCCTCGTGCGCAAGATGCCGGGACGAATTGTGGGTATGACACGCGACAACCGTGGCAACCGCGCTTTCGTACTCACCCTGCAAGCACGCGAACAACACATACGCCGGCAAAAGGCAACATCAAACATCTGCTCCAACCAGAGCCTCATGGCACTGTTCGCAACCGTATATATGTCGCTCATGGGCAAGCAAGGACTGGTAGAGGCAGCCAACATGTCGTATGCCGGAGCGCACTATATGTGTCAGAAGTTGATTGCGACAGGACACTTCACACTGGAATACGACCAACCATTCTTCAATGAGTTCTGCCTCCGCTACGATGGCGACATCGATGCCTTGCAGGCAAGATGCCTCGAACAAGGATTCATGGCCGGCATCAAGACCGGCGAACACACCATCATGTTTGCCGTGACAGAGAAACGCACGAAGGAAGAAATCGACCGACTGGTGGAAGTCATAGGACATAACCTCTATCCGGATGGAAATAAACCTCCCCTAACCCCTCCCAAGGAGGGGGACTCTATCCGGATGGAAATGAACAAATAATGAATGCTCAAATAAAATAAATAGTAAATGGTAAATCGTAAATAGTAAATGAGACGATGAACAACAAACTATATGGAAAGCTCATAATCGAGCTGTCGCACCCGGGTCGCAAGGGCTATTCACTGCCACATAGCGAATACGAAGGCTATACACCGGCCGACCTGCCTGCCAACCTGCTGAGAGGAAAAGCACCCGAGCTGCCAGAGTGTGACGAACCGACCGTGGTGCGCCACTACACCAACCACAGCGCCAACAACTTCGGTGTGAACAACGGATTCTATCCGCTGGGCAGTTGCACCATGAAATACAACCCAGTAATCAACGAAGAGGTAGCCGCCATGCAGCAGTTTGCCGGTTTGCATCCGCTGCAACCAGCCGAGACGTGCCAGGGTGCCCTGCGCATTTATCATGAGTTGCAATCGATGCTGGCGGCCATCACCGGCCTCAGCCAGTTCACCCTCAACCCCTGCGCCGGTGCTCATGGCGAACTCACCGGATTGATGGTGATACGTGCTTACCACCAGAGCCGTGGCGACGACCGTCGTACCAAGGTGCTCATCCCCGATTCGGCTCACGGCACCAACCCCGCTTCGGCTGCGGTGTGCGGCCTCGAGGTGGTGGAAGTGAAGTCGCAGGCCGACGGAACCGTCGATGTCGATGACCTGAAGTCGAAGCTCGACGAAGGAGTGGCATGTATGATGATGACCAACCCCAACACCTTAGGACTCTTCGAGCACAACATACCCGAGATACAGACACTCGTCCACCAGTGTGGCGGACTTATGTACTACGACGGTGCCAACCTCAACCCCATGCTCGGCGTATGCCGCCCGGGCGATATGGGATTTGACGTGATGCACATCAACCTCCACAAGACATTCTCCACGCCACACGGAGGTGGAGGCCCTGGCAGCGGCCCCGTAGGAGTGCGTGCCGGCCTCGAGCCGTTCCTTCCTACACCGCGTGTCGTTAAAGACGCCGACGGCACATTCAGTGTGAAGACCGGACGGTATGAGCAATCGCTGGGCAGCATCGGCCAGTTCTTCGGCAACTATGCCGTGGTGCTACGTGCCTACGCCTACATACTCACCATGGGACGCGAAAACCTCGGCCTTGTGGGACCGCTCGCCACGCTCAACGCCAACTACATCAAAGAGCAACTGCGCGACGACTACCTCCTGCCCATCGACAGCCCTTGTATGCACGAATTCGTGTTCGACGGCCTTCGCGACAAGTCGCAGGGCGTGACCACGATGGATGTGGCCAAGCGTCTGCTCGATTATGGCTACCACGCTCCAACCATCTACTTCCCGCTGCTGTTCCACGAGTCGCTCATGATTGAACCGACCGAGAACGAGTCGAAAGAGACCATCGACGGCTTTATCGAGGTGATGCACAGCATTGCCCGCGAGGCTCAAACCAACCCCGACGAGGTGAAGGGCGCGCCGCATAGCACGCCGATAGGACGTGTTGACGATGTGTTGGCAGCAAAGAATCCTGTTCTCACATGGAAACATACACAAGCATGACCAATCAAACGACCGACCTCATCATCATCGGCTCGGGTCCTGGCGGATACCGGGCCGCACAATATGCAGCTGAGCAAGGTCTCGGGGTGGTAATCATCGAGCAGGAACATGCAGGGGGCACATGCCTCAACTGCGGGTGTATTCCCACCAAGACCCTGTGTCACTCGGCCGAAGTGGCCGACACCATGCGCCGTTCGTCACAGTTCGGAATCGTGGGCGGCGACTCGTTCACCATCGATTTCCAGCAAGTCATGGCACGCAAGCAGACCATTGTCGAGTCATTGCGCCACAATGTCGAGATGCTGATGCAGGCACCAGGCATCACACTGGCCAGCGGACACGCACAGTTTGCCGACCCCCACACCATCGTCGTAGGCGACGACAGCTACAGTGCCCCACACATCATCATCGCCACCGGCTCAGAGTCGGCAGTACCACCCATCGAGGGAATCAATCAGCCGCATGTGATTGACAGCACACAGATGCTCAGCCTCGGGCAGTTGCCCCGCAACCTCTGCATCATCGGTGCAGGAGTGATAGGCATGGAGTTTGCGTCGGCATTCAGCAGTTTCGGCTGCAACGTCAGTGTCGTCGAGTTTCAAGACGAGTGTCTGCCAGCCATCGATACCGACGTGGCACGACGTGTGCGGCAGACCATCAGCCGCCGTGGAGTCAGCTTCTACATGCAGTCGGCAGTCACATCGATCGGTGCCGACACAGTCACCTTCGAACGCAAAGGCAAGACACAGACCATCGAGGCCGACACCGTGCTCATAGCCACGGGGCGCAAGCCTCGCACCGAGGGCCTGCAACTCGAAATGGCAGGTGTGGAATACAGCCGCCGCGGCATCACCGTCGATCATCACTACCGCACCACCCAGCCACACATCTTTGCCATAGGCGATGTCAACGGCCTTCAGATGCTGGCACATGCAGCCACATATCAAGGCCTGCACGCCGTCGATACCCTGCTCGGACGCACCACCGACGCACCACATCCACCCGTTCCCGCAGCCGTCTTCACCCATCCGCAAGCCGCTGCCGTGGGACCCACACAGCAGCAATGCACGGCCGAAGGCATCGCCGTCGAATGTCGCAAAGCCGGCTTCCGTGCCAACGGAATGGCGGCAGCCATGGGCGAGACCGACGGACTCCTGAAGCTGATAGTCAGCACCGACGACCGCCGCATCCTTGCCTGCCACGTATGCGGTCCACATGCGGCCGACATCGTGCAGGAGGTGACAGCCCTCATCGCCAGCCGCGCCACCATCGACGACCTACATCGCATCATACATATACACCCCACATTGGGCGAGATATTGCAGGAAGTGTAAGCCCCTTTCCTGTTCCCCCATCTCTCTCAACCTGGGGGAGAGCGAGGGGGGAGTGATAAGCCATCCGGCCGTATCATAGTACTTAAATAGTACTGCGATACGGCCGGATGGCTTTATTTGGTCTTACGACTATTCTGTCAGTCGAGAATTAATGACTTCAGTCGTACAACTTTATTCTATTTTACTTCTCAATCTTATACACTGCGAATGTCTTGGCAGGGATGCTTACAGCATACGAAGGAGCAGTGACGGTGATTGATTGTGTCTTAGGTACGTAGCGGTTGGGTTGGTCGAGTGTGTTCTCGCCTTCCAGCTCGTCGGCATGGAATGTGGTTACGCTGCCGCTGTGTTCGCCCTTCATACCCTTGAGGTTGAGAGTCACCGACTGTGCTTTGTCGCCCACGTTTACAATCTTGATGTAGTAGCAGTTGGCTTCCTTGTCGAAGTTGGCCGAAGCAAAGAGTCCGTCTTGGTCGCTGTTGCCTGCTACCGGCTTGCCTGCCATGGTGAGTGGAACGACGTTGGTTCCCTTGGTGAGTGAATACATTTGCTGCACCTGATATGAGCAACTGCGGAACGAGCGGAGGTTGTCGTACCAAATCATGTCGGGACGCCACTGCCAGCCTTCTACGTGTGCGAACAGCGGTGCATAGGTTGCCATCTCTACCACATCGGCATTACGCTCAACGCCGGTGAGGAATGCAGCTTCGAGCAGTGCTGCGTTGAAGTGGTTCCACTTCTTGCCGCGTCCGTGGCATGCGTATTCTCCGGCAAACACCTTCGGGCCTTTGCGTGGATAGTTGTCGTAGCGGTTACCGCTTTGCAGGAACCAAGTCTCTGGACGATAGAAGTGTTCGTCGACAAGGTCGGCACCGATTTTGCGCATCTCGGGCCACAGGAAGTCGAAGTCGTCGCCTTCGCTGTTGGGGCCTGATGTACCGATTATCTTGATGTTAGGATACTTTTTGCGTACTTGGTCCACGAATGGCTGCAGGTGGTCGATGTATGTCTGTCCCCACTGCTCGTTTCCGATGGCTACATACTTGAGGTTGAATGGAGCTGGGTGTCCCATGTCGGCACGCATCTTGGCCCACGAGTTGGTGGCCGGGTCGCCGGTTGCAAACTCGATGAGGTCGAGCACGTCGTCGATGTATGGTTGCAGTTCATCGACAGGCACGTGTGCGCTTTCGCTTTGGTTCTGGAACTGGCATGCCAGTCCTACGCTTATAACAGGCAGTGGCTCCGAGCCTATTTCTTCGCTCAGGAGGAAGTACTCGTAGAATCCGAGTCCGTAGCTCTGGAAGTAGTCGGGGAAGAAGCGGTAGTCGAATGTGTAGTGCCAGCGGTTTTCGTTGAGTGGACGGTTCTCGACTGGTCCTACGGAGTTCTTCCACTGGTAGCGTGTAGCGAGGTCGGTACCCTCGACGATACATCCGCCTGGGAATCGGAATACGCCTGGATGGAGGTCGGCCAGTGCTTGTGCCAGGTCTTTACGCATGCCGTTTTCGTGTCCTTTCCATGTGTCGACGGGGAAGAGGCTTATGTGCTCGAGGTCAACAAGTCCGTTGCCGCGCAGCATGACGCGCAGTGTACCCTTGTCTACGGTCTTGGCCGAGCGCATCACTACGGTGTATTTCTTCCATTCGTTGCCTTCGATGTTGACTTGCTGCTCGGTGAATTGCTGGCGCTCGTCCATGGTCGATGGGTCGCAGAGCATGACGCGCAGTGTGGCTCGTCCGCCTTCGGGGCAGCGTGCCCATACCGAGAAGCGGTATTCCTTGCCTTGCTCGAGTCCGATGCCGAAGTAGCCGGTGTTTTCTGCACCAGAGTATTTGTCGTTGTGGCCGCTATATCCCACTCGGATGTAGTGTGGGTTTTTGTCGAACGGGCCGTCGTTCTTCAGTTGCACGTTGCCATATACGTTCCACCCCATGTAGTGGTCGGGGAATTCGAACGAGCGGTTCTTCACCAGTTCGCCGTATAGGCCACCGTCGGCTGCATAGTTAATGTCTTCGAAGAATATTCCGTACATGGTCGACGGAATCTGTGCACCGAGTTTGCCGGTTTGTACCAGAAACTCGTGGCTCTGTGCGTTGGCACTAAGGGCAGTGACTGCTGCTACCAAGGCCAGGGTCAGTCTTTTGTGTTTCATACGTTTGATTAATTAGTTATTGGTTGGTTTTGATTATGTATTATATATATGTGTATCGCCATTCGTTCCTTTTGGGGGATGAGTGGTGCCCCTCCCCTCTACTTGAACGGATATACGACCTCGGGGCTTCGGGGGCCGAGCCCGCCATACCAGTTGGCACAGCGCACACTGAAGCATGCGCCTTCGGGTGCTGAGGTTATGGTGTAGGTGGGTTTGGTGGTGAATGCTATTATCTTGCGGTCGCGACACACGGCGTAGCATCCGGCTTCGGGAATGTCGTCCCACGTGATTACTTTTCCTTTGGCCTTGAGCAGTGGTGGGCGCACTTGTGCGGCTCGCTGGTCGGGGTGCCATCCGGGAAACACGCGGTCGATGGTGTATGCCTCGGCTTCCGAGTCGGTCAGTGCGGGGTTGTAAGCCACTTGCTGTTGCTGCCCCATGGTGTTCTTGAATGATGTGCGGCGCCCGCTGAGGTCCACCTGTGCGAAGTGGCTGTCGGTGGTGCGGTATTCGGCAAACAGGGCTGGCATGGTGCCGTTCATCTCACACCATCCTTCGGCTGCCGGCGTTACGTCCATCGAGCAGTTGAGCCACACGCACCGCGGCGCGTTTTTCCAAGGGCGACCCAGGTGGAAGCGCTTGTCCTGCTCGGGCGAGCCCGACACGTAGCAGTCGGCAAACACATAGCCGTAGGGGCTTGTGGCAGCCGTGGCAGGGGCGGTGATGACATCGCGGTTGCCCGTGTCGCCACGTGGCAGCAGGCGTATGTCGCAGTGGTTGAAGTATATGGTTCCGCCGCCGCAGATGAAGTCGACGGTGCCGCTTATCTTGCAGTCCTCGAGGTAGGTGGTGCCGCCATCGTTGGTGTAGTATGTGTCTTGAGTCGACAGCAGGCTCACGTTTCTCAGTATGTTGCCGCGGCAGTTCTTCTCGTTGAGTGCCACAGCCCGGTTGGCAAAAGCCCGCGGGTCGTTCTTGTAGTTCGACCACAGCTCCAGGTCTTGCATGTAGGTGCTGTCGGCGCCTTTCAGAAACAACGTACTGGTGATGCTGATACCCTCGTACTGCGGACAGTTTTCAATCTGTGTCGAGCCCATGCTCTCGCCTATGATGCTGGTGTTGGGAGCCGTGAGCGTGGTCATGGGGCTTGGAAATTCCACCCTGCGCCCATTCTCCACCGTGCTTATCATGTTGCCGTCGCCCTTGATGCGATAATACTGAGGGTGAATAAAGATGCGGAACCGCTTCGATTTGTCGGCCCGGTTGTTGGCGGCATGTATGGCATCGACAAATCCGCCATCGCGCGGCACGATGAAGTCGTAGGTCCATTTCCCCTGAGCACTGCATGTGGTGCTACATGCGGGAATGACCATAAGCACTGTGGCGAGTATTGTCGTTAAGACTGGATTCATGAGTCAATGTTTTTCCGTTTGCCGATACAAAGGTAATGATAATAATTGAAAACACAAGTATCACTACGAAAAAAATCATCACAACAGCACCCTATTTGGCTTTTATCACACAAATACGCCCCATCGCAAGGGAATACACACGCGCATGCCGATATCAAAACGACTGCGCGACCCCTATGTTTCGGCCCTGCACACGCTGAAAAAACGGTCGTCCCCCGTGCAGAGGACGACCGTACTTTGTGCAGAAAACGCTCGTCCCCTGCACGGGGGACGACTTTC
>CAMVDC010000116.1 GCA_947166155.1 uncultured Prevotellaceae bacterium | reverse complement strand
TTCGGACTGTCAGTCCATGCGGTTCGGACTGTCAGTCCATGCGGTTCGGACTGTCGGTCCATGCGGCTCGGACTGTCGGTAAGGACGCGTCGTATTGTCAGTACAAACGTTGAAATCGGATTGCGTCAACCATCGATGCCGATGAGTCGCCAGCGTCCGTCGGTGAAATCGAAGTGGAATTTCATGAATAGGCCGTTGCTCAGTCCTTGCAGTTGTATTGACTTGCGGTTTTTGCTGAATAGCGACTGGCCGTAATCTACGTTTATGATTTGTTGGCTCATGTCGGGCAGGTCGGCATAGAGTGCGTTCCATTCGTCGGCCGTCATCTCGCTCTCCACCTCAGCTTCGTCTTCCTCGCTGTAGTAGCGCATGATGAGTGGCATGCGTATCGACTCGCTGCGATAGAGTGAGTCGGACAGGAAATCGTGTAGGAAGACGAGGAACGATGCGTTTGGAGTGTTGGATATCTCGTTGTCGGCCACTTCGTTGAGCATCCATCGTCCGGCTTTCTTGGCAAACCAATACATGAGTATCGTGTCGTCGCTCCAGTCGATGCGCTCCACCATCACCTCGTTTACTGCCGTGTCTTTCTGAAGCATGAGGTCTTCCTCGCGCTCGTAGATTACCACCAGTGGCTGCTCATCGCCCAGGGTCATGGGTTGTATGCCGCGAGCGGTGCGCTGTCGCATGAAGTCGCTGTTGGTGATGTAGCTGTAGAGGAAGTCGTCGAACAGTTCGTCGGCCGACTCGGGAATCACTTCATCCTCGAAAAGGTCGAGCGGTTCCAGCCCCATCGAGTCGGCAGGTATGCTGTCGGCCGACTCGGTTGCATCGTCGGCATCCATGGCGCCGTGGCAGCTGGTGGCGAGCACGACGCTTGCAGCAAGCAGGAGTATTGATGTCAGATGTGTGTTCATCCTATTCTTCATCGTTGAGCATATATCGGCCGAGAATCTTCTCAGCCCATTCGTTGTAGCGTTTGATGAGCCGTTCGGGCTGGTTGCCAAACCATGAGTAGCCGTTTCGGCGCTCGTATTCTATGTCCTCGATATGCTTGCGCGGCACTCCGTCGCGTCCGCAGAACAGTGGCTCGCCGTTGATGAGGTCGTAGAATCGGGCCCACATGGCCGGTGCGCCGGGTCGGTCGACCAGCCGTCGGTCGGGTTTTCCGTCAGCGCCGACATAGGTTTCGAGAGCCTTGCCCTCAATCTTGTGGTTTTCGAGCCAACGTATCGCGCCGTCGATAGCAAGCACGATGCTGTCCGAGGGGTTGGGCAGCGAGAGCAGCAGTTCGACAATGGGTGTCGTTTCGCCTGCTCCGCAAAACGATGGCAACTCGTAGGCACGTCCCTGCGTGGGTTTCATCGTGTGTTCGTCGTGTTGCTGACACCACACTGTGGGCTGTCCGTCGACCACAATCTGGCACTTCAGGATGCAATCCACACCCTTTGCATAGGCCTTGCGGCAGCGCTGGCGCAGGTCGTCCTTCAGCCAAAGCATGTCGTAGGGGTCGCCGTTCTCTGCCACTTCGAGCAGGAACTGCATCACGTTGATCATTGCATTGTCGTTGAATGTAATGTGGTTGGAATAATGTCCCTCACCACGCGAGGGATAGAATTGTGGCCAACCACCGTTGGGGTATTGCATAGCCAGCAGGTATTCCATGCCGTCGAGGAATGCCACTCGGTATTCGACGATGTTGGTGTAGCGATACATGCGTGCCAGGAAGCGCAGTTCGGTGTATGTGGCTCCGTTGTCGATGGTCGACCCTATGCCTGTGCGCATACACTCTTCCATCTCGATGGTGTCGGGGCCCATACCCCAATCCTGATTTTTCGGCCATCCACCGCTTGGCATCTGATACTTCACGATGCTGTCGGCCACGGCCCGTGCCTCGCGCGACATATACCACTCGGCATTGTGTGGCCGCTGAGCCACCTGCCACGAAATGCGGCGCACCTCGGTGGTGTCCACAGGTATCTGTGCCGCCAGCCGCTGGGTCGACAGGAGGCCGACGAGCATCATCGTCGATATGATTACAAGTCGTCTCATCATTTCAGTATCTGCTCCACAGCTGCCCTCATGCCCTTCGACTGGATGAGTTGCAGGTCGGAGTCGAGCAGCTGTGTCAGTCCTTCAACTTCGTTCAGGTCTTCACCCCACACCTCCTTGGCAGCCAACACACCGCGAGCCACGGTTGCCGTGTCGCCCGTCTGCCAGAGGTCGGCCACCAGCTTCATGTTCTCGGCCGAGTCGTTGGGGGTGATGGGTGCTCCGTCGGCGCGTGTACCACCACGATAGTAGGTGATGATGGCTGCAAGTCCAAACACCAGTCCTTGTGGCAACTGTCCGGTACGGCTCAAGTAGGTCTTGAGGCCCGGCAGGTCGCGTGTGGCATACTTGGGCAGCGAGTTGAGCATGATGCTCGTCACCTGGTGGTCGACGTATGGGTTGTTGAATCGTTCGAGCACATCCTCGGCAAACTTCTTCAGTTCGTTCTGCGGCAGGTTGAGCGTCTGCATCAGTTCCTCAAACTGCACCCGATGGATGAAACGGCCGATAAGCGGGTCGTTGACTGCATCGCGCACGATATCGATGCCGCTCAGGTAGGCAACAGGGCTGAGCACTGTGTGCGGACCATTGAGCAGTGTCACCTTGCGCTCGTGATAAGGAGCCTCGCTGTCGACGATGAGCACATTCAGGCCTGCCTTGTCGGCTGGGAATTCGGCCTTCAGCTGCTCGATGGTCATATTCTCGGCACGCTCAATCACCCAAAGGTGGAATGCCTCGCCTTGCACCACGAGGTTGTCTTCGTAGCTGATGCGTTGCTGAATCTCCTTTATCTCCTTGCGTGGGAATCCGGGCACGATGCGGTCGACCAGTGTGGCACATACGTAGCAACACTCGTTGAACCAGCGGCGGAAACCCTCGTAGTCATCGCCCAGGTCGTCGCGCCACAGCTCGATATACTTCGAGATGCAATCCTTCAGGTGGTGTCCGTTGAGGAAAATAAGTTCGCACGGCATGATGATGAGGCCCTTGTCGGCAGCCCCATCGAAAGTCTGATAACGGTGATAAAGCAGTTGTGTGAGTTTTCCTGGATAAGAAGCAGCCGGTTGGTCGGTCAGGCGGCACTGGGGGTCGAAAGCGATGCCCGCCTCGGTGGTGTTGGATATCACAAAGCGAATCTCGGGTTGTTCGGCCAGAGCCATGAATGCACGAAACTGTGTGTATGGATTCAGTGCCCGGCTGATGCAGTCGATGCGGTCGATGGAGTTCACAACCTCGCCGTCCACGCGTCCCTGCAGGTTGACATGATACATACAATCCTGCCCGTTCAGCCAATCGACCATACCTCGCTCAATGGGTTGCACTACCACGACACTCGAGTTGAAATCGGTGCGGTCGTTCATCTTTTCTACTATCCAATCTACAAAACAACGTAGAAAATTACCTTCGCCAAACTGGATTATACGTTCCGGCGCCTTGCGCTTCGGAGCCGTACGGCTGTTCAATGTCTTCAACATAGTTTATTCTTTTTGATAAGTTGACAAATGGAAAGACCACATCGCCGCTGCCCACGCAGAAGCCACGCACGACCTTTCCTACTTAATTATTCGCTGCAAAGATACATATTTTTCCCAATAACCACAAAGAAGTGAGAGAGAAAATTGCAGATTAGGAAATAAACAAGTAACTTTGCACCCACTTTCAAGACACACAGAGAGCATAGAGAATAAAGAGCGCACGCAGAGTTTCTGCTATTAGCTATAGATTTCGTTAGCTTTTTGTCACGACTTGGCATAGCTTAAGCAAGCTCGGTTCTGCTCTCGCTGCTCCAAAAGGTCGTTATTAATTATCACATGTTAAAAGACGGTTCGTTTCGATTCAAGCAGTTCGCAGTGCAGCACGACCGATGCAGCATGCGCGTAGGTACCGACGGGGTATTGCTCGGCGCATGGGCGTCGTGCGAGGCAGGCCACACCATCCTCGATGTGGGCACAGGTTCGGGACTCATAGCGCTGATGATGGCTCAGCGCAACCCGCAGGCACACATAACCGCCATCGATATCGACCACGAATCTATCGTCCAGGCAAGCGAGAATTTCGTCGCATCGCCCTGGAGCGAACGCATCGAGGCCCGGGAGCGCAACTTCACCGACGAGACCCAGACCTACGACCTCATAGTGAGCAACCCGCCATTCTTTGAGGAAGACACACCATCGGCCACCATTCAGATGAATCGCGCCAAACACACCACATCGCTCACATTCAGTCAACTTATAAGCACAGCAGCCCAGCATCTGTCGGCTTCAGGCCGCTTCTCTGTCATCATCCCCTACTCTGCTTCCACTCGATTCATCGGCATGGCAGCCACATCGGGCCTCGCACTCGCACGCCGATGCGACATCCGCGCCAACAACCGCCGCCCCTTCAAGCGCTCACTGCTTGAATTCATACGACGCGCAACCACAACTCACCACACCACCCTCACCCTCTACAACGAAACAGGTCAGCGCACCGACGAATACACGGAGCTCACCCAATCGTTCTACCTGTAGCATGTACGTTCTACCTATAGCATGTAAATGCATGGCCCAAGAATAGCAAAAGGTTGAAGCCAGTTTGCTTCAACCTTTTGTCATTCAACACCTCAATAGTTCAATCTTTTCTATCTTTCAATCTCTTCAATCAATTCCCTGTATACGGCGTTTTGCATGAGCAGGTGGCGGTTGCCTACGATGAAGAGCTGGATGCGGGCACGGGTGATGGCCACGTTGAGTTTGCGGTCGACCAGTGTGCCGTCTTGTTCCACGATGTTCGACAGGGTGTCGAGCTCGTAGGGACGGGTGATGGTGGTGCCGTAGATGATGATGTCCTTCTGACTGCCTTGATAGCGTTCGACGGTGTCGATGAGCATGCGGTCAGCATCGTCGATACCTACCGATGTGAGGGCATCGCGCACCATGGTTATCTGTCGGCGATATGGGACAATAACGCCTATTTGCTCGTGTGGACAGAACGTCAGCGAGTTCTGCTGTGCCAAATCGCGCAACTGGCATACGATATCGGCTATCTGCTGTGCCTCGCCGCGGTTCATCTTCACTTGCCGTTCGAGCAATGGCGGTGCAGGCACATCGAAGAACGCCACACGCTGTGTAGCCACTGTTTGCTGTTCGGGAGTGGAATGGATGTAAGGCAAGGGGGCCGTCTGATGTTTCAGGCCTACGGGCAGCAGTCGGCCTTCGTAGAACATGTCGGCAGCATAGCGAGCGATGTCGGGATGCATGCGCCCCTGATGTGTGAGTTGGCCTTTCACCTCGGGTGGTGCCAGGGCATACAGGCGCTGGAAGAGTGAGTTGCGACAGTCGGTGAGCCCTATTGCATGCAGTGCCGGATTCTCCACCTTCGACATCTGTTCGTCTTGAACCACCACGGCGGGCAACTGACGGTGGTCGCCTATCATGACAAACTTGCCTATAGCTGGCTTGCCATCCACTTCGTAGCAGAGCAGGCTCATAAGCCCTGGTTCGAGCACCTGCGATGCCTCGTCGATGATTGCCACATCGAATTGTCGCAGGTTCATCAGCGAGCGTGAAGCGGTGATGCTGCTCACTGTGCCCACCACGATTGGGGCAGCGACCAAGAGGCGGGCCACATCGTCGCGACGCACACTATCGCCCACCTGTGCCTCGATCAGATGCTGGCGATAGGGGGCATCGCAGGTCAGCGAGCGGCCAATGCGCAGGTAAGGGCGCTCGGCAAGCATGGAGCATATCTCGTCGACAGCGCGGTTGGTGTATGCCATAAGCAGGAGCGAACTGCCCGACTGACTGAACTCGTCGACCATAGCGCGCAGTGCCACCGATGTCTTGCCTGTGCCTGGAGGGCCGACCAGCAGGTAGTAATCGAGTGCCCGACGTGCTCCGAGCACTATGCTTCGCAGTTGTTTGTTGTCGATATCGGTCAGAAGTGTGCTGCCGGCATCGACTTCGGGCTTGCGGCGGCCGAGCAACAGGTCGCGACGCGAGGCGGAGGTGGTGAGTAGGGAATATAGGCCTTGATATAGCGACCGTATGTTGGAATCCACATAGTCGTGCTCCATGGCAAATCGGTTTGAGGCATTGAATATGTGTGGACCCACGCATGGTGTACGCATCTCGACCACAACCTCGTCGGCGGTGATGCTCACCATGTTGCAACGCACCACCTGTCGGTTGACGGGTGTGTCGGCCGGGGTGTTGTGTACGTATAGGATTACTGCATCACCCGTGCGGAATGAAAGGCCTGAATGGCGGCTGTCGGTATCAAGACGAGTGAGCGCCACACGTTCGCCATCCTGCGACGAGAGTGAGAGTGGAGTGATAATGTCGCCGTTATCTATTTTTGTCTGCATGTCGGAGCACCAGAGGCTTGCCATACCTCGGCTCGAGTCGATGCGGCCATCACCCACATGCGCCAGCCATTGCTCGCGACTGATGAAAGTGAAGAATTGGCTGAAGTAGCTGCGGGTCAGGCTGTCGGCATCGTGCAGTGGGCGGAGCAGGCGCTCGAGTTCGGGTCGGGTGTATTTGGTCCATAATGTACCCTCATCGGCATTTATGTTGAGGGTGTCGGGCGTAAGTCGGTCAATATACTCGTCGATTTGTCCGCGACAGATGTTGCGTTCCATCGTTATGATACCGTTGCGCAGTTGCATCATGTGCTCCACCATCTCGCGTGCCGTGCGTTGTTCGAGCAGCATGGGGTACTTGCTATAAAGCAGCAACCCCTCGACATCGAGGCGGCGAAGGCCGAGGTTGTAGTGCATAATCTCCTTGTAGAGAATCATCTGCATGAGGTGCTCGCGCTGTGCACGCTGGCGAAAGGCATCCCACTTGCCCGACTTGAGTTCGATGAGTCGGTGAAGGTCGAAGCTGAGGTAGTCGAAACGTCCTTGCAGGCCCAGTGTCTCGCAAAAGAACGAGGGTTCGAGTTGTGCCTCGTGGCTGTCGGGCAGTGCCGATAGTGCTTGGTGTATGTTGGCAAACTGGCGCTCACACTCGTGGAAAAAGTCGGCATCGATGCCGTCGGTGGTGGTGAATGCCAGGAGGTTTTGCTTGAAGGCACGACGTATAGAGTCGGTGTAGGATGCATCGGTACGGTTGACGCAGTCGTCGAGAAACTGACCTGCCACACCACCGAGCAATGTGTAGCGAGTGGGCGCATCGGGGCGTATCTTGCCCAGCAGGTAGTTGAGTGGTGTGTCGCCATAATGCTTGAGGCAGCTGCATAGGGTGCTCACGTCGATCAGGTAGTCGGGCTGGAGCACTATCATTTCGGGTGTCATCGTGCCCCGCTCTTCGTCGGCGGTGCAGTCAACGACATTGAACTGCATACCCTCGCTTATCAGTTCCAGGGCATCGGTGGTCTGATTGTCCCTGCTGCAATCCACCCTCCACAGCCCCTGGCGCGGGATGTCGCGGCAAGTGGCGAGGATGCATCCCGATTCTTTCCTCACAGCCACCATGCGTGCCGATTGCAGCCATTTGCCATCGATGGAATGGGGTGAGGTGACTGCGGCTGCGGCAGCCGAGGCCAGTGTCTTGATGTCGGGGGGAATTTCGCTGGCGGTAAACCGGGCATACGCCTTGACAAACTCGCCAAAGTCGGCAGCAAACTCTGTTGCCACCGCTTCAGCCTCGCCATCGCGTATGCGTCGTGCCCTCCAGCGGAACTGGTCGATGCCATGAAGCGGATAGCCGGTGAGGCGACACACAGCTTGAAGGCGCGAGAAGAAGTCGGAGTATGTAGCCGCATCGTCGGCCAGCAGCTGGGCACACACACGGTGCAGCATATTATACAACAAGGCATATTTCTCGCCAAG
The DNA here is from genome assembly GCA_947166155.1 of uncultured Prevotellaceae bacterium. GTDB lineage: Bacteria > Bacteroidota > Bacteroidia > Bacteroidales > Bacteroidaceae > Colivivens. The sequence goes on along the minus strand of CAMVDC010000116.1, from coordinate 640 downwards.
CGTGAGCTGCGAGTGATACACATGCTGTATGTCGTGCCACAAGTCGATATTCATATTGCCTTAATATAAAATGCCCTGCAAAATTACAAAAATAATTCCGATATACCATAAGCAATGTGGAATAAATTGACATAGTGCATAGATATATTGTATGCAGTAAATTACGAGTGCGCAGAAAGAGAAATGGGGATAGGGCGAAAGAGATAGCAAAGCAAGAAGCAAGAAAGATACCAAAGACACCTGACACCAAAGACACCAAAGACACCCCAAGTTTACACTACATTAGAAGTCGATACAGCTATCTAATACACTGACGAGGCTTCTTGAAAGAAAAGTGCGGCTACCTTCGCAGGCTGCCGCACAAACATAATTAACTTCATTAATAACTCTAAAACTATAACGCTTATTATGCAGTGAGACCAATTATTCAATTCTTACCCAAAGCTCGTGTCCGCTGTAAAAAGCAGCCTTGGCTTTGGTGGTTATTTCGTTAAATGTCTGTCTTCGCTCCGTGTATCTCTCTTGTTTCATTTCTTACTTTCTTACTTTCTTACTTTCTTGCTTTCTTACTCACTGCGTCTTTCCCCTCCTCTTCGTTGCTCTTTGCGGCGGCAAAGGTACGGAGAAAAGTGCTAACAAA
>CAMVDC010000115.1 GCA_947166155.1 uncultured Prevotellaceae bacterium | reverse complement strand
ACCGCCGCCGTTGCCACCGGTGCCGCCTGAGCCACCGAGGATATATTGATCAGTACTTGTATTTACTTCTGCATCATATCCGTTGCCGCCGTTGCGACCGTTTTCCGCATTACCGCCTATGGCATTAAGCGTACCGCCGCCGATGAGGTAGAGCGAGTGCCCCGCCGACAGCTCAACGCCCGCACCGGCGCCAGTGGTCCCGCTGGCATCGTGGCCCATGCAGGTCACAGTCTTGCCCGTGGGGATGTAGAGATACACCGTGCCCAGGATGGTCAGGCCGCTACCGCCAGCTGCAGCGTTGGTGAAACTGAGGTTGCTTGTGATGTAATAGTACGTCGTGGTGCCTGAACTGCCAAGCGTCTTGCCAGTAGTGGAGCCCGCATTCAGGGCTGTCCAGTCCGACTGTTTGGTCTGCGTCTGTGTATAGACTGCATTCCATTCGTTCTGTGCCCACGCCCCCTGCATAGCCATGCAGAGCAGGGCGAGAATCAATAGAATCTTTTTACGTTTCATGTTGTTAAAAATATGTTTGATTACTTTGTTTTTTCCATGTTCATCCCACTATAGGCAACAAGTATGAGCGTTCATACTGTTGTTTGTTTCTCGTTGCGTCACAAATCGCCTGCAAAGTTAGTAAAAATAAACGAAAAGCTATTGCAGCAAAATACCGAGCATAAGAAGTTTTGCATATTCTGAAATAACATTTGTTATTTTAGAAAGTGTTGCTCCTGAATTGTAAATTTTGAAAGTCGGAATTGTAAATTTTGAAAGTGCGGAAGGGAAGGGAAGAGAAGTTAAAGGGAAGTTAAAGGGAAGTTAAAGGGAAGTTAAAGGGAAGTTAAAGGGAAGTTGAAGGGAAGTTAAAGGGACGATACTTGATATGTATCTCTCCCTTGGGGGCAATTGCGAAATCGTAGCAATTGGGGAGCAAAGCGACGGAGGGTAGCGAAGGGGAATAAAACGGTCTGATACCAAGGTATCTGTGACAATCCTTAGGACTGCGAATTCATCCGCAAGGAAATGAAAAAAAGAAGTTAAAGGGGCTTTAGTTAAGGTATATCGTGGCTCTCCGCGTTGCGTATCCACGCTGTAACACTCTGGCCCATGCGTTGCTTGAAGGCATTGCTGAAGGTGCTGTAACTGTGGTAGCCACTCTCGCCGGCCAGTTGCTGGATGGTGAATGGGCGCTGCGTACTGACTGCCTCCTGGTAGAGCTGTATGAAATGATTGATGCGGAGGCCGTTGATGTAGGAGTTGTAGTTCATGCCCTGGTGTGAGAAATACTGGCTGAGGTAGCTACGGTTGGTACCGAGGGCCTGTGCCAGTTGCTGCAGAGTGAGGTCGTATTGCAGGTAAAGCAGTGTGTCCACGCAGTGTTCTGCCAACATTTGTTCCATTTGCGACATGACGATATTGGAATGAAATGCTGGCGACTGCTCATTCTGTACAGGAATAGTCAGTTCTTCCACATCTGATGCAGTAGTAACTTGTTCAGATACACAGCCCTCTACCGACAGCTGCGGCAGCGTTTCCACGCGCCAAAGCAGGAATACGCATAACGCGATTTCGATGATATTCAAGATGATGAACTGGATATAATCGTCATTAATGAGTGTATAAACGAAGAATAGCAACATGAATGCAAGCGACAGAACAAATGTGAGCCATACTTCCTTGCGCTCCAAGTCGGCATAGTTGTCGCGCAGCCACCGCCCGTATTGTCTGATGGCAAATAACATATATATTGAGAAGAACAAGTAGAAGAGCAGAATGTATGCAAGGCATATCAACGAGAGATAATGTCCAGGACTATATATGAGCACCATACCGATAGCCACAAATGGCAACATGCCTACAAAGATGGGCCACATGGGTCGTCGGCGATCCTGGAGCATTGCCAGCATTGTGCCGGTGATGGTGGTATATAATGTCGCAAAGTCAAAAACAACGATTGTTAAATAGGCTGAGGAATTGAGTAAGTCGCTCTCTGAATGGAAGCCTCCGGTATAGATGTATAAAAGGAACCACCACACATGCTCCAATGCCGCTATGCAGAAGAACGACGCAGCCCAGCGGCGCAAGCGCAACGGCGGCGTGACATCGGGCGCAAAGGCGTTGCCCCGTCGCAGCAGCAAATAGATAACAGCACTGAGCGACACAGCTAACGACATGCCAAAGAAAATGAAAATCAGTGCCACATCTCCGGATATAGAGTCGAACTTGTACATCGTAATTACATATTTCGAGGTGCAAAGTTACAAAAAAACGGGTATTAACAAGTTGTTTGCACGTTAAAAGTGTCGAAAGTCGGGCGGAAGTGGTGCAATCAGCATTGTTTTTTGCTTGATCAGCTATGCTCCATGGACTTAAACTGCTAACTTCATGGACTTAAACTGCTAACTCCATGGACTTAAGCAGTTAACTTCATGGACTTAAGCAACTAACTTCATGGACTTAAGCAACTAACTTCATGTATATATCTTCGAGGTCTCATCAATATACCTTCATTACTTCACGTATATACGTTCGCGCCTGTGAGTGCGCACTCGCGGCCTCGAGAGTGCGCACTCGCAGGCCTGTGACTGCGCACTCACAGGGTCGCGAGTGCGCACTCATTTTTTGACCACTTCACAGATAGGCTGAAAGCCATTGGCAGGGCTATCTGTTTTTTTTCATTATTCGGTGGCATACGTATACCTATATAATATATATGCGCGCGTATATTTATAGTCGATAAAAGCAGAAACATGTAGAATGTTATAGTATATAATTGATAAATTTCGTATCTTTGCAGCCAAAGAATATGAGTTCTGAAGTTTTTTAGTTCTCGAATAGATTCAAAAGCTTAAACCAATGAAAGCAAAGACAGGAAGGATGGGAATCGTTTTTTTGAGAGTGTCATAACACTGCAAAGTGTCGCAGAGTCAGGCGGATACTTCTCTGCGCACTCCTGCAAATGCACATCATTCCTCAAGACGAAAAAACCGAATTACTTCATTACCTTGCGTTCAACTAAGGATTCAAAAAAACAAAAAAACGATGAAACGACTATCGACACTTTCGCTGGCAGCAACATTGTGCATTGCCTGCATGGGACAGACATTGGAGGAGGACTTCATGACTCCGCCCGATGCGTCAAAACCAATCATGATATGGCAGTGGATGGACGGCCTCATCTCGCGCGAGGGGATAAGTGCCGACCTCGAAGCCTACAAGGAGGCTGGCATCGGCGGTGTGCAGAACTTCCAGGTGGGCGGCACCACTCAGGGTCTGGCCAAGGACACGACCAACGCTATCGGTTCTGTGCGATGGCAGCAACTCATGCGTTTTGCTATCGACGAATGCAGCCGCCTCGGACTTTCGTTCGGCACCCACAACTGCCCGGGATGGTCGTCGAGCGCATACCCCACGGTCGAACCACAATATGCCATGCAGAAACTTGTGTGGACAAGCATCAACGTCGCATCGCTCGACAAGCCATGGCCCACACCCGAGCAACCCGAGGCATACGGCGGTTACTACGAGGACATAGCGACCATTGCAGTGCCTAAAGAGGGCGGAGGGGGCACCATCTACCGTTTCGGACACACGGCCAACGGAAAGACCAACAGCGCGACGGCTCCCGAAAGCGGAGTGGGACTCGAATGCGACAAGATGAGCCGTGAGGCCGTCGAGCACTATTGGGCGGGCTACCCCACCCTGCTGCTTAATATTGCAGGAGAGGAGGCGGGCAAGACTTTCCAACGACTGGAAATCGACAGCTACGAAGCTGGCGGACAGGAATGGACGAAGCTGATGCCACAGGAGTTTAAGGCACGCAAGGGCTACGACATACTGCCCTGGCTGCCTGCACTGGCAGGAGAGGTGATTGAGAGCAAGGAGGCGACCGAGCGATTCATGCGCGACTGGAGAGAGACGGTGACCGACCTATTTGCCGAAAACTACTACGGCTACATGAGCCAACTGGCTCACCGCCACGGCCTTCAACTGCTCGTTCAACCCTACGGGACAGGCTCTGCCAAGCCGTTCAACCCAATCAACACCGACAAGATAGTGCGACAACTGGCGGCCGACGACCCGGTGAGCGCCGAATTTTGGGCTGCTCCCACCAGCTGGGGATGGAAAGACATAGCACGTGTGGCCAATGCGGCACGACGCAACGGACACGAAACCATCTATGCCGAGGGGTTCACCTGCTGGCCGCTACATGCCTGGCGCGACGACCCTGCCCGCCTGAAAGCACTGGCCGACTCGGCTTTCTGTCTTGGAGTCAACAAGCTGATGCTGCACGCTGCTGCTCACAATCCGTGGGTCGGACGCCGACCCGGCATGACATTCGGCATGTGGGGCACATGGTGGACACCGGGGCAGACATGGTGGAAGGATGGAGCCCGGCCGCTCTTCACCTATTTCGCCCGATGCCAGGCACTGCTGCAACGCGGACACTTTGTCGATGACTACAAAAGCAGGACACCGTCGCTGACGGTCGATACCAACGGCATACAGTGGATTCATCGCAAAGATGGTGAAGCCGACATATACTTCATAGCCAACGCAAAAGATGCGTCGCTATCCCCTACCCTCACCATCAACACCAGCGGTCGCCTGCCCGAAGTGTGGAATCCCGAGACAGCCACGATGAACACTGCCGAGGCATGGCTCGTGGCCGATGGAAAGACACACGTGAAGTTGCAACTCAATGCCCGCAGTTCCGTCTTCATCATCCTCAGAAAGCCGACATCAGAAAGCGGCACCGGTCTTACGCTGACCCAACCGGTCATTGCCGAAAACATACCGATTGCAGGACCGTGGACCATAGAATTTGAAGGAGGGAAACGCATGGAATGGCCGCTGCTCATGCCATGGAACGAATCGGCCGACAACGAAATAAAGTATTATTCGGGCACCGCACGCTACGAGCATAGCCTGAAACTGAAAAAGAAGGATAAGCACAGCCGCTATATCCTCGACCTCGGTGAGGTGAAGAACCTTGCTGTGGTGAGCGTCAACGGCAAGACATGCGGCACATTGTGGCGTCCGCCGTTCTGCATCGACATCACCGACATGCTTCATAAAGGCGACAACATCATCAGCATCGACGTGACCAACCTGTGGGTGAACCGCATGGTGGGCGATGAGCTGGAACCCGACGACGTGGAGTGGTCCGACCCTATACAGTTTGGTGCATCGGGCATCGGACGCTTCATGAAGACCGTGCCCGACTGGCTCCGGCTCTCGCAGCCGCGTCCGTCGCAAGGCCGCAAAGCTGTGGTGTCAATCAAGTATTTCGACAAAAACACACCACTACTGCCCTCAGGTTTGATAGGGCCAGTAGTGGTGCGGAGAGTTGAGAATTAAGAATATCAAGTTAGATTACTTCATTACTTCATTTTTCATTTCGATTGTCATTACACCTGCCGACAGAGCTGGCACTGCGAGCAGTACATCGTTGCCTTCGGTCTTTGCTGACGACCGCTTGAGTGCCACGGCATTCTTGTTTTCCATGCTGTTGGCCACGGTGAGCGAACCTGGTGCGTAGTACTCGAACGCGGCATCCGTCACGCCCTTCCAATCGCCCTTCACGCGCAGAGTGGCTGCTTGGTCGGTTGGGTTCACCACCTTTACAATCACCGCCGAGCCATCCTCCGACAGCGTGGTGCTTATGCTCAGGTTGCCTGTCTCTCCATTGTATGCCAGACGGTACCGGGAGAAGTGGTCGTACCACAGTTCGGTCACCTGACAGTTGGGTGCCTTGAACAGGTCTTTATAGTCGAAGTTGATGAAGGCATTGTTCCAGTCGGGCGAATCGGTGCGGCGCAGGAATAATGCTGCTGCTCCCATAGCCACCACGTCGCGTGCCTCACACATATTGAGGAATCCACCTGCAAACAAGCCTGTACGCCAGTCGATGCTGTTGAGATTCCACTCCGAGATAAACAGCTTTATGTTCGGATTCGGTCCCTCGGCAATCATCTTGGCATAGCGATCATACTGCTGACCCAGGCGTACGGGGCCGGTTGCATATCCGCCTTGCTGTTCGTAGTGATGCAGGCTGAGGTAGTCGAAGTAATTGCCACTGCGCTTGATGAACTGCTCATCTTCCTGGAATCCGCCGCAAGCAATGATCTTGATACTCGGGTCTATCTTGCGCATCGCAGTGCTGAAGTCGCGCACACATTTCTCGTAGCGGTCGATACCCATCTCCCACATTTCGTTGTCTATCTCCCAGTATTTCACGTTATAAGGTTCGGGATGTCCGTTGGCGGCTCGCTTTGCTCCCCACTCGTCGGTAGCAGGTGCGTTGCAGTAGCGCACCCAGGTGACCGCATTTTGCAGGATGCTGTCGTACTCGTCGGCTGGACGTTCAAATCTCACGCTCACCACTATAACCGGTTCTGAATTGACCTCGCGGCAGAAACGTATGAACTCATCTGTCCCGAAGCAGTTCTGGTCGTAATCCATCCACATCCAGTGTGCCCATCGTTCGCGCTCCTCTTGTGGACCGATACCCCACCGCCAGTCGTATTGTGCCACATATCCGCCGCCCGGCCAACGCAGACATGTAGGGTGCAGTTCTTTCACTGCCTGCAGTATGTCGGGACGGAAACCACCGAGATTCTTACCCGTTTGTGTGGTCATCGTGGCCATATCTACCTGCACCTTGCCGCCCTTGACAGCTATGGCAAAATCGCCGTCGCAGGTAGTCTGCGGCTCGAGCGTGAAGGCATATTTCTTCCAGTCCTTACCAACCTTGCCGAGCGACTTCCGTGCCACGAACTGCCCGTTCGTATCGCGCAACCCAACTATCAACTCACCTGCGCCCTTAGCATAAATCGAACCTACATATTTCTCACCACCAACGATGTTCTGGGGTCCTTGGAATATGCCTGCTTCGGTCTTTCCCGCTTTGATTTCCTGTGAATAACGCATACTCACTGCATCGTCCTTGACGAGCCGGTACTGTCCATCGGTGCCGAAAGCCGTCCACTGCTGGGCCACGGCTGGTATCTGCACATCGCCAGGAGTGCCTTCAAACAGCACCTTGCCGTCAGCTCCCGTCAGCTTTATGTTGCGATATGTTGCTTCGGTATAGTTCACCCAGAAGGTCACGAAGTTGCGGTCGGCTCGTTCTAATCCGTCATAACTCACCACCACCTTGCCGTCCCAATACACGGTAGCCTTGCTGCCACGGCTCTCGATGCGTAGCTTGTGCCATTGTTGTTCTTCGTTCACCTGCTCTTTGGTGGCAGGAGCCGATGCAACCGGGGTCAGCATCGACATGCGCCGTCCGGGGCGTCCGCCAAATCCTTGCGACTCGCGCACCTCCATCTGGCATATAGAGAAATCTGCCGTAGAGCTTTGTTGCTGGAGTGCAGCACGGGCCGCCGCATCGGTGGCCGCATCGATTTGGGATTGAGTCTGTGCCGGGGTGAATGTGCGGCCTTCATAATAGGGGTCATGTATGCGAACGAAATACGGAGTGCCGTCAGCCTTGTTGCGGAAAGCAAAACGTATGTCCATAAGTCCCCCACTCCATGCACGCCGTGCCAGTTTGTATGCACGCCAGTTCACATCCATCGTGAGGTCGAAGTCGCACGTCGTGATGCTGTCGATTCGCAGCGGCTGTTCATAGCGTGTTGGTGAATGCAACACCATGTCGTCGTCCATATACCATCCGTCGAAATACCCGTCGCGCGGATGTATGCCTGGATACTGCTCCGGTTCGAACGAGCGTTCCTGAATGAGTTCCTGCCACACGCCGTTGTTGGCCGAGAAATAGATGTGTTCAAAGAGTTGTCCGTAGAGCATCTCGTCGATGATGCCCGATGGTTGCCGGCTTTCGACCGTGATTGCATATTCGCTCTGCGCCTTGGCAGCCGTCGCAATCGTCAGAAGTATTAACAGTAGTTTTCCTTTCATGATAATGTTGTTTTTGTGGGTTTGTAAGGTTTTGAGTTTTTGAGGTTTTGAGTTGGGAGTTAAAGGAGTTAGAAGGAGCCTCTGGAATTTACGATTTAACGATTGACCATTTACGATTTGCCATCCGGAGGGCTAATTGTCAATTATACCATGAATCTCTCTTAACTTCTTTTACCTCATAATTCTCAAATGCAAAGATACAAAACAGGGAACAGGAACGCCCGTTGTATAGAGTTCCTTCATCCTCTTGTCTATATCTTCCTGCGTAGTCATGCCAATCTTTACAAGGCCAGGCATTACAGGATTGGTTAAAAGATAAACTATTCCGTATTCCATATTTTAATTCCTTGCTGAATAGAACATCCAAACTTAGATATTTATGGTATAAACATCTTCATAGACTCCCTTATTAAAGACTATTGAGATTATATTATTCTCTCTGCTTTCTATTTGTACTGTCCAAGACATTACTTTCCCGTAATCAATGCCTTCTGTCTTGCAAAATAGAACAATATCCTTTATAAACACATGGTTCTTTTGAGACGAATCAATAACTACATTTGTCGTCTTGTTAAACAGTGGTTTTAAAACCTCCACAATTCTTTTGATAGTACGCTCCTCAT
>CAMVDC010000114.1 GCA_947166155.1 uncultured Prevotellaceae bacterium | reverse complement strand
CCGAGCGGTGAAAACTGTCAGTCCGAGCGGTGAAAACTGTCAGTCCGAGCGGTGAGAACTGTCAGTCCGAACGGCTCGGACCGTTTTTCGGACTGTATAGACTATTATTCTACTCTTCGGTAGCCCTGAAAAACTCGCTGGGGGTTTGCCCGAAGACACGCTTGAAGGCACGTGTGAAGTTCGACTTATCTTCATATCCACAGCGATAAGCCACTTCGTTGATGGTAAGATGGGGTTGGGTGCGGAACAGTTCGCACGCACGTTGCATGCGAAGGCCCTGAATAAACTCTTGCGGTTTCATGCCCACCGTCTCGTCGAGTTGCTGACGCAGCTGATAAGGGCTGAGCCCCAAGGCTGTAGCTATCGAAGCCACACTGATATCGCCGCTCTCCATCTCCTTGTTCACCACTTCGGTTATGCGAAGCAAGAACGCAGAGGCGGCATCTCTGCCCTGCACTGCAGGCGTGGCTGACTCCTGTTCGCTGCCGGTCGGAGTCCCTCCATCAGCCTGTGAAACCGACTTATTGCTTTCAGCCTCCTTCAGCCTCCTGCCGAGCTCGCGATACATGCGTCGGCGGCGGCGCAAACTGCTGCGGTAGGTCAGGATGGCCAACACTACGACCACAATCAGCGCTACAGCTATATATATATAAAGGTGTGAATTGTGGGCACGCTCGCGCGTGAGTGCCTCCTGCAGTTGCTCCACATCGTAGTTTGCATGATATTGCGAAAGCAACAGGCCCGTTTCCGAGTCGTAGATTGAGTCGTGGAGTTGGTTATATCGTTCGAGATGTGTGAGCGCCTCCGACGGATTTTCGTATCGCAGTGCCTCGGCCATCGCTTTCTGTGCGGCACTTTCGTTATACAGGTCGTGATGCCTGCCGAATATGTCGATTGCTTCGGCCAGATACCCCACAGCCTCGCCATGCTGCTGTCGTGCCAGCAAGAGGTGGCCCATCTGTATGTCAGCAATGCCGAGCGACTGCTCGTTGCCATCGGTGCGGAACTGCGGTATGGCATCGCTGAGGGCCTGTAGTGCTTCATCATATCGATGCAGGCCTATGAGCGCAGATGCCCGTTGAGCCTGACGTATCGCAATCTTTCCCTTGCGGTCGAGTTGCTGTTCGATGGTCAGAGCCTCGTCGGCATATTCAAGCGAAAGGCTGTCGCGGCCCTGACGGTGGTACACCTCGGAAGCCATACCCTTGAGTATCGCCATAAAACCCGGATTGTCGATCTTGCCACATTCATCTATGCCACGCATCACATACTGCTCAGCCAACTCGGGTTGACGGGCACTCATGTAGATGGCTGCCAGCGTGTTGAGCGACGATGCGATGCGATAGTGATCGCCCACCTTCACATCGATGCCGTAACACTGCTTGGCATACACAGCGGCATCGTCGAACCGCCCCAGGCGCACATTGGCAATAGCCAGTATGCTGCAACAGTCGCTATGGAGGTCTGAGATATCGTCGTCGCGAAACATGGGCACAGCCTTCGTCCCCAACCTCACCGCCTCGGCATACTCCTGATGGTCGTACATGAGTTCGGCTCCCCAGTAGTATACGTTCATGCGCAACGTATCGACGCTGTCGAACTGAATCGGCTCGTCAATAAATTCGTCGCTATACAACTGAGCCAAAAACCGATTGCCCGACGCAACGAGTTTCTCCTCGCTTGCATGCTCGGCATCCAGTTTTTCAAACTCGGAAAGGCGGCTGTTGATATACTGTTGGCTCCATGCCACACAGCACACCATGCACATGATGAAAGTAGCGATAACGTATTTCATGACTGCAAAGTTAGCAAATAAAATGCGACCAACACACACCTAAACCTAAATAATTGCAGACATAACGAGAAAAACACACATTTGAGTGGAGCAAAAGGAGTTTAGCATTTACTATTTACCACCTGCCACTATCTCATTCGTAAACAGAGCCGATATACAAAGCCAGCATCGAGAGGAGGACGAGAACGAGGTCGATGGCCTTGCTGCGCAGGTTGTGCTCCTTGAAGAGGAAGGCCCCCACCAGGAAGGACACCACCACACTGCTGCGGCGCACCATGCTCACCACGCTTATCAGCGCATCGGGTTGGCTCAGGGCATAGAAGTAAACGAAATCGGCAGCGGAAAGGAAGAGGGAGATGAATACAACCCACTTGAGCACGCGCGACGTGATGGCAAGCCATGCCCCACGCTTCACAATCAAAATGAAAATCAAAAGCATGAGGCACTGATAGATGTTGAACCACGACTGGACAGCCATCTTGTCGAGACCTATGCCCGTGGGCGACATAAGATAGCGGTCGTAGAGTCCGCTCACGGCTCCGAACACATTGGAAAGGACAACAAGCAGAATCCAACGATTGTGGCGGAAGTCGATACCCTCGCGCCGGCTGCTGCGACTCATGTAGTAGAACGAAAAGATGGCAATCAACACACCGACCCACTGCCACACATTGAGGTGTTCGCCCAGGAAGGTGAGTGCGCCGATGAGTACCATGACAGGGCGCGTGGCATTGATGGGCCCCACGATAGTGATGGGCAGATGCTGCATGCCATAATATCCGCAAACCCACGAACTCAGCACGATAACCGACTTGACAATGATATACACATGCTGATGGATGCCGTAGCTCTGGGTGTAGAACAGCGAGGTATCGGCAATAAGTCCATAGCGCGAACCAAGAATGAACGGAATGAAGAGTATGCTGGATACGAGTGTACTATAGAAGAGGACAGAAACGACCGACCCCGTCAGTAGTGCTTTCTTCTTCGACACGTCGTAAAGCCCGAGGAAGAAGGCCGATATTAATGCTAAAAACAACCACATTTACTATTTACCATTTATTATTTACTTCCGGGCGTGATTCCCCTCTTTGGGAGGGGTAAGGGGAGGTGTTACCACATTTACCATATCAGCACCTTCCAACTCATGTTAACAACCCAACGACTGCGAAACCAGTGGGAGAAGGTGTGGTTGTAGTCACACGACACTCCCATCACATAACGTTCGTGTTGCATGTAGTCAATCGAGAGGCCTGCACCAACCTCGGGACGCACCTGGGAATCAGTCAACGTAGGCATCTGCTCCATATAGCGGCCACCCGCATAGCCCCTAACCGACAAACGCACTGAGGGGTCGAGCAGGAACGAACGCTTCACTCCAAGGTCGAGATGATAGAGATTCAGTTCGTCCATCGCGGTCGATTCGTCTGCAGCGTAGTAGGTATTGGCCATTCTGAACATAGCCTCGACAGCCCATCGCGAGTCGACAAACTCGCTCCACTCCACTCCTGCCGTAAACATGCTGCTGCTCTTCACCTTCTGCTCACTACCCCACTCCGTTCCGGCTACGAGCGTAATGCCCGACGGCCGTGTGTTGTAGATGATGGTGCGGTTGAAGTCGTCGATGGTGAGGCGTGGACGATGGCATGTAGTGCCCCGCAAGAGGCGGTCGGCAAGGAAATAGGCGAAGTTGGTCGACACCATACCGATGCCGGCGCCCATATAGAGGTCGCTCACCCAGTGGGCATGATGGTGCAAACGAAGATACTCGGTGGCAGTAGCGGTGGCATATCCGCCCACACTTATCCACGGACTCAAGTGTCCGTACTCGCGATGCAGGATGGTAGCACTGGCAAAAGCCATGGCAGCATGTCGCGACGGCATGCTATGGTTGTCGGATGCGTCGGGGCGCACCACATCGGTAGTGGACTTCAGCACCGACGTGATGCCATACGTGAGACCAAGAGCCAAGGAGTTGGACAGCACCATGCGCGGCATCTTGCTACGCGACTCCACGCCTGCCACACGCATTCCCCAAGTGGCGGCAAGCGGCGAGAGTGCCAACGCATAGTCGGCTATATCGGCTGAGCGGGATGAGGGGGAGAGTCGCAAACCTCGCATACGGCGGTCGCGACTTGTGGAAAGGGCTCCACGGACAAGTAGGTTCAACCCATCGGTATCGAACCGACGCTCACGCCGCATCATGCGTTCTTCGTACTCGCCAATCACATCGCGCACCTTCTGAACACGCTCGGCTGCATCCATCATGCGAGTAATCGAGTCCATATAAGCAGAATCGAGAGGTTCATAATATACATCGGAATACTGGGCACGGGCCGTGAAGGGAACGAGGCAAAGCAATGCCAGTGGAATGGCCCGGCGCAACAATGGCCGCCAACGGAATGTGAGATAGAGGGTGCGTACCAAAAGATGTATGAAATAGCCAATATACACTGCCTGCACACCAAGCGACGACTGAAAACAAACGTAGCCAAGCACAAAACCCAAAGCTGCATAGATCATGCAGTTGCGCACTTGACGGCCAGCCGTAGCTCCGATATATATGCCATCCCACATGAATGCAGCACTGCTGATGAGCGGCATCAATGTAAGCCAAAAGAGGAACGGACGCGAGCCAAGAATGACTGACTCGTCGGATGTCATGAGACGCACCACACCTTCACCACCCACGAAATAGACGATAGTGAAGACGCAACCTACCCCAAAACACCAAAGGAACAGGCAACGCACAGCGGTGGATGTCTGCTTGCGGTTTTGCTCGCCAATAAAACGGCCCACAAGTGCTTCGCCTGCGTAAGCGAAGCCATCGACCAAATAGCTGAAAACCATAAAGAGTTTCATCATGATTGCTCCCACGGCAAGTGCTTCGTCGCCATACTTAGATGTAAGTGCCGTGAAACCCACATAAACGACCATAAAGCCAAGCGAGCGGAGGATAAGGTTGCCGTTGAGCGACACCAGATGTCGCAACTTCGACCAGACCATGCTGCCCTTCACACTGAGGCCGACAAAGAAACTGCGATACTTCAAGAGTAACAAGACGACAGCGGTGAGAAGCCCTGCGTACTGTGCCACAAGTGTACCCCACGCCACCCCAATAGCACCCAATGGGGTACATACAGCCATGAGGTAGCTGGCAACCATATTCACAACGTTCACAAGGATATCGCACACCATGGGGCTGACAGTGTCCTGCGCACCGATGAACCATCCTTTGAACACCATGAGCGACAGTGTGGCAGGTGCTGCCCAAATGCGTATGCTGAAGTATTGACGGGCAAAGAGTTCGACCTCGGGCGAACAAGGAATGCACCACATGACAAGGTCGACAAAAAGCCATCCGACAAGCCACACAAGCAAAGCGCCACCCAAGGCAATCGACATATTCTCGGTGAAGATGTCGGACATAGCGTGATGGTCGCGTCGGCCAAAAGCCTGAGCAGTCATGCCACCAGTCCCCACACGTAGGAAACCGAAGTTCCAATAGAGCAAGTCGAAAAGCATGGCACCAACGGCAATACCTCCGATGGCTGATGCGTCGGAAATATGACCTGCTATGGCAACATCGACAATACCGACCAACGGAACAGTGATGTTAGCAAGTATGCTTGGAATGGCAAGACGAAGAATGGAACGATGCATTATTTCACAATACCTTTCTCGAGATATTCGGCGAGGTTGGTACGGACCTTCATGGCAGCTCCTTCGGCTGCAACTTTGGCCATATCGCTATCAACCATTATCTTGACGAGCTGCTCAAACGAAGTCTTCGACGGATTCCATCCTAACACCGTCTTTGCCTTGGTGGGGTCACCCCAGAGGTTGACCACATCGGTAGGACGGTAGAAGTCGGGAGAGACTCGCACCACGATATTGCCAACCGCAAGATGACAATTGACAGTGGAGAGGCTCGTGTCGATAGACCTAATAACTCCTACCTCGTCAAGACCTTCGCCTCGGAACTCGAGTTCGATGCCTGCGTGCAGGAAGGCATAATAGGCAAACTCGCGCACACTGTGTTGCACTCCGGTAGCTATCACGAAGTCATCGGGTTGGTCGTTCTGAAGTATCATCCACATACACTCCACATAGTCCTTGGCATATCCCCAGTCGCGCAACGACGACATATTGCCGAGATATAGGCAGTCTTGCGGACCTTGTGCGATGCGTGCAGCCGCCAGTGTTATCTTGCGGGTGACGAATGTCTCGCCACGACGTTCACTCTCGTGGTTGAACAAGATGCCCGAGCAGCAATACATGCCGTATGCCTCGCGATACTCCTTCACTATCCAATAGCCATAGAGCTTAGCCACTGCGTAAGGGCTATAAGGATGGAAGGGTGTCTTTTCGTTCTGTGGCACTTCCTCCACCTTGCCATACAGTTCGGATGTGCTGGCTTGATATATGCGGCAAGTCTTCTCAAGTCCGCAAGCCCGAACAGCCTCGAGCACACGCAACACTCCTGTGGCATCAACATTTGCGGTATATTCGGGTGAGTCAAAGCTGACTTGTACATGGCTTTGTGCTGCCAGATTATATATTTCGTCGGGGCGTACCATGCCCACAACCTTCACCAGCGACATTGAATCGCCCATATCTGCATAATGAAGGTGGAAGTGAGGTTTGCCCTCAAGGTGTGCTATACGTTCGCGGAAATCGACACTGCTACGGCGTATGATGCCATGTACTTCATATCCTTTATCAAGCAGGAATTCCGACAGATAGCTACCATCCTGGCCAGTCACGCCAGTTATCAACGCAGTTTTCATAAGTTACTATTAAATACAAATGGTGATTCAAAGTCAGCTAATATAGGATGTTTAGTATCTTTCTCAGAAAGGAGAGCCTTGTCGGTGGGTATCTGCCAATCGATGCCGAGGCTCTGGTCGAGTATGGAGATGCCGCCATCGGCCTGGGGTGCATAGTAGTTGTCGCACTTGTACTGGAAGACAGCTATTTCGCTCAACACTGCAAAACCATGGGCAAAGCCATGGGTGATGAGGAACTGGCGGTGGTTGTCCTCAGTAAGTTCGACTGCAAGGTGCTGTCCGTAGGTGGGTGAGCCTTTGCGTATGTCGACTGCAACATCGAGCACACGACCTTTCACACAGCGCACGAGCTTTGCCTGGGTAAACGGTGGGCGCTGGAAGTGGAGGCCACGCATCACTCCGAACGACGACATCGATTCGTTGTCCTGCACGAAACGGATGGTATGACCCAGCAAGTCGGAGATTTGAGCATCGAAGTCGCGCTGTGAGAAACTCTCGAAGAAATAGCCACGGGCATCAGCAAAGAGTCGCGGTTCGATGATGAACAGACCTTGTATGTTGGTTGGTGTGATTGTCATATATATATTAATGTATAATGTAAGATGAATAGTGGAGCCATACTACCCTATCCCAACACAATGTAGCGTGAGGCAGAGTTGGCTGACATTCATTTATCGTTGGATGTTTGCGATGCAGTGTTTGAGGCTGTCGGTCCAGTATGGGATACTGATGCCGAAGGTCTGCTTCACCTTTGTCTTGTCGAGGACGGAGAAGGCGGGACGTTTCACCGGCGAGGGGAACTCGTCGGAGTGACAGGGCTGTATGTCGCAGTCGGTGTTGCCTGCATATTCTGCTATCATCTTCGTGAAGTCGTACCAAGAGCACACCCCTTCGTCAGAGAAGTGATAGATTCCACACTTGGTGTAATTGACAATTGATGATTGAGAATTGACCGTTGAAGCTTGACTGCTGACAACCTCTGCCTTGTAGTCGTCGAGTATAACGGCTATTGCCTTGGCGAGATCAAGAGCATAGGTAGGAGTACCAACCTGGTCGAACACTACTTTGAGTTGTGGCTTTGTGGCAGTGAGGTTGAGCATTGTCTTGCAGAAATTCTTGCCAAACTCGCTGTAGAGCCATGCAGTACGCAATATGACATGATTACAGCCGGTAGCAATGATGCGTTGCTCGCCATGCAACTTTGTCATGCCATACACTCCGGTTGGTGTGCCCTGTTGGTCCTCACGGCATGGGGTATTATAGGGTTCCTTACCGAACACATAGTCGGTAGATATCTGAATGAGCAATCCGCCGGCTTCCTTCATGGCGATGGCCAGGTTCTCTGGTGCCGTAGCATTGAGTTTCTCGGCAAGGGACTCATTGGTCTCGGCAGCATCAACATTGGTGTATGCCGCACAATTGACAATGACCTGCACACCATTCTGAGCCACTATGGCACGTACGGCATCGAGGTCGGTGATATCGAGAAAGGTGGTTGGCTGTCCCTCCACTTCGTTTACATCGGTGAAGATGTAGTTGTCGGTAGTGGAGCGAGCCACGATGCGCATTTCGTTGCCCAGTTGGCCGTTGGCGCCGGTGATGAGTATGTTCATGTTAATGAATAATTGATAATGAATAATGACCTTTTTGCACAGCGAGAGCAAAGCAAAACTTGCTTAAGCAATGCCGAGTCGTGACAAAAGCGGACTAAGTTAATAGCAAGGGGGCATTGCCCCACCCGCTATTCTATGTTGGGCTTGCCTGTCTCCTTCACTTCGTCGATGACCTTGAGCAGGTACTGACCATACTGGTTCTTGAGCATTGGTTGTGCCAGCTGGCGCATACGCTCCTCGTCGATCCATCCTTGACGGTATGCTATGCCTTCGAGACATGCTATCTTCAGTCCCTGACGTTTCTCAAGCACTTCTACGTAGGTCGAAGCCTCGGACAGGGAGTCGTGGGTACCTGTGTCGAGCCATGCAAAACCGCGTCCCAGTGTCTGCACCTTCAATTCGCCGTCGCTGAGGAAGCGCTGGTTGACCGTCGTGATCTCGTACTCGCCGCGAGCTGATG
>CAMVDC010000113.1 GCA_947166155.1 uncultured Prevotellaceae bacterium | reverse complement strand
AAAATCCGAATCTATCCCCCTCAATCCCCCAACGGGGGAAGAGGGGGATGACGGGGAGGGCCAGGGAGAGGGTCCGTACCTTCCCTTTCATCCATTCACCCATTTGCCTTTTTCCCAATGAACCTTAGATTATTTACTTTTCTCTTTCCTCTTTTCACTTTCACCACTTTGTCGGCCCAGCCCGAATGGGAGAATCCCGAAGTGGTGGGCATCAACAAACTTCCTTATCACTCCACCCTGCAACTACCCTCGCGTGAGGCTGATTGCAGCGAGATTGTCTCGCTCGACGGACAGTGGTATTTCAATTGGGTGAAAGAGCCCTCACTGCGTCCCGTCGATTTCTACCGCACCGACTACGATGTCAGCCAGTGGAGCCGTATCACCGTGCCAGGCAACTGGCAGATGCAAGGATGGGACATACCCATTTATACCAATATGACCTATCCCTTTGCACGTCGTCAGCCCAGTGTCAGTGCCGACCCTCCAGCCGATTGGTACGCTTTCGACCACCGCAATCCTGTCGGCTCGTATGTCACGTTCTTTGATATGACAAAAGCCGACCTGGCCGACCACAACATCATACTCCATTTCGGAGGCGTGAAGTCGGCCATGTATGTATGGATCAACGGCCAGAGGGTGGGGTATAGCCAGAACTCGATGAGCCCGGCCGAGTTCGACATCACCCCATTCGTCCGTCTTGGCAGCAACCGTCTTGCCGTCGAGGTCTATCGATGGTCGGACGGCAGTTACCTCGAAGACCAGGACATGTGGCGCCTTAGCGGTATATTCCGACCCGTGCAGCTGTGGATTCGCCCACTTGTCCACATCTCCGACTATTTCGTCACCTCACAGCCATCGGCCGATTTCTCACGAGCCGATGTCACTGCCACCGTCCAGCTGTGCAACGTAGGTAAGAAGTCGGTGCGCAACATGCAGTTGCAGTTCACCATCGACGGACAGACACACACACTGCCGGTAGCCCTGCTTGCCGCTTCCGATACCGCCACGTACACTTTCGACTACCGCATGTCTCGTCCACATCTGTGGTCGGCCCACGATCCATTCCTCTATCCATTTACCCTCTCGCTTCTCGATCGCAAGGGCCGTGAGGTCGAACATTTTGTAAATCATACAGGTGTGAAACGAGTAGAGGTCGTTGGCGAGGTGCTGAAGATCAACGGCAAGAACGTGAAGCTGCGTGGTGTGAACCGTCACGACCACCATCCTCGCACCGGACGATATGTCGATCGTGCCACCTACGAGCTTGATATAGCCCTCATGAAGCAGTGCAACATCAATTTCCTGCGCACATCGCACTATCCCGACGACCCCTACCTCTACGAACTATGCGACCGCTATGGCATCTTTGTCATGGACGAGGCCAATCAGGAGAGCCACGGCTACGGAATCGGCAACACCGAGCTGGGCAACAATCCCTCGTGGCTCACGGCACATGTCGATCGTGCCCGTTCGCTCGTTCAGCGCGACAAAAACCATCCCTCGGTCACCTTCTGGTCGCTTGGCAACGAAGGCGGACGCGGCAGCAACATGCAGGCAATGCGCCGTACCGTGCTTGCCATCGACACCACACGTCCCGTCTTTCTCGACAGCGACCGCTCCGTCTCCGACATCTACGACGACAGCTACCTCCCGCCGCTCACGCTGGCCGCCGAGGCACGCCGCGTCGCCGACCGTCCGTTCATGATGCGCGAATACGTCCATGCTATGGGCAACTCCGTCGGCGGACTCACCGACTACATGGAAGTCATCTATGCCGACAGCAGCATCTGTGGAGCCGCCGTGTGGGATTGGGTTGACCAAGGCATAGCCCGTGCCGTCGATGGTACCCCACTGCGTCCACACCATGCCGACTCCAATCCCTCACAGCTCACATTGCGCCAGGGCGAGTATTGGGCATTTGGCGGCGATTTTGGCGACCGCCCCAACGACGGCAACTTCTGTCTCAACGGACTCATCGCGGCCGACCGCACCCCACATCCCCACTACTACGAGGTGCGCCATGCCTACCAGCCAATCCATTTCGTCCGTTCGGCCGACGGTCAGATTCAGCCCGTGAGCGTCGATCCGTTTGTCTCGGTCGATGATTTTGACTATACCTATACCCATGGGGAATCATCAACTATCAACGCCGAAGCCCATCTCAAGACCGACACCCCATGGGCACCACGAGGTTTCGTCGTAGCCTTCGACCAGTTTGAAGTCACACCCTACAACTATCCCACCACCATTGAGCCCGATGGACAATTGTCAATTGTCAAATCCCAATCGTCAATTCTTGTCAAAGGTATCGACGGCTTCTCAGCTGTGTTCAACACCACAAACGGAGCGATGACCAGCCTTATGCACCATGGCGAGCAATGCCTCGCCACACCGCTCGAGCCCTATTTTTGGAAACCCGTCAACGACAACCAGCGCGCAGCCCGCTTCACCACCGAGTTCGCTCCTTGGCACGACGCAGCGTCGGGACGTAAGGTCGAGAGCGTGGATGTGAAGCAGGATGGCGGACTCGTCAGCATCGTCTTCCGCATGATGCTACCCGTCGCAGCCAGCTACACACTCAGCTACACCATCAATGCCGGCGGACAGATACTCGTCGCTGCCGACTACCAGCCATCGGCCTCCACGCCGCCGTTCATGCCCAAGTTCGGCATGAGGGTAGGGCTGCCCATCGCCTACGACACCGTCAGCTGGCTCGGACGCGGACCTCACGAGAACTATCCCGACCGCAAACTCAGTCAGCTCGTCGGCAGTTATGCCATGCCTCTCTCCCTGTTCATGACCGACTACGCACGTCCGCAGGACAATGGCAACCGCTGTGATGTGCGCTGGTTCAGCCTCGCATCCCCTTCATCCATTTTCCATGTAAGCGGATGCCAGCCCCTCTGCTTCCGTGCATGGGACTACGACGAGTCGGCCCTCGATGCTGAGCCACGCCATCCGTTCGAGTTGCAGCGCGGCCAACACGTCACCCTCAATATCGACCTCAACATCCACGGAGTGGGAGGCATCGATACCTGGGGAGCCAAAACTCTGCCGCAATACTGCGTGCCAGCCAACCGTCCGCTACACTACGCCTTTATTATTCATAATTTATAATGAATAATGCTCAATGAATTAAACATAAATCATAATTGGCCTTCAAATGGCCAATTATGATTTTAACTATATTATAGACATTTTCTTCTTTTCGTAATTAACATTTTCCTGCTTTATGTGTATAAAGGGTAGATGACGACAGAACAGTTCACAGAGATGATACCCGCGTTGCGCCCGCGACTACTGTATGCGGCACGGCAAATCACGGGTAACGACGATGACGCCTTAGATGTGGTGCAAGATGTGTTGCTGCGGTTGTGGCAGCGACATGAGTCACTGCACTCCGACATGTCGTCCCTGGCTGTTGTTGCTACTCGCAATGCGGCTCTCAATCTCGTGCGTCGTCGTAAGTATCACGAAAGTAATGCTGATGAGAGTCTCGAATCATTAGAATCGGGTTCCTCGGCCGACAGCGATATCATGCTCAACGAACATGTGCGCATTTTGGAAGAGGCCATCGGTCGGTTGCGACCATCGTGGCAGCGCATCATCCGATGTGTGCAAGCCGAACAACTCACCACAGCACAACTTGCTGCAATACTTGGTATCAGTGAAGCCTCGGCGCGTTCAACTCTCTCTGCTGCACGTCGCCAGTTACTCGCCCTGCTCGAAGACAAGGTTTAGCCCACAGCAGGGAATTGAAGATTGAAGATTAGCCATCCGGATGGTTCTCCCCCTCTCCCCTGGGGGAGTGCGAAGGGGACAAAATCCGAATCTATCCCCCTCAATCCCCCAACGGGGGAAGAGGGGGATGACGGGAAGATGTCTGAAGGACAGAGAGGGTCCATTCATTATTCATTATACATTTAAATATACATTATATTATTATGAGTCATAAGGAAATAAATAATCTCATCGAACTGTATCTCGATGCATTGGCAACACCTGAGCAGCAACAGCAGTTGCGGCAGGCACTGGCAGACGTGCCGACCGATGAACTGAGTCGTCGCGAACGTGCCGTATTGCTTATGCTCGGTATTTCGGCTAAAGCTGATGCAGACGATGCTCTGGATGAGATTGTACCACTCGATGCCATGCCAGCACATACAGGTCGGCATCGTTTGTATGGCATAGTAGCAGGTGTGGCGGCTGTGGTTGCTTTAGCTCTGTTGCTACCGCTGTGGTTACATCGGTCGTCCGACCAACCGACAGCTTCTATCACTTCGCATCAGGTCGTTCCGGTAGAAAAAGCTGATGTGAAGTCCGATACATCATCGAAAAGCATTGAGCATCCCGAAGTCATTCCGCCTGCCATCATTCCATTGGCTACATCGCCATCGGCTGCATCCACAGCTTCTGCCGAGTCGAAAGCCGATGAGCATTTTGCGTGGGCACGTGTGCTTACCGAATCGTATCGTGAAGAGAATGGTAGCGAAGTGATTGAACGTATGCGCAACCGTCATCTTGTCCTGAATACATCTTCCAACCATGAAAGAACTGTAACGACGACAGAGCGATTATTTAATTTCAGTTCCGTTGTCTCTATCGACTCTGCCATCGCAGATATAAGGGCTAATGGTGAACGGCTTGTGAATAAGATAAATGAGTTAAACCATAAAATAGATGAACGTTATGGAGATTCTGCGTATTTCTTGGATCAGGCGTCCGATTGATGCAGCCGCGCATGTGTTGCTGCGCATGTTTGCTGCAGTGTTGATTATGCTTTGCTCATTACCTTGCAAAGCACAGATGGAACTACGACAATTGGTCAACCCACAGATTTGGGATGCGGTAATGTTTGCTGATTCGACAATTATTAACTCCGGTTTTAAACATACTCAGTATAGTACTATATCGCTGATAAACCGCGATAGGGAGACGTATGTTTATGCAGATGTTAGAATGGCAGATGACAAAGACTATGAGGAGGCGCTACGTCGGGTATCTGAAAAAATTTGTTCAACACTTGACGATGTAGCTCAATCTTCGTTTGAGGCGTATTCTTTTGAGTCGCATACCGAAAGTGCCGATTCGGTGGATATTGTGATAAATGTGAATAATGATGACAGCCAGCAGGAAACGGTCAATGCTTATATCCACTTTCAATACCTCAGTTATGGTAAGAGGGTTGACAGTTATAATTTAGGCATTTCATACAAGAAAACCTTGGCTCGTCACGACGAGGATGCTGTCGATTTGAATATCGATGCCTATCTTGCTGCCATGTCGCCCATCCTGAATGTGCCGGGAGTTGCTATGCGGCAAGTTCACTACCGACATCAAGACTATAAGCCGGAACCCGACGAGCGATTTGCATACTATTTATATGAGGAAGAAGCTGACACGGTGAATGGTGAGGCATTCGGCTTGCACTACATCATCGACGACGAATCATTGGCACGCTCGGTGCTCAATGCTGTGCAACAGGCAAGCATACGGTATGTCATGGAGCATCCATGTGAACAATGTTCCGTATCGTATATTCACCGAAACATGATCGACGTTGTTCATCATACGCCATTCAGGGTGTTTAATCCTGTGATGTCGGCTCTCACACAGTCGGGCAAAACCAGGTTTACATTATTTACAACCTACGCTTCCGGGCGCTATCATCTGCTTTTCCTCAATTCGGAAGGTTACTTGTGGATTCCTGCCGAATGGGAACACATAAAGGATTATAATAACGGTAAAAAAGAATATTATGAATAGCAAATCTTCATTCTTCCAATCTTTCATCATTTCAATCTTTTTGCTTTGTCTGCCTTCTGGCACGGTTCGCGCTCAATACATCCATCCGTTGATAGAAAATATCATTTGTGCTGCCGATACACTCGGAAGTGAACAAACCCAGTTGTTTAATGACCGGTATGGTATCAAATTGCAGACACAAGTGTGGGGCAATAAGAATCTGGCCAATATAATAAGGCAGAACCTGAATCTGCTGGCATCTTCTGCTCGCGATGCGTATAAGTATGAGAGTCATTCGGCTGAAGGTGATACGGTGAACTACGCAATCTACGTTTCAAGTGGAGGTCACAACTTTCCATATAGAAATTTGGGAGTAGGTCAACAGGGTTCACGCCAATCGGCTTCAGGTGGAACCGAGGTCGTAAACTGGATATACTATATCGACAAACGCCAGTCGGAGGCAAACAATGGCAGACATACTATGGTTTACACCCATTTTCTCGACACCATTCGTCGCGACCTCATATATCTTGATGGTGAGGAGTACTATGCTGCTATCCGTCCGGTGCTGGAGGGCAGCGAGGCAATAATCCTGCCGGTACACTTTTCTTTTGATGAAACAGATACTATACTCAGTTTTAATGAAGAGAAACCGTTCATAAGCGACTTGTGGGGCTTGCATTGTGTTGTTTACGACAAGGCTGTGGCCGATACGATGATACAGAGGTTGAATCAGGCGACACTCGACTATATATCCTCCCATCCCGAGCACAGTTTCTATTTGAATCTGGAACACTACAACCTACCATCTTCAAGCATCATCTTTCAAATCGATCGGCCTGCCTACGTGTTTGGCGGCTGCTACGACAATACTTTGTCATTCAATTTCTACAAGACCCGTGGTGTATACCATTTCATGTTGCTCGATTCACGTGGCAAAAACGTACTTCCACGCGGTTGGGAAACGATGCGCGAATACGACCGAGGCAAAGCTACATACTATACCGAAAAAGAATTTACCCGTCCGTCGCAATTCCTCCCGACTACACTGGCTGGAATGCGACCGCGACCGTTGCCGCAGTTGCACAAGTATGATGTAATCGCCTGCCAAACCGTGCCATCGCAACCATTGGTACAAATACTCAAAACCTCAAACCCTCAAGAACTCACGAACTTAAACCCTCACGAACTCACGAACCCACGAACTCAAAACCTCGACATACCGATGGTGCGTGTCGATGGTGGCATATTCATGATGGGCGGATGTGCTTCTGAGGAGTTCAATACATTAGAGCAAAACCTCTTCACTCATGAGGAGTCGGTGCGCTCGTTCATGATTTCGCCCGTCGAGGTGACTCAAGAATTGTGGGCGGCGGTGATGGGCAAGGAAGTGGCAGGTGTAAGGGCTAAATTTCCTGTTGACCGTGTTAGCTGGAACGACTGCCAGACGTTTATCGCCCGCCTCAATGCCATGACAGGGCGGCACTACCGCCTGCCAACCGAGCGTGAATGGGAGTTTGCGGCACGAGGTGGTATCTACAGTCACGGCTATCGGTATGCAGGAAGTAATTTCACCGACTCGGTTGCCTGGGTAGCTGGATACAAAACCGGCGGTACGCTGCACCCTGTAGCTACAAAGTGTCCTAACGAACTGGGTCTGTACGACATGAGCGGCAACGCCTGCGAGTGGTGTCAAGACTTGATGCACAGTTGGAAGACCGAGTACGACCCAATCAACAGATACGAAGGGGAAACAGAAGGAAAGTCGGACGCCCAGCCTTCTCCTAATGGCGATTACCATATCATGCGAGGAGGCAGTTGTTACATCATTCCACGCGAAGCCAACCATGTTGCGATGCGGGTTTACTCTCGTGCAGATGGTCATATTGCCGGTTTGCGACTTGCACACGATGTTGAAGATTCCGACAGCGGTGTGTATGCCGTCATGGTGAAACGTGGACAGACGTTCGTTTTCACACGTGTATCTCCAACCGAAGTGGCCCTGATGTCGGCCATCGACCGTGCATCGCTTCGAGGTAGACTCAGTGTACCGCAGACGGTTACAATCGACGGCACAAAGTACACCGTAGTGGCAATAGCAGCATCGGCCCTTCAGGGATGCAGCAATCTGACAGCCATCCACCTGCCCGCCACCCTGCGCTACATCGGCCCCATCGCATTCGACGATTGCCCGAAACTGGGTCGCATCACCGTCGATAACCACAACCCCGTCTATACGGAATCGATGTTCAAACGTAGCCCTGAAGGTAATTTTTTGTTCAAATTATATTAGCTTATCATGTACAAGTAGCAAAGACCTATAGGCATACAAGCCCCGCCCCGTCGTGACGACGAAGCAGGGCTTTTTTGTGAGTGCGCACTCGTGCCTGCGAGTATTGCCAGATGTGGTCGCAGATAATCAAGCAGATACATTCTCAAGCCGTCCCTTGTGTCTGAGAAAGTCGTCCCCTGCACGGGGGACGAGCGTACTCTGCACGGAGGACGACCGTCCTCTGCACGGAGGACGACCGTCCTCTGCACGGGGGACGAGCCTTGCATGCGCGCTCGCAACACCTTTTTTATAGGGGTACGAACGAAATAAAAGAGTGTCTCCCACCAGACTTCACGTCTAAGGAGACACTCATCATGCTGCATAATGTAGCACGTTATTATATTATTTACTAAACTAAACTTACTTTATTGTTTACTTGCAGCATGATACTTCTTTTAGTTCCAGTAGCCTTCCGACCATACGTCGCGGCTCTTGGTAGCTGCTTCGTGGTTTCCCTCAGTATATTCTTCACCGCCTGATATTGTTTGCATGAAAGCGTTTACTTTTACAGCGGCCTCTTCTGTTTGTGGTTTGATATATTGCTTCATAATCTTATTTACTATTTTACGAATTACAATTTACTATTTATGTACTATTTTATTATTTAGTTATTCCCATCCGAATTTCCTATGCTGGATAGACTCTCCCACCTGAAAGGGGGAGTACCCGCAGGGGGAGGGGGT
>CAMVDC010000112.1 GCA_947166155.1 uncultured Prevotellaceae bacterium | reverse complement strand
TGAAAACTGTCAGTCCGTGCGGTTCGGACTGTCAGTCCACGCGGTTCGGACTGTCAGTCCGAAGGCTGAATGGACTGTTTTTTTACATGTCTTTGGCCTTTATGGCGAGGCAAAGAGTGCTTTTGAGTTAAAAAATGTTGAGTTATACATAATAAAATGTGGGGGTTCGACGTTTATAGAAGTAAACAGCTCAAAGGCGGGGCTGACGGAATCCGCCAGTTGCCACAAATAATAATATAAATGTGCCTATGATAGATTTTACTCCTGAAGATTCTGTTTCTGATGTATCTCAGCCCGACATGATGGGCGATGTGTGTTATCACGCAAGCGACGACACCCTGCATTTCCTGCGCTATTTTGCAAGTCATTTCGGATGTTAGGATAATCGGAACGTGGATACCCCCAACTTACTGAAACTGCTCGCATCGCATCCCGATGTGAGGCGGATGGCCGATGCAATATGCAATCGGAAGAGCGACATAGTGGTCGACGGCCTTTGTGGTTCGTCGACTGCGTTGATGTTAGCCACATTGGCACGTGGCCGATGCAGCGACCGTCAGTTTGTTTGCATACTCGACGACGAGCAGACGGCTGCATATTTCTACCACGACCTGGTGACAGTGATGGCAACCAGCAACGACACCCCCGACAGCGAGGTGATGTTCTTCCCTTCGTCCTACAGGCGTGCGATAAAGTATAACCAACGCGACGAGGCAAACGAGATATTGCGCACCAAGGTGCTGACCAACATGGGCGGCGATGGGTGGCGATTCATAGTCACACACCCCGAGGCTCTGGCCGAAGGGGTGATGGAGCGCCGCGAGATGGAAAGCCGCTCGGTGAGGATAGAACGAGGGATGGAAATCGACGTGACGGAGTTGGAGCAACGCATGCTCGACCTGGGATTCGTGCGCACCGACTATGTCTACGAACCTGGGCAGTATGCTGTGCGAGGCAGCATAGTCGATGTGTTTTCGTTTGCAGGCGAGCAACCCTTCCGCCTCGACTTCTTCGGCGACGAGGTGGACAGCATCCGCATGTTTGACGTGCAGACACAGCTGTCCGACGGACGATGCGACGAGATGACCATCGTGGCCGAACCCAAGGCCGAGAGCAACAGCTATGTGTCGATGCTGTCGTTGCTGCCCGAGGGGGTGATGCTCCTTATGCCCGATACCGACTATGTGGCCGAAAAGATAAGAGTGTCGACCACAACGGGATTCTCGCGTCAGGCACATATCGAGGGAGGCGATACCGACACGGCGATGCTTATAGGACCCGACCGTTTTGCCGCCGATGTGGCAGGAATGAGAAAGATACTGACGAAGACCAACACAGCCTCGCCGCTACACATCGACTTCTCGACCCAACCACAGCCGCTATATCACAAGAACTTCGAACTGGTGACTCAGGACTTCGAGCGCATGATGCTCGAGGGATATGCTATCAACATATTTGCCGACAACGAGAAACAGGTGCGCCGCCTCGAGGACATATTCGACGCCAACCGCCGAGGCGAGGTGCTCGTCACCTTTGCTGCCATTCCGTGCGCCATACATGAGGGATTTATCGACCACAGGCTGAAGCAGTGCTTCTTTACCGACCATCAACTCTTCGACCGCTACCACAAATACACACTGCAAAGCGAACGTGCACGCCGAGGCAAAGTGGCGCTCACGCTGAAAGAAATACAGCAGTTTGAGATAGGCGACTACGTGGTGCATATCGACCACGGAATAGGCCGCTTTGGCGGATTGGTGCGTGTGCCCAACGGCGACAAGATGCAGGAGATGATAAAAATCGTGTATCAGCGCGACGATGTGGTGTATGTGTCGATTCACGCGTTGGGCAAATTGTCGAAATACAAGGGACGCGAAGGCGAGGCGCCGCGACTGAGTCGCCTGGGCACAGGTGCCTGGGAACGCATGAAGGAGCGTGTGAAGACCAAGGTGAAGGACATTGCCCGCGACCTCATACGCCTCTATTCATCGCGCATGCAGGAACAAGGATTTGCATACAGTCACGACAGCTATATGCAACAGGAACTGGAGGCTAGCTTCGTGTATGAAGACACGCCCGACCAGCTGAAGGCCACGCAGGATGTGAAGGCCGACATGGAGAGCGAGCACCCGATGGACCGCCTGGTGTGTGGCGATGTGGGATTTGGAAAGACCGAAGTGGCAATACGCGCTGCCTTCAAGGCTGCTTCCGACAGCAAGCAAGTGGCGGTGCTCGTGCCTACAACAGTATTGGCATATCAGCACTACACCACATTCTGCGACCGACTGAAGAACTTCCCCGTGAGGGTGGAATACCTCAGCCGGGCACGCGATACAAAAGCAACGAAAGCCGTGCTGGCCGACCTGGCAGCTGGAAAGGTGGACATCATAATCGGAACCCACAAACTCATAGGCAAAGATGTGAAGTTCCGCGACCTGGGACTGCTCATCATCGACGAGGAGCAGAAGTTTGGAGTGGCAGTGAAGGAAAAACTGCGACAGATGAAAATCAACGTCGACACACTGACCATGACCGCAACACCCATACCGCGAACACTGCAGTTTTCGCTCATGGGTGCACGCGACCTGAGCATCATACAGACACCACCACCCAACCGATACCCCATACAGACAGAGATACACACATTCTCGTCTGAAATCATAGCCGAGGCAATCAACTTCGAGATGAGCCGGAACGGACAAGTGTTCTTCGTGAACAACAAGATAAGCAACCTGCCCGAACTCAAGGCACTCATCGAACGCAGTGTGCCCGATGTGCGAGTGTGCATCGGACACGGACAGATGAACCCGCAGGAACTGGAAAAAGTGGTGTTCGACTTCATGAACTACGACTACGATGTGATGCTCTCGACCACCATCATCGAGAATGGAATCGATATACCAAATGCCAACACAATCATAATCAACTCGGCCCACAACTACGGACTAAGCGACCTGCACCAGATGCGAGGCAGGGTGGGGCGTAGCAACAAGAAGGCATTCTGCTACCTGCTGGCACCACCACTGGCTGCACTGCCCGACCAGTCGCGACGACGGTTGCAGGCACTCGAGAACTTCTCCGACCTGGGGTCGGGCATACAGATTGCAATGCAAGACCTCGATATCCGCGGAGCGGGCAACCTGCTCGGAGCCGAACAAAGCGGATTCATTGCCGACCTGGGATATGAAACCTATCAGAAAGTGCTGGCCGAAGCGATGAACGAACTGCACGACGAGGAGCGATGGTCGGATAACGTACGACGGATAACGAACGACGATGTGCAGGGTAATGCTGTGCGCCTGTGGGTGGGAGGCAGCGACACCATCATCGAGTCGGACCTCGAAGCCTACTTCCCCGACAGCTACGTGCCGAGCAGCGGCGAACGCATAAGCCTATATCGTGAACTCGACACACTGACATCACAGCAAGCACTCGATTCCTACCGCTCCCGACTGGAAGACCGATTTGGCCACATGCCACCCGAGGGCGAACAACTGATGGCCGTGATGCCCGTGAAGTGGGCGGCAGCAAGGCTCGGCATCGAGAAACTGGTGCTGAAGCAAGGCTCAATGCGCATGTACCTCGTGGCCGACTTCGAAAGCCCATACTACCAAAGCACAGAGTTCGGAGCCATTATCGACTATGCATCGTGGCACCCACGAGAGACGAAGATACGCGAACTCGACGGCCGACGCTCGGTGGTGGTGAAAGACGTGACATCGATGATTCAGGCACTCGCCATTTTGCAAGCAATGCTTAAAGAATGTGATAAATCCTGTTAATCCGTGAAAATAAATCTTAATTTGTTTTGTGTTTCGGATGCTTTGTAGTATCTTTGCAGAATTAAAGCAACGCAATCCATACTTAAAAGATTAACTGAAGAAATGATGAATAGCGACAGTATCGTAATTATACCTACATACAACGAAAAGGAAAATATAGAGAAGATAATACGTGCAATATCTGCACTCGATAAGTGTTTCCACATCCTGGTCATCGACGACGGGTCGCCCGACGGCACTGCTGCCATCGTGCACCGACTGATGCAGGACGAGTTTGCCGGACGATTGTTCATCGTCGAGCGTGAAGGCAAACTGGGACTTGGCACCGCATACATCTGTGGATTCAAGTGGGGACTGGAACACGGCTACGACTACATATTCGAGATGGATGCCGACTTCTCGCATGCACCATCCGACCTCCCGCGCCTCTACAGCGCATGTGCCGACGAAGGCTACGACCTCTCGATAGGGTCGAGATACATCACTGGTGTCAACGTGGTGAACTGGCCTATGGGACGTGTGCTTATGTCGTACTTCGCATCGAAATATGTGAGGTTCGTCACCGGCATGAACATCCACGACACAACGGCTGGATTCAAGTGCTATCGACGCCGGGTGCTCGAAACCATCGACCTCGATGCCATACGTTTCAAGGGATATGCATTCCAAATCGAGATGAAACACACGGCATGGAAGTGCGGATTCAAAATCAAAGAAGTGCCCGTGATATTCGTGAACCGAGTGGAAGGCACATCGAAGATGAGCGGAGGCATATTCAGCGAAGCACTGTGGGGAGTGATACGACTGCGACTCGACGGATGGTTCAAGACCTACCCGAAAGCAAAAAACTGATTGACACAGAATGTGGAAAGCCGTAGTTACTGAAAAAGTAGTAAACAGAAACTGATGAAAACAATAATAACCGGAGCTAAGATAGTAAACGAAGAACGACTGATAGACAATGCAACGGTCGTGATTCAAGACGAGGTGATAACTCACGTACTCGAAAACGAAACATGCAACCCCGACCCCGACGACATCGTGATCGATGCATCGGGCATGTATCTGTTCCCAGGAGTTATTGACTGTCACGTACACTTCCGCGAACCTGGCTACACCTACAAAGCCGACATAGAGTCGGAGAGCCGCACTGCTGCTGCGGGCGGTGTGACCTCGTACATGGAGATGCCCAACACCAACCCACCTACCACAACACTCGAACTGCTCGAAGAGAAATACGACATAGCACGCAAGAACAGCCGTGTCAACTACTCATTCTTCTTCGGGGCAACCAACGACAACATCGACCTGCTGCAACAACTCGACCCACATCGGGTGCCGGGCGTGAAGGTGTTTATGGGGAGCAGCACGGGCAACCTGCTCGTTGATGATAACGATGCCATGCGACGCATCTTCGAAACATCGCCACTCAGAATTGTGGCACACTGTGAGGACAACAACATCATCAATCAAAACATAAAAGCATTCAAGCACAAATATAAGGGACAAAACGACTTCCCAGTACGCTATCACTCGCGAATAAGAAGCGTGGAAGCATGCTACGAGGCTGCATCGAAAGCTGTAGAACTGGCTCGGCAGACAGGAGCTCGGCTGCATGTGGCTCACGTGTCAAGCGAGCGTGAACTGTCGCTGTTCGATTCAAAGCCACTGGCCGAGAAGCAGATAACTGCTGAAGCATGCATTGCCCACCTCATGTTCACAACCGAGGACTACGACCAACTCGGCACGAAAATCAAGTGCAACCCTGCTGTCAAGACTCCTGAAGACCAGGCTGCACTGCGCGATGCACTGACCGACGGACGCATCGACATCGTGGCAACCGACCACGCGCCACACCTGCTCGACGAGAAAGTGGGAGGTGCCTTGCGTGCCATGTCGGGCATGCCATTGGTTCAGTTCTCGCTGGTATCGATGCTCGAACTCGTCGACAAGGGTGTGCTGCCACTCCAACACGTACCTACACTCATGAGTCACAATCCAGCAACGCTCTACAAAATCGACCGTCGCGGATTTATCCGCCCCGGATATTATGCCGACCTGGTGATTGTCGACCCTAATGCCAACTGGCAAGTAGCTGAAGGACGCTACTATACCAAGTGTGGATGGACGCCGATGGACGAACGCACCTTCAAGTGGAAAGTTGTCAGAACGCTGGTAAACGGAGTCACTGCATACAGCAACGGCATCGTGATTGATGGAATCAGAGGTAAAGAGTTGAAGTTTATATAAATAATACAGAACCCGTTGAAGACTTTTTCGTATAATATCCAGACATTGATGCCGCTCATCAGCTGGGAGCACTTTTTCTTTCCGTGGAAAGTGCTGCCTTATTCAGATGAAGCCCAATGTCTGAAACACGATGCGATAAAGTTTCTTGACGACGAAACAAACTTCATCAAAGTCAAGTGTTTGTACGATGAGTTTCAAGCACACATATCCGATGACGATATAATAATTGGTGGCCGTCGCATCCCATTCCTGCGACAGCAACGACCGAACGACGACGGGACATGTCTCTGCATCAGCGATTTTATCAACGAAGGCGGACGTGTCGGTGTTTTTGCCACTGCGGTTCACTGTGGAAACAACAGTCACAAGCCATTCTTTGATAATAGTGTCGACCCATATCGTGAACTCTTACAGCTGACCATCTGCGACCGGCTGGCCGAAGCGGCTGCCGAGCAACTGCAACGCGAAGTGGAAGAAACGCACTCGTTGGGCAAAGACTTCATAATTCGTCCCGCTGTTGGCTATCCTTCTATTCCCGACATGTCAATCAATTTCCTGCTCAACGACCTGTGTGGGTTCGACAAGATAGGAATCAGCCTTACAGAAAACGGCATGATGCAACCACACTCAGCTGTGAGCGGATTCATCATATCACACCCACAAGCTCGCTATTTCAGTGTCGGTCCTGTGACCGACGAGCAACTGAACGACTATGCATCACGTCGTGGATTAACCCTTGAAGAAATAAAAAAATACATTTATGCGTAAGATAATAAAGCGAATGTTTGCATTTGTAGGAATACTGATACTCTTGCTCGTGGCCGTACTTGCGTTCGGCTACATCTACGGAAGCCGTCATTTTGTAGTTCATGAGCAGACTCTTTATTTCGACGACCTGCCCGAGGCGTTCGATGGCTACCGCATTGCTCAACTCTCTGATTTCCATGCCATGTCGTTCCACGTAGGACATGAGGCTGATGTACCCAAAATTGTAGATCTTATCAATGCGCAACATTGCGACATGATTGCTTTTACGGGCGATATCGTCACAATCAAGGCTGACGAACTCGATGGATTCGAAGAGGAACTGTCGAGGCTGTCTGCTCCCGATGGTGTATATGCTATCATGGGTAATCATGATTATGCTTTGTATATGCGCAATTACACTGTGGCTCAACGTCTGGCTGACATCAAGGACTTACATCGGCGACATGCCAAGATGGGGTGGAAACTGTTGCTGAACGACCACGATGTCATATACCGAAACAGCGACTCACTTGTGGTTGTAGGCGTTGAGAACGATGGCACACCACCACATTTCCCACAGTATGGCGACTTGAAGAAAGCAACCGAAGGTGTGACCGACGGGGCGTTCAAAGTGCTGCTCAGTCACGACCCAACACACTGGCGCCGCTCAGTGATACCCGAGACAGATATACAACTCACCTTGTCGGGGCATACACATGCAGGGCAGTTCAAGGTGTTCGGCTGGTCGCCCGTAGCTTTGGTGTACGATGAATGGAGTGGTGTGTATCAAAACACGAAGCAAGACACAACCAACGGGACGTCAGTCAAACAAACACTCCATATAAGTGAAGGCATAGGGTGTGTTCCGGTGCCGATGCGAGTGGGCGCATGGCCCGAGGTGACAGTCATCACCCTGCGTAAGAATCAAAACAAGTAATCCATCCTTTTTTTTGCAAGAATCAGGAAAACTATAATGATTCTTTCATGTTGGGATAAAATAAGTAAAGAACTATCTGTATTATGATTTACAAGATATATGCATTGCTCATAGCAACTCCGCTCTTCATCCTGTTTACAATCGTGATAGGTGTGCTGGTCATTCTTTCTGCATTGTTTGGATTGACTCGCTTGGCTCATTGTTATATACCACGTATATGGGGTAGGGGAGCATGCGCGTTATATCTGTTGCCTGTTGAGGTTAAGGGACTTGAATATCTCGACAAGCAACAGTCATACATTTTCCTGGCAAATCATCAAGGCTATTTCGACATCCTGTTGATGTATGGATACCTGAGTCATTCGTTCAAGTGGATGATGAAAGACTACCTGAAGAAAATGCCTGTAGTGGGTATTGCATGTATCTGTTCGCGCCAGATATTTGTTGGTGACAGCCTTGCATCAATACAAAAGGCAGTGACCGATGCCCGCAAAACCCTGCGTGGAGGCATGTCGATGGCCATTTTTCCCGAGGGTACACGTACGAGCGACGGACGCATGCAACCATTCAAGCGCGGTGCATTTATGCTTGCCAACGAGATTGGTCTGCCGATAGTGCCCATCACTATCAAAGGGTCTTATGAGGCATTCAGCCGCAAGGCTTGGATGGTGACACGTGCTCCGCTCTCTCTTATCATTCACCAACCCATCACAAACAACCAACGCGAGGGCAAGACAACTAAAGCCTTGATGGCCGATGTGTATGACATTATTGAAGAACCACTCATTCCTATACGATGCCCATAAGTGTGGAATACAAAAAGTGGAACTCGCGATAAAGAAGAAATAAAGTGATAATGCCATAACAAAGCAGTACAATTTTTTTCGGGGGAACCTGTTATTCCTCTTCACACTGCTCAAATGTGCGAGCCGTTTTTATGATGGTACGCAAGAAGTGGTGTGATTCGGAACTTATAATTGTTTTGCAGCCAATAAAACAAACAGATAAATCGGAATTTAGTAGAATAAACATAAAGTATATTCAGCGAATTAAAAAAATGAATCACTATCAATTATCTTTTACTTTAGAAAATAGTATAAGAAGAAATTATGAAATGCCTCATACGATTAGTATAGAGTCAAAGGAAT
>CAMVDC010000111.1 GCA_947166155.1 uncultured Prevotellaceae bacterium | reverse complement strand
TTGAGTTTCCTAATTCAAAGTTTGCTAAAGTATAAGTATCTTTACCAGTTTTTGTGCCACTACCATTATATATAAGGTGGAAGTTGTCGAAGATAACCCAGCTGTTGGTTGCCGGACACTTGAGACCGATGAGGATGCTGTCGCCATCGTTTTCGAGTGTGATTTCGGTCTTCACGATGTAGGTCTCGGGCGAGATGTTGAAGAAGAAGTTTGCACCTTCCATCGAGTTGGGGATGTAGAAGTTGTAGTCCTCTTCGATGTAGCGGTCGCACGACCAGTGGTTTACCGTCTCGCCTGCATCGTTGGTTGTGAGTGCCTGATACTGCGGCTCGGGGTTGCCAAATGCCATGATGTTGTTGACCTTGGTCTCGAACTCGTTGGCATAGAGCACTGCGCTGATTCCGGCGCGTGGGCCCTGTGCCCAGTCGTCGATGTATGCACGGTTGTCGTTGTTGTCGTTGCGCTCGAATGCCTGGCAGGTGATGGTGAAGCTGCCCTTCGGCATGTTGCGGATGAGCTGATACATGTTGAACGAAGCGTGGTATACCTCGGCGTTACCGCTGTCGAGTGTCGGTGTGTCGCCCACTATGTTCTGGCCGTTGGCACCCTTACCGCCAAATGCAGGACGCGAGCCCGTGGTGCTCCAGCCTGAGAAGTCGTTGTTGAAGTCGGGGTTGACGATGAGGGCAGTGATGTCGCTGCCTGGCTCCACGTTCTTGGTGATGAAGTCGATGATGAGCTGTGCCATCTGCTGATCAGCATTGTCGATATACTCCTTGGTGAGGGTTTCCTCTTCATATCGCTCGTTCCATTCCATGTAGAGGTCGCCCAGTTCTTGTGCCAGTTGTGGGAAGTCGCTGTCCTCGAATGCAAGCTGCTTCTGATAGAGTGCATCCAACTTGTCGGGGAACTTGGCATAGTCGCTGATTGACTGCGAGAGCAGCAATGCAATGCTGTCGACCACGGCCATCTCCTCCTTGAAGCCCTCAGTCAGGCTGCGAGCCTTCTCGATTTCGTCGAGGTAGGCCTGACGCAGTTCTGCGTTACACTTCACGTCCTCCACATTTCCAAACTCGTCCTCATAGTTGGCGATAAGACCTTCGAGCAGCACCTTGTATGGGTCGTCGGTCAGAGGTCCGTAGTACATGAGTCGGAAGTTGTCGGCAGCCATCCAGTTGGCATTCGAGTTCTCGGTTCTCATACCCAGCACGATGTCGCCGCCGCTGCTTGCAAACTTCAACGAGAAATGCTCAGGAGCGTTGTTGCCCGTGTGTACCGGCTTCTGCATGTCGACATCGCCGCCGGTGGCAAAGAGGTAGACACCCTTACATGGCACACTCGACTGGTCTTGCGTCACGGCTATTGCGTCACACTCGAAGCTGTAGACACCAGCGGGCAGCTGAGTGATGGTCTGGCTCATCGAGCCGTCGCCAAATGTGCGGTAGTCGGGATAGTTGCTGTTGTAGCGGGCATTCGACCACACCTCGATAAACTTGTTAATCGACACACCGTTGTTGTTGTAGCTTGCACCTTGGTAACCTATGTTGGTTGCATTGGTTCCGCTCACGAAAGTGATGTTCCAGCCATTGGTGTTGCCCTCCTCGAAGTCGGGGTTCTGCATCAGCGGCGTGATGTCGTTCGGGTCGTCCTCGGTAGCGCCGTTGGTATATTCAGCCACCTCCTCGTCGCGCACGTCGTGGCGCAGCGCAGCCATCATCTCGTCGACCATCGCCGTAGCGGGGTTGCCGCTCCTGAGCAGCGCTTGGGCCTTGGTCACATCCACCGCGGGATACATGGTCTGCACCTCGAGCACATACTCAGCCAGGCCATACACCGCGTTGAGCACACTGCGCGTAGAGTCGAGCTCAGCCTGGGTCGACGCCGTGTTGGCATACACCTTGTCGGCTCCGTCGAGGTTCACCTCGGGATATTCCCCGGCAATCTTGTCGATAGTGGCCTTGAGCGCCATGGCTGCATCGTAGGTAGCACGCAGCGGGGCATAGGCATGATAGGCATCATATCCCACCAACTTCCAGTCCACCCAGTATTCATGGTCAATCTCGGCATTGTCCACCTCGAGCAGCGGGCGTATCGGACCCGTGAACGGCGCCTCGTCGCCCGCCATGTAGTCGTAGCCCATATAGCTGCCGTAGTAGTTGAGCTGGTTGTAGAGGGGGTTGACGTCGGCACCGAAGAACCGGTACACACCGTTGCCCCTGTCCTCAATCTGCCACATATAGTCGGCCTGCTGATTGTGGTCGACATACATGTTGGTCTCGTTGTCGATAAAGAGCTGCATCCAGCTGCTCTTGCTGCGGCACGAGTCGGTGATGAGGTAAGTCTTGCCATCCCATGCAGCGCCAGCCTCCACATACTTCTCGAAAATCACCTTCAGCGCCGGCGTCCCCAGACTTGCCTGGGTGCCGTAGGCATTGCCCTGAGTGAAAAACGCATCGGCCCCCACATTATAGAGGTAGTAGATGGTGGTGTCGCCACCCACTTCCGACACTTTCAGAGTCTCAAACGTCAGTTCAGGCTTCTGCCATCCCTGAGCCAGCGACAGCGCGCTCACCAGCACGCCAGCCGCCACCACGAGTAAACGTTTCATCATGTTGTCTGTTTTTTGTTTTAGTTTATAAAAAAAAATTGATTGCATTAAACGACGCTGCAAAGTTACACAAACCACGCCACTCGGCATGTCGGAAATGAAACATAAACTATCAAATCCGAAACCCTGCCCTACATTTTCCGTCACCACGGGGTGCATAAATCCAGTTTATTCGTTATATTTGCAGCGGAGAAACAACAAATCGAGCATTTTCGTTAAGCCAAACGAGCAGAGAAGGATTAGCTCGACGGAGTCGAAGGTTGAGTACAACCAGACTTGGCGAGAAAAATGTCTGAATAAAAA
Organism: uncultured Prevotellaceae bacterium; assembly: GCA_947166155.1. GTDB lineage: Bacteria > Bacteroidota > Bacteroidia > Bacteroidales > Bacteroidaceae > Colivivens. The sequence continues at coordinate 5,994 of CAMVDC010000111.1, read as the reverse complement.
CGGAAGACATGTCTGACATAAAATCCAGAGACACTCACGGTCAGGCGGCGGTGTTTGCCGCCGTTGCAACCCGTATGCGCCCAGCCCTTCTTGCCACGGCCATGGGATATCTGCACGATGCAGATGACGCCGATGATGCGGTGCAGGAGGCACTGATGCGTTGCTGGATGGCTCGCAGCCGCATGCACGACCTTACGTCGGACCTGCCGCCGATGATGCAAACTGTGGTGCGCAACGTGTGTATCGACCACCTGCGACTGAGGAAGCACAACATATCGATTGACGAAACGAGCGAAACTTCGCCCGATGGTTCGATTGTCAACTCTCAATTATCGGTTGTCAACTCCCCCTCGTCGCCCGACCGCCTGCTGATGGAGAAAGAGGCAATCGAACGGATGGAAAGTTGCATCAAGCGACTGCCGCCCATGCGCCGCACTGTGATCGAGATGAAAGGCATCGACGGCCTCAGCTACGAAGAGATGGCCAACATGCTGGGCACCACCGAAGGTGCCGTACGTGCAAAGGTGGCCAAAGCAAGGAAACAACTAAAGGAAATGTATTATGGACAATAATCAGACATACACCGACCGCATCCGCCACCTGCTCGCACTCTACGACGAGGCACAGACCTCCGACGCTGAGGAGCAGGAACTAGCCGAATACTTCGCATCAAGCCAAGAGGTGCCGGAGGATATGATGTATTACAAGGCGCTGTTTAAGGCCATGAGCCCCACCCATGTTCCATCAATAAAGGAGAAGAGGAAGCCCGTTCGGAAGAGTATATGGCCGTGGATTGCATCTGCCGCATCTGTCATTATCATTATTGGGGTCACCTTATTATATAATAAAGAGGATAAGACGGAGCCTGCAACCATTGCAAACAGTGCGCAAACAACCACATGGCAGCGGATGCCGGAACTGGAACCGACCGCACCTGCTGAGGAAGGAGTGCAGTATGTTGGAGGTCCTGCCAACTTCGTACCGAGAAAAGAAGAGGCAAAAGAAGAGCGGATGACTGAAGTTGCATCGGCAAACAATACTACAGGCCCCACCAGGATAATGGGTTCAGGGCTTATTATGACACATGCCGACTCTATGCTAACGGGCCGTGTTGCAGGAGCATCGCCCGACGACTGGGAACCATTAGGTCAACACATGCTGAACAAAGGCATACGGTTGGGAGGCAATCCGAACTCCGACGCATGGCGCGACTCAATAGTGATACGTGTGGATGGCAAAGAGAGTCCCTATCTGCTCAGCCACGTCGATATCAACGGAGTGTTCGACATCGATTTGCCCGACTACTTCTACCGCCAGAACCGGCTCATCAATGAATTGTCGCCCTACTGGTGTAGTATAAAGATGCTTAAGAAACATCTAAACGAAGAAGAAATTAAAGAATGGGAAGAGGAATATGGGCGAAAATTCGACGGCACACGCTATGTGGCCGATATAGAAACAGAAGAATTCACACCGGTAAGGCTGCTGACAAAACAGCAACTAAGTGAACGGAAGCAGGCATACCTCATTGCCACCTATCGCAAAGGTCGGGAGCAGGACCGAGCAAAAATCAACCTCAGCACTGCCCCACTCGATACAGAAATAAAGGAACACTTCTTTGCACTGAGATCAAGAATAGCCTATACTCAAGATGAATATATCGGCCGTGTGCATGAAGACGAGCAGGGAGTATATGTACCAATTTTGCGCACAAACAGGCTCTATGGCTGCGCCGACCACACACTGCCCTACTTCCGCACCGACTCGATGACAGCCGAGATAAGACACGCGGCTGAAGAGGCCGACCACGCGGTGGAGTTCGCTGATTCCGAGATGAGGTATATAGCCTTTGCATTCGGAGGCAACGTGGAGAGAGTGGAACCGCACTACAACAAAGATTTCGAATCGCGTATAAGTCCGTTCCATTTCACCACCGACCCACACCAGTCGTCAACCCTGTGGGGCGAAGCACAAATAAGGCTGGAAGACTATACATATCAGGGAATGCTTGTCAACAAGGCAGGTGAGGTGGAGCTGATACTACACCTGACCGACAAGCTATATGCAAAGGACCTCCCAGAAATAAACGATAGCCTGCATTGGGTTGAAGGTACGGTGGTTGACCCCGACGGCCATCCGCTCGAGGGATTCAGCGTGGCGCCAAAATACACCAGCGATGGAGTCATGACCGACGCAGACGGACACTTCAAGATGTGCCTGCCATTCAAGGACATGTATATCACAGCTACTTGCAACGGATATAAGACAAGGACAGTGAAAGCCTCAGACACTCACATCACAATTATCGTGGAACGATGGGGAGAAAACAGGATTGACTATAGTCACGATTCAGCCTTGCCGGTTCTGCAATAAGCCGTATCTGTGCAATACAATAAACTAACACATAAAACCTTTTTCAGCATGAAACAAACAAAACGTGCTACCCTGTTGCTGTCATTCATGGCAGTATGTGCATTGTCTGTTCAGGCAGACGATTACGATGACTACACAAAGACCTGTGCAGAATGGTTTGGTTTCAACCTCAATTTCGATAAGACCACAGTCGAATTTTCAAAGATTCCTGAAGGCACCGAGGAGTTCTTCCAACACTTCTTCCAACACACAATCATGGTTTCTACCTTCGAAGAGTCGCACGGCAATATGCCGACATTCTTTGCCGGCCCCATCGTCACGATCGACCCTAAGTGTACATTGCTGATGGAGCAGTATATGGAAGCTTTTAAGCCACGCCCATCACACATGCCTCCCCTCACGGATGCCACCATTCCAAACTATCAACCGCGGCTTCAAGGCTCGATGCTGTGCAACAGCGCACTGCCGTGGTTCCACATCGACCATGAGCCATCGGTGCAGAACGATGCTGCCATGATGCAACGCATTAACGAAGCAATCAATCAAAACGTCACTCGCCATCAGGATGATGAACTAACTCGCAGCACTAATGCCGACCTTGTGTTTACGGTAAAGATGCCGTTCTTCGACAAGATTCACTGCGACGACGAAAAGCTGCAGCATCGCCTGAAAGACGGAGCAACCGAGTGCTACGGAGTGGAAATATACAGAGCCGACCGCTATCGCAGCATCACATTCCTGTTGTTTATAAAACCTGGAGCCAAGAGCATCGACGAATACTTAAAGCAAATATGCCAGCAAGTGAAGTTCGACCCCGACTTCAAGTACGAGGAGTAGGACTCAGCATATTGACAGCTATTATAATACAAAAAAAGCAAATGCTTATGAAAAGAATCATCACACAGATTATCTGCTGCATCATGTATGCTACAGCAATGGCACAAACTACCGATTGCCGAATACTGAGCAAATCGGACGGAAGCATAACATTCGAAGTGGATAAAGACCTGCCCAAACCCACTGAGGAACTGAGGCTGTGGGATGCCGACGTGATATGTCGCGAAGTGCTCGGCGACTTCCAGATTCCGCGCGAACAGCACAACATCATCACACACAGCATCGCCCCGGGGCGCAAACTGGTGCTGTATGGCGAGGATGTGGTATATCGTATGCTCTGCTGGGCATACGCTGAACACCGCCCCGTGGCCCTGTCGCCCGACGTGGTGTGGCTGCTCATCAGCCAGACATTCGGACGCTACGTAAACCAGAATGCCGAACAATTGCGCAGCAAGATAGTAAAACACGATGGAGTGAAAGAACTGACTATTGTAAGCAACTTCGACCTGCTCGGTAAAGCAAGCGCTACTGCATGGAACACGATGCTAAATGGATTTAGTAAACAAATTGAAAACCATACCCAAGGCAACATAGCCAAAGTGATGGCTTGCGACTTCTCGACCTCAACACTCACCTCGCGCATAGCATCGCAGATAACACTGATGGAAGCCGTGAAGCAATACTTCCGCTACGAGGTGCGATACTCCATCTGCGGCATCCCGTCGGTCACACTGCACGGCACAGCAGCCGACTGGCAACGTGTGCTGGAAAAGACCGAAGCACTTACCGCCTACGACATGGGATGGTGGGTTGAAAGCCTGCGACCGATACTGAAAGAGTTCGTAGCAGCAGCCAAAGGTAAGCCGCGCCGCGACTTCTGGCTCGACATGATAACCAAGTACCACCCCGACCAACTGCGAGGACTCGGCTGCCTAAGCACCAACGTGAAGGACTTCGACGGATGGTTCCTCACCTTCTTCCCAACCATCGAGACAAAATCGATACCGAAGAAATCGGGCATGTACGACCACATGGCCAACGAAGTGGTGAGCGTAAACATGAAATACAAGCGCATAGGGAGAGATGAAAAAGACGTAATCGACGAGAGCGACCTCGAACTCTATGCTGGATTCTTTGGCGCAAGCGCAGACCCCAAGACCGGCGCACTGACTCCGGAGATAGGATGGATGGTGAGGAATGCAACGACCGACGAATCGACGGTCCGATTCATCGGACTCACCAACGACAACTACTACGTATTGCAAGCCGAAGAGGTGTTACCCGTCATGCCACACCTGTCGCACTTCGTCAACCTTCAACTGACATTCGACGGCAAAGTAACCCTCCCCGCATGGCTGGACAACGTCAGGATCGACAACTTCACAGTATATGGAATCATGACCGACAAAGAGGCAGAAGCACTTCAGCGTCGATTTCCCAACATCAAGATAGTGCGCCAAAAGCATCGCAACCCCACCCACATGCTCACCGCAATGCCACTCACAAAATAAACAGCACCTACACCACTTCCTCCACGACATTATCAAGATTTGAAAGAAAGAATACAGAATTTTTTCTTGTGAATACGCATAAGTTTAGTTGTAAATACAAATAAGTTTAATTGTAAATACAAATAAGTTTTGCTGAGAGTACGCAGTAAAAAACTTGCGAGTGCGGACTAATTTGCCTGCGAGTGCGGACTAATTCTTTAATTTGCGTCGCAGTTTTATTAATTTTCCGTGGAAAAACAATAAATTTGCGACGCAAATTTAATAATTTACGTCGCAAATTAAAGAATTTCTCCGCACTCGCGGCAAAAGTTATATATCCTCGCATCAAAAGTCCTCTATCCTCGCATCAATAATTCTCTATACTCTCCTACCCCTTCCTGCTTACTCTTCAGTATTTATTTGACGTGTAGCCAAGAGAGGGGTTTCACTCGTTCCATATCTTCCATGCTGCTTCGGCTTGGAGGATGAGCATCTGGTAGCCGTTGGTGATGGTGGCGCCTTGCTCGCGGCCGCGACGGAGGAAGAGGGTCTCGGCGGGGTTGTAGACGAGGTCGAAGAGGAGGTGACGGGGGGTGAGCATGTGGTAGGGGATGTCGGGACACGCGTGGGTGTCGGGGTATGTGCCGAGGGGTGTGCAGTTGACTATGACGGTATGACGTTTCACCATTTCGGCATCGAGGTCGGTGTATGTGATGGTGTCGCCGGTGCGTGTGCGCGAAACGCTCTGGGTCGCTATGCCGAGCTGGTGCAGTCCGTGCTTCACTGCCAATGAGGCTCCGCCCGTTCCGAGGACGAGGGCGCGGGTGTGGTGTGGCTGGAGCAGCGGGCGCAGGCTCTCGCGGAATCCTACTACATCGGTGTTGAAGCCCCGCATGTCGCGGATGCGGACTACGTTGACGGCTCCGATGTCGTGTGCTTCGTGGCTGAGGGAACGGAGCAACGGAATGACATCGCGCTTGTAGGGTATGGTGACGTTGAGCCCACAGAGGTCGGGCACTGACTGGATGAGCGGACGGACGCCCGACACATCGGGCATCTCGTAGTTGCGATACTGGGCATCGATGCCTTCACGGCGGAACTTCTCGGTGAAGTAGCGCTGCGAGAATGAGTGGCCGAGCGTGCGGCCTATGAGTCCGAAGGAGCGCATTGGGGCTTTTCTTAATGAATAATGAATAATGAATAATGATTAGAAGGAAGGGCGGACCCCTCTCCCCGGCCCTCCCCGTCATCCCCCTGCGGGGGACTGAGGGGGGACAAATCGGTTCTTCTCCCC
>CAMVDC010000110.1 GCA_947166155.1 uncultured Prevotellaceae bacterium | reverse complement strand
GGGGAAGGGAGGAGGGGGAAAAGGAGGGAAGGAAGGACGCGGGAGGGCGAGGCCGAACCTCGCCGCACAAACGAACGCGGAGAAATGAGTGCGCAGTCGCGGAGGCGAGAGTGCGCGGTCGCGGGGGCAAAAGTGCGCGGTTTCTTTTATATTATTTTCATATGATTATTTTCGGGCCTGAAGGATTGACGTTCTTTATTAGTACAAACTTCAATCTATTTTCAACATTAGACCGAAGTTTCGTTCACGACTTCGGTGGGGGCAAAACATGGGAAAACTATCAATAAAGGGCGAATACATAGCAATTTGTATGTCGGAGCGATGCACTATATTGTGTTTTTTGAGTATCTTTGCATCATGAAAACAGTAAAAGATTGTATATGCATAGCTCAGGGCGACGACGTGGCAGTTGCCTTGCACGACCTCTCGCAAGGCACCTGTGTGTCGGTCGGCGACATTGAGATCACCCTGCGCAGCGATGTGCCGCGCGGACATAAGTTCCTGCTTCACGACATGCAGGCAGGGAGTAACGTGAGGAAATATGGAGCTGTGATAGGTCATCTGATTCACGACTGCCGCCAGGGCGAACTGGTTGACCATCGTGACATTCGCACTAACTTGAGTGGTGAATTGGAATATACCTACCGTCCCGACTTCACGCCGACGAATAGTGAAACGGCATCCACGAGTGTGTTCTTGGGTTATGAGCGCAAGAACGGCGATGTGGGTATCAGGAACGAGTTGTGGATTGTACCTACGGTGGGTTGTGTGAATGGTATATGCCAGCAACTCAAGGACGAATTTAGCGACAGACATGGCGATGAAGGTGTGAGAGTCGTTGCGTTTCCACACAATTATGGTTGCTCACAACTATCGGAAGACCACGAGGCTACACGCCTGATACTCCGCGACTTGGTCTTGCACCCCAACGCAGGCGGAGTGCTTGTCGTGGGGCTCGGATGTGAGAACAATCAGCCATCTGCTTTCCGCGAATTGCTTGGCGAGTACGACGAGAAACGCATACGTTTCATGGTGAGTCAGGAAGTGGAGGGCAACGAGATAGATGCCGGACTTGAATTGCTTGAGTCGATATATGCCGAAATGCGCAATGATGAGCGTGTGCCCCTACCCCTTTCGCGCCTTCGCATAGGGTTGAAATGTGGTGGCAGTGACGGACTGTCGGGCATCACGGCCAATCCGTTGTTAGGACAATTCAGCGATTACCTCACGAGCCGTGGTGGTACGACGATTCTGACCGAAGTGCCCGAGATGTTCGGAGCCGAGACGCTGCTGATGTCGCGATGCAAGACCCGCGAGTTGTTTGACAAAACGGTGAGCATGGTGAACGGTTTCAAAGAATACTTTTTGAAGCACGGCGAGCCGGTTGGCGAGAATCCGAGTCCTGGCAACAAAGCAGGAGGCATCAGCACCCTTGAGGAGAAAGCATTGGGTTGCACACAGAAAGCAGGCAGCAGCATGGTGTGCGGAGTGTTGGAATACGGGGAACGCCTGACGACGAACGGTCTCAACTTGCTTTGTGCACCAGGCAACGACCTCGTAGCCAGCACTGCACTGGCCGCTGCAGGATGCCACATGGTGCTGTTCACCACGGGTCGCGGCACACCTTTCGGCACATTTGTTCCGACGCTGAAGGTGAGCACCAACAGCACTCTTGCCCAAAGGAAACCCACATGGATAGACTTCAACGCAGGCACTTTGGTTGAGGGCGAGAGCATGAGTCACATGCTCGAAGACTTTGTAAGGAAAGTGATAGACACGGCCTCGGGTGCTCCCACATGGAACGAGCACAAAGGCTATCAGGAAATATCGATATGGAAAAATGGAGTGACGCTCTAAAAAGTTATTGCACGAATCACGGCTACGATGGCATGAAGCTCCGCACCATCATGTTCGACATGGATGGAGTGTTGTTTGATTCCATGCCCAATCATGCCTGGGCGTGGCATAAAGCCATGGCTTACTACGGCCTCGACTTGCCTGAAGCCGAGGCGTTTATGCACGAAGGTCGCACCGGAGCCGGCACCATAAACATAGTGACACAGCGGCAGTTGGGCAGAAAGGCTGGCGATGAAGAGTGTGAACGTATATACAAGAAGAAGAGCGAATTCTTTAATCAGAGGCCTGAAGCAGGTCGCATGCCTGGAGCACTCGAGACGGTTCAGATGGTGAAGCAATGCGGCCTCACGCCTACGATCGTCACGGGTTCGGGCACTGCAAGCCTGCTCAGCCGCATCGAGGAAAACTTCCCCAACCTGTTTCGTCACGAATGGATGGTAGCCGCCAAAGATGTGAAGATAGGCAAACCCAACCCCGAACCTTACCTCATGGGCATGAAGAAAGCAGGCGAACTGACCCCCGCAAACACGATGGTAGTTGAAAATGCACCGCTCGGAGTGCGCGCCGGTGTGGCTGCAGGATGCTTCGTGATAGCTGTCAACACGGGTCCCCTACCCGACTCGGCGCTCACCGACGAAGGCGCTCACCTGCTTTTCCGCTCTATGACCGAACTCAGCGAAAACATAAAAGACATAATCTATGAAGCTAATCATCTTTGCATGTAGCCTGATGTGGCTGACGGTCAGCAGCATAACGGCACAGACTTTCAACATCAGCACCACCGAGCAACTGCTTTCAGCCATTGCTGAAATCAATGCTGCGCCCAATGCCAGCTACACACTTCGCATAGCGCCAGGGGTGTATTGGCTCGACAACCCCGACGACCCTACGGTGCGTCGCAGCGAGGGTGGCACACCTTTTGCCGCTACAATCAGCTGCAACAGCATAAACATCGTGGGCACCGACCCCGACCCAGCGAACACGGTTCTGGCTGTGAACCGCGGTCAGACGCATGGCGCGATAGGCAACTTCACTATGTTTCAGTTTCGCTGCCGCAAGATTCACACCGAAAACATCACTTACGGCAACTATTGCAACGTAGACCTCGACTACCCGTTGCGCCCCGAACTCTCGCGCAAGAAGCGGGCCGAAGCGGTGGTGCAAGCTCAACTTGCCGTATGTGCAGGTACCGACAGTGTGGTGGCACGCAACTGCCGCTTCATCAGTCGGTTAAACCTGTGTAACTTTGTCGGTGCACGCAATGCCGTGTTTGAGCGCTGCCACATGGAATGTACCGACGATGCGCTGGCCGAAGGGACGTACAACCAGTGCCACCTCACCTTCTATAGCAGCAAACCGTTCTACTCCACAAGTCGCGGTGCGTGGTTCAACGACTGCGATATCGACATCAAAACTCAAGGCACACAATACTTTACGAAGGCTCCCGGGCCTATACATCTGAAGGACGTGCGCCTGCATTGCGACCACAAGGTGAGCCTTGCGTGGTGTAAGGAGAATCATCCCGAGCTGTGTTCGGCCGAAAATGTGACGCTGAACGGCAAGCCGGTGAAGATTGACGATACGCCCTACGTGCCTCTGCCACAGGTTCATGAGCGCATCGACGGCCGGAAGATGGAGGACGGATATGTGTATGTGTTCGATGCCTTCAAGCCCAAAGACACCGCTGCCTATTCGTGGCAACCCGACACGAATCGCGAGACATGGTACTGGGGCACCGCTCCCGATGGAGCCGAGGGGCTGAAAGGCTTTGTGCAATCGCAGCGCGGAGCACGCATACACATCACCCCCGACGCCACGCGCCAACCGATTCATGCGGTCGAACTCGAGGTGGCACCATGCAAGACCGCCGGTCAAGGATTCGGAAGTGCCACGGGGCAGTACATGGATGTATGCATCGCGATGGACATGCAGACACTGAGCGGTTACGGACTTCGCATCGAGCGCACACCAGACTACGACCATGCTGTCGAGGTCTCGATCGTAGAATACCGCGACGGCACGGTGAACGCTATATCCGAACGACAGAAATGCGAACTCTTCCGTACCCCTTGCACCATCACGGTAAGCCTGAAAAAGAGCAAGATATCAGCCACGATGAAGCATGGAGGCAAGAAGCAGACACTCTCGGCACAAGCTGACGCATCAGCCGGCGGCACATCGTTCATGCTGCAACACACAGGCACGGTGGGTGGCGGAGCTACGCTGATTGAAAGCATTGAGATAAAATAAGTGCCGCCCCACCCTCCCTTAAACCCGATGGCGGCAGCAATCGCGAGAATCATTGTGACACAACTTAATACCCGAAACCTATGATAAACAGGACATTCGACATCGAGAAACTCAACGAAGTCGAAGATTATCTTCGATATGTGCCCTACGACATAAGTCCATGCGAGCTCTACAACGTACACTCGCTCTATGCAGGCTTTGACCCCGACAGCGACGCATCGACCGACGATACATTTGATGCGCATGTATACCAACACTTTATGAAGACCGGCAAACGCTCGTTCAGCACCCTCGAATCGCTTGCCCGATGCCTGCACGACAACTCGATGCAGAATGCCCTCTTCGCGTTCCTATCCGATTTCAAGCCTACAGGCAATGTGGGCATCATGGGCGGTCACGGCCTCTTGCGCACCGACCCTATGTATCGCGAGATAGTACTCATAAGCAAAGCCCTGACTGAGCGCGGTTTCCTGATGGTGAGCGGCGGAGGTCCCGGAGCTATGGAAGCCACACATCTGGGTGCATGGTTGGCCGGACATCCCGACAAGGAAGTGGCTGCAGTGATACACCGACTGCGCGTTGCGCCCAGTTATCGCGATGCGGGATGGCTGAAAAGCGCAATGGCGGTGATACGCGATTACCCACAGACACGCTACAAGAGCCTCGGAATACCCACATGGCTCTACGGCCACGAACCTGCCACGCCATTCGCCACGCATATCGCAAAGTTCTTCGACAACTCGATTCGCGAGGACGTGATACTCACCATTGCATTCGGAGGCATCATCTACACGCCCGGCAGCGCAGGAACCATGCAGGAGATATTCCAAGACGCGGTGCAAAACCACTACCTTTCCTACGACTTTGCAAGCCCTATGGTGTTCCTCGGCCGCCAGTTCTGGACGGAAGACATGCCTATATACCCACTGCTCCGCCACCTGTCGGACTCAGGTCGGTACAAGAACCTGTTGCTCACCCTCACCGACGATAAAGACGAGGTTGTCAACACATTAGTCAATTTCAAACCCTCGATATGAACACATCCAACATACGCGTCATCGCTTTCGATGCCGACGATACACTCTGGGACAACCAGACACTCTACGACCGCACCGAGGCGCGCTACTGCCAGCTGCTATCCACATTCGGCAGCGAGGCCGAAGTGCGTGCCGCGCTCTACGAGGTAGAGAAGGCCAACATGCCCACGATGGGCTACGGAACCAAGGCTTTCGTGCTCTCGCTACTTCAGAACGCCCTCGAGATGAGCCATGACACAGTCGGTGCTGCAACACTTCACGACATACTGCGCATGGGTCAGGAACTACTGCTCAACCCCGCCACACCCCTCGACGGAGTGGTTGAAACGCTACACACACTGCACGAGCGCCGCCGCTATCAGCTGGTGTGCATCACCAAGGGCGATATGCTCGACCAACAAAACAAGCTGCAGCGCTCGGGCCTCGCTCCATATTTCGACCACGTGGAAATAGTGTCGGAGAAGGGGCAAGACGAATACCTCGCCCTGCTCAATCGGCTGGGCATAGCGGCAGCCGAGTTTATGATGGTGGGCAACTCATTCAAAAGCGACATCCACCCCGTGCTCCAACTCGGCGGAATCGGCATCCACGTGCCCTACAAGCGCATGTGGCAGTACGAACTCTTTGAGGAATACGAGCACGAACGCATGGCGCGACTGAGCAACATCGCCGAATTGCCAGGGTTGCTCCAATAGACGAATCGAAGCAACAGGACTGCCGCTGTTTGCAACGAGGCCGACCGGCGGATGCCGAAAGGCCGATGAAGTTTTATCGAAAGACCGATGAAGTTTTATCGAAAGACCGATGAAGTTTTATCGAAAGGCCGATGAAGTTTTATCGAAAGACCGCAGAACTTTTATTGAAAGAACGCAGAAGTTTTGCCGCGCTTATATAGGAATTCTTTAATTTGCGACGCAGTTTTATTAATTTTCCACCGAAAAACAATGAAATTGCGTCGCAAATTTAATAAATTGCGTCGCAAATTAAAGAATTACTCCGCACTCGCAGGCAAATTACTGCGCACTCACAGCAAAATTACTCCGCACTCGCAGCAAAACTTTTCACTACTCTCTGTCTTTTGCATCGTCGGTCACATCGGTCGTTCATCGTACATCAAGCATAATTCGCCACTTGCTTCGCACGCAATTTATCACCTTTTTCTCGCTCAATTCATCACCTTTTTCTCACTCAATTCATCACCTTTTTCGCCAATTCACCACGTCATCCCACGCTTATTGCCCTTCGTCACACATCATTTTTCCATACACCTCGATGCTTACAATTGGTAAGCAGAGCATGCAATTTAGTTACTATTTAAGAAAAAAGCAGGGCTTATGCTATTATTTCGACATTACATGCCGCGTATTTACACATACTTTTGTAACTTTGCAGAATGAATTAACACACAAAACGAATCAATAGTTAAAGCAAATGATTACTTTCATCACATCGCTCGTCCTGCTCGTAGCGGGATATGCTTTCTACGGATGGGTTGTGGAGCGCGTGTTCGGCCCCGACCCCGCGCGCGTCACTCCGAGCTACACCAACCGCGACGGCGTGGACTTTGTTCCGATGCCCACGTGGCGCGTCTACCTCATTCAGTTTCTCAACATAGCGGGCACCGGCCCCATCTTCGGTGCCATACAAGGCATTCTGTTCGGTCCGGCGGCATTCATCTGGATTGTGTTGGGATGCATTTTCGGCGGAGCGGTACACGACTACCTATCGGGCATGATGTCGTTGCGCCGTAACGGCGAGAGCCTGCCCGAGATAATCGGCGACGAACTGGGCACGACTGCACGCTTCGGAGTCAGGGTATTCTCGATGATACTCATGGTGCTGGTCGGTGCCGTATTTGCTCAGACACCCGCCGGCCTGCTGTCGTCGATGACAGGTGGAGGCGAGTCGTTCGTGGGTTCGATACCATTCTGGATTATCATCATCATGGCTTACTACATACTCGCCACGCTCCTACCTATCGACAAACTCATCGGCAAGGTGTACCCCATCTTCGGCCTTGCACTGCTCATCATGGCTGTGGGCATGCTGGCAGGCATTCTGTTTATCGGTGACGGCAACATGCCCGAGATTACCGAAGCCTTCAGCAACCACCATCCGGCAAGCAACATACCCATATTCCCCGGATTGTGCATCACGATAGCATGTGGCGCGGTGAGCGGATTCCATGCAACACAAAGCCCTATGATGGCTCGATGCCTCAAGAACGAACGGCTGGGACGCCCCGTGTTCTACGGAGCCATGATAACCGAAGGCCTCGTAGCCCTCATCTGGGCAGCAGCCGCAATCAAGTTTGCCGACAGTGTGAGCGACTACGAAGGTACTCCATACCAAAAACTGTGGGCACTGATGACCAACGGAGGCACCACCAACGCCAACCCCGCCATCATCGTGAACGCCATCTGTCATAGCTGGCTCGGCACCGTGGGAGCCATATTGGCCATACTCGGCGTGGTGGCTGCGCCCATCACCACAGGCGATACGGCATTCCGTTCGGCACGACTCATAGCAGCCGACTTCCTCCACATGAGGCAAGACAAGATTGTGTGGCGACTACTCCTCTGCCTACCCATCTTCGCAGCAGCCATCGTGCTGATGTTCGTCGACTTCCAGATACTGTGGCGCTACTTCGCATGGTTCAACCAGACACTGTCGGTATTCACCTTCTGGGCAATAACCGTTTACCTCACCAAGCAACACAAAAACGCCATCATAACCCTCATACCAGCCCTCTTCATGACCTACGTATGCACATCCTACATACTCGTGGCGCCCGAAGGCCTGCAACTCTCGCCAACGCTGAGCTACATCATAGCCGGCGCTCTCGACCTGGGGCTGCTGGTGTGGTATCTGATGAAAAGGACGTCACTTGCATCATAGGCAGTACCGACCCCCACACGCTATTCATTAATCATAATTCATCATTCATTACATACACCAATGAACGTCCTCTTAATCAACGGTAGCCCCCACACCAACGGCTGCACACGCTTTGCGCTCAGCATAGTGGCCTCCGAACTCGAGAAGGCCGGCATCGCAACCGAGATAGTAAACATAGGCGGCAAGGCAATACAAGGCTGCATCGCATGCGGCAAATGTAACGAACTGGGCCGCTGCGTATTCAACAACGACATAGTAAACCAACTGGCAGAAAAGTTTGAAGCGGCCGACGGGCTCGTGATAGGCTCACCCGTTTATTATGCCGGAGCAAACGGCACACTGCTCTCGCTGCTCGACCGCCTGTTCTACAGCACACCATTCCCCAAACGCATGAAAGTGGGCGCAGTGGTCACATCGGCACGCCGAGCCGGCACCATCACCACCTTCGACCAACTCAACCACTTCTTCACCCTGGCCGAAATGCCCGTTGCCTCGAGCCGCTACTGGAACGAGATACACGGCAACACACCCGAACAAGCCAACCAAGACGAAGAAGGCAAGCAAATCATGCGCGTGTTGGGCCGCAACATGGCATTCCTAATCAAGGCCATAGCTGCCGAAAAAGAGAAGAACGGACTACCCGAACAAGAGCCAGCACGCATAGCAACCAACTTCATACGATGAAGTTACACACGATTTGAATATACAAAAAAAAATGCACCATCGCGATTTGCGACGGTGCTTTTGTTAGATGGCCGTACGAAACATACGGTCATAACCATGGGGTAACGATTCGTAACGTCAAGCGCACAGCACCTGACCGTGTGACATACTAAAAACAACTGACTGCCAATCCCTTCTGCGTGTGCGCCAAAATTTGGCAGAAAAGT
>CAMVDC010000109.1 GCA_947166155.1 uncultured Prevotellaceae bacterium | reverse complement strand
ATTACAGATTCTAATGCATAATTCCTTATGAAAAGATATATACAGACACTCGGCGCAGCAGTCATGATGCTTGGCAGCATGATGTGCTCATCGTGCATGGACGACAACGAAACCCCCGACGTGAACGACTACATAGTCACCAGCAAATACTCGGTAGGCGGGCCCACCATGACCATAAGCGAATTCAAAGACTCATACTCAAGCCTCTTCTCACAAACCAACGCTTTCAACCTCGTTGAGGAAGACATCGTCATCGAGGGAGTGGTTGTGGCCAACGACGAAGGTGGCAACCTCTATCAGACAATCGTGCTGGCACAACTCGACGGCGTGACTGTCAACCCCACCAAGTGCATCGTGCTGGCAGTGAAGAGCACATACCTCACACCCTACTTCCAGATGGGACAACTGGTACGCGTCAACCTCAAAGGCCTATACATCGGTTGCTACTCCAAGTTGCCAAAAATCGGTCAGCCCTACACCACCAGCAGCAACAACCTGCGACTCGGCCCCATGCTCTTCGAACTGTGTAAGACACACATCTACCTCGTAGGAGCACCCAAGGACTACGCCGAAAAGATTGAGCCACTCTCACTGCAAGAAGGTGACGAAATGCTCACCAAGAGCGCCAACCAAAACTATCAGAACGCACCTATGCTCGTCACTGTCGAAGGCACATTCGCCGATGGCGACGACGAGACCATCCTTGCACCCGACGAACTGAAAGACGCCGGTATGGGTGTGGACCGCAACTTCAAGATTAGCAATACAACCATAACAGTACGTACAAGCACACAAAACGAAGTATCGTTCCTCAAGATGCCAAAGAAGAAAGTGCGTCTCACCGGAGTCCTCTCCTACTACAGCGGATGGCAACTGCAGCTCCGCTCAGTCAATGACATGCAGATAATCGAAGACTAAAACAACCGAATAATAAAAAACATAAAAACAATATGAAACGAATATTTTATCTACTGAGTACCATAGCCGCCATCTTCGCCTTCACAGCGTGCGAAGATGTGCCAGAACCGTATGTGCTCAACACCACAGGAGAAGTCGACACACAGACACTCCTCAACGAGACCTTTGCTTCATCGCTCGGCAAGTTCACCAACTTCACCACCGATGGAGATGTATCATGGGTAAATAGCTACAGTTGCGCAACAGCTACCGGCTACAACTCAAGCACGAAGACCAACAGCGACGGTGTGGCTTACCTCGTTGGTCCGTCGGTTGACCTCACAAATGTCGACAGCGCATACGTTACATACGAATACATCCTGCGCTACAACCGCAATGATGCATATCAGCAGCTGCTCATCGCTCCTGAGTTCGTACCCAATGCTAATAATGTGGCCGACCAACCATGGCAAGTAATCTTTGCAAAACACATCGAGGGAAGAGACTACACCACATTCTCTACGGCTCAGGTCGATATTCCACAGCAGTATATGGGACAGAAAGTGCGCATCGCACTATATTTCAAAGCTGAGACCAACAGCTCTACATGGGAAGTCAAGAACTTGAAGGTTCTGCAAGGTGTGGCAGGAGAAGCGACAGACAAACCCGACACCCCAGAGCCAACAGGCGACAACACCCTGCCTTACACCAGCGCAATCCTCAAAGATGGCTTCACAGTAAAGACAGAGACCGGAGTTGCCTGGAGTTATGGAAAAACATATGCTAAGGCTACCGGATATGCCAACAGTGCTACAACCCCAACCATCACCTGGCTCATCTCACCAGCCATCAACACAACCAAGGCAGAAGGCAACGACGAACCTGTACTTGTGGATTTCGACTACGTATTACGTTATGTAGGCGCAGGAACCGATGTTGCTGCATATCATAAACTGTATGCATCGACCGACTACGACGGTGATGTAGCAACAGCAACTTGGACCGACCTCGGATTCACAGCAGTTGAGTCAGCAACCAAAGACTGGACATTCTATGCTGCGCCAACCATCACACTTCCAAAAGAATTTGTTGGCAAGGAAAAAGTTGTCTTTGCATTCCGCTTCGAGTGCAACGAACAGAACTCAACCACATGGGAACTCCAGAACTTCCGTGTTCACCAAGGCAATAACGATACACCAGATACCCCTGACACCCCCGACGTTCCACAACCAACTGGCGACAACCTGATTGCCAACGGCGACTTTGAAACATGGAGCAATAGTGAACCTGTTTATTGGATATCAACCACTACTGCATCAACCAAGGGAGCACTCAGCCAGTCAAACGAAGCACACAGCGGTAGTTACTCAGTGAGAGTAGCAGGCGACACCAAGGGCAACAAGCGTTTGGCTTATACCGAGATTACACTCAAAGCCGGCACATACGTCATGTCTTTCTTCACCAAAGCAGCTACTGAGACTGGAGGCAGCGCACGTCCTGGATACGTACCTGTGACCGATGGTAAAGTTGGCTCATATGTTTATGGAGATTACATCAACGACCTCACTACTGGCGAATGGACAGAAGTAAACCATAGTTTCACTCTGACAGAGCAAACTGTAGTCAACCTCGTTGTCATGAATCCAAAGAACCCAGGTGCAGACATACTCATCGACGACTTCCAACTCACAACCAGCGACGGCGGACTCGTAGGCGGTAACGACAATCCTACCGATGATCCTACCGATGAACCCAACTATGACCCCAACTATGACCCCAACGACACATCGATTCCATACGGCATTCTCTTTACACAATCTACAGCAGGATGGACAATCAAAAACATCGACCTCGGAGGCCTCAGCTACGTGTGGAAACAAGACACTAAGTACGGCATGAAAGCATCAGCCTACAACAAGGCCAACTATGCAACCGAAGCAATGTTCGTAAGTCCCATGTTCGACATCCCGGAAGATGGCCCCGTATATATGTCGATGAGTCATGCACTCAACTTCCTCAACGGCAACCCACGCGAGGACTACGTGAAAGTAGAAGTGAAAACCGCCGATGGAACCATCGAGGAGTTAGACATTGCTAACTGGCCCGCAGGTACCGACTACGAGTTTGTTGATGTCAACATTATGCTCAACAAATACTACGGAAGGACCATCCAGTTCATATTCCACTACAAGAGCACCGAGCAATGTGCCCCAACATGGGAAATCGACTCATTTGAGATACATCATTAATATAAGGCTTTTGTAACCAACAAGGGCTTGCACCAACCCTGCAAGCCCTTTAATTTTCAATTAAATAAATGCCCACCCCTCAGCCCTATATGGATGTGCAGCAGCTCAGCAAGCGAATAGGCAACCGAGTGCTGTTCAGCGATGTCACGTTCACCATCAACGAGCGCGAGCACATAGGCCTCATTGCAAAGAACGGGACAGGCAAGTCAACCCTGCTCTCAATCTTGGCAGGCGAGGAAGGGTACGACTCGGGACGTATCATCCTGCGCAACGACCTGCGCATCGGCTACCTGCCACAAACACCCACGTTCGACGGCCAACTCACAGCGCTGCAAGCAGTGACCGGCAAGGTTGAGAACTCTGAGAACTCTGATACCTCAGACCTCACCCTCCGCGCCGCCCAACTGCTCACCCAGCTGAAGATTACTGACACCGGCCAGCTTGTAGGCACCATGAGCGGCGGACAAATCAAGCGTGTGGCACTGGCCAAAGTACTGGCATCGGAGCCCAACCTACTCATACTCGACGAACCGACCAACCACCTCGACCTCGAGATGATTGAATGGCTCGAAAACTACCTCGGCCGCACCACCATGAGCATCTTCATGGTTACCCACGACCGTTATTTCCTCGACCGCATCTGCTCGTCGATAATCGAGATGGACGACAGCCGCATCTATACCTACCGCGGCAACTACAGCTACTATCTGCAGAAGCGGCAGGAACGCCTCGAAAACCTCTCGACCGAAATCGAACGCGCCAACAACCTCTATCGCACCGAACTGGAATGGATGCGACGTATGCCACAAGCACGCGGCCACAAAGCACGCTATCGCGAAGAGGCTTTCTATGAACTCGAGAAGATTGCACGTCAGCGCATCAACGAGCGCAACGTACGCCTCGAGATGGGCAGTTCATACATCGGCAGCAAGATATTCATAGCCACCGATGTATGCAAGGCATTCGACACGAAAGTCATACTGCGCAACTTCAACTACACTTTCTCGCGCTACGAAAAACTCGGCATCGTGGGTAATAACGGCACGGGCAAATCTACATTCATCAAGACCCTGCTCGGCACCGAACCCATCGACTCGGGCACCTACGATATAGGTCAGACTGTCCGCTTCGGCTATTATTCACAGGAAGGCCTCAGCTTCCGCGACGATCAGAAGGTCATCGATGCCGTGCGCGACATCGCAGAGTATGTCGATATGGGCGGAGGTCAGCGACTCTCGGCCAGCCAGTTCCTGCAACACTTCCTCTTCACACCCGAGGAGCAGCACACCTATATATATAAACTCAGCGGTGGCGAGCGACGCCGACTCTATCTGTGCACCGTCCTCATGCGGTCGCCCAACTTCCTCATACTCGACGAGCCTACCAACGACCTCGATATAGTCACCCTGCAAATCCTTGAGCAATACCTGCAAGACTTCCGCGGATGCCTCATCGTCGTAAGCCACGACCGCTACTTCATGGACAAAGTGGTGGACCACATCCTCGTCTTCCACGGCAGCGGCGACATTCAAGACTTCCCCGGCAACTACACACAATATCGCGAGTGGCGCAGCCTGCAACCCAAACCGCAACTCGACACACCATCCCCCACCCCTTCCAGCAACAATCAGAACGGCCGTAATGCCAACCGCCAGCGCCGCCTCTCCTTCAAGGAGCGACGCGAGATGGAGCAGCTCGAGGCCGACATCACCCGCCTCGAAGCCGAGAAACGCGATATCGAGACAGCACTCAGCAGCGGCACAACTGCTGTCGATCGTATTGTCGAGATGTCGAAACGCCTGCCACTACTCAACGACGAACTCGACGAGAAGTCAATGCGATGGCTCGAACTGAGCGAAATTGAAGGAAGCTGAAAAGAAAAATCAGGAGAGAGAAAAACAGTCGTATTGACACACATCTTGATTTATATTCAAAAGGAGCTACCTGCTCAAGAAGGAGATGCTACCTGCGCAAAATGGAGGAGCTACCTGCGTAAAATGGAGGTGCTATTTGTACCTTAAATTTGAGAGTGCGCAGTTTCGGCGTTGCGAGTGCGCACTCGCAGCCCCGAGAGTGCGCACTCACAGGCCCGAGAGTGCGCACTCGCAGGCCCGAAAATGCGCACTCGCAAACATGAAAGTACGCAGTCGCCCCGATTCATACTATATCTCATGATTATTATTTATCCTTCATGCCGTCAGATTTATACGATAACATAATGAAAAACAGAATGATGGATGACGGATAAATCAACAAAAAATACATAATAAAGAAACGTTAGTCGCGGCTCACATGCGCCTACTTTGCCTCCGACATCAAATGTGCCGGACTTCAAGAAAGCCGGTCGAAGATGGTGTTGAGTTGAGCCACGATGTTGGCCTCGTCGTCGAGCATGTTCCACAGTCGGTGCAACTCGCGCTGGTTGCGTGAACCCGGAATCCATAATTTCAGGTATCCGTGTGGTCCGTACTTCTCGTGCAGGTGTTGCAGTGCGCGTTCGATGTGCTGGCTGCGTTCAAGTTCGGGATAGTGTGCCAAACCATATTGCAGGGTTCGCTGCATGATGACCTCGATGTCGATATTTCGGTCGGCTTCGGCCACTATGCATCCATAAATTGAGCGCGGAGCATGTGTGGCTGATGCCCGATGGTCTTCTACGGCTTGTGCCATCAATTCTATCTGCTGTGGAGTGAACCACTTGAGCAACCGACGGTCGGTCCTCACCCTACGCCCCGACACCAAGTGGTGTGTGGCGCGGTCTTCGCTCAAACCCACATCGTGGTATGCTGCAATGGCATATACCATGTCGGCATTCAGCGGCTCGGCTCCGAGCGCCTTGACGGCATCGAGGGTCATGAGGTGCATGCTCTCGACTATAACTTGCAGGGCATGAGCACGTTGGTGCGCTGCATCGAATTGATCGTAGAGTGGCAGTATCTCTGAATCTACAAACTGCTTCAGGCTTTCGGTTATGGTATACATGGCTTTGAGTGCGATATACTATTGATGGTGAAACTATTGCCGTGCAAAGATACGACTTATATTCTTAACGAGCGAGTGAATGGATGAAAAAATGAGTATTTACCGACGACTTTTTACCCCCAACAAGTATTATTGGTTGTCAGAAAAGTGCAACTTTCGCTTTGTTCGGCTTGCCGATTGTTGCCAGAAAAGTGAAACTGTTGGCCGTTTATCTTGTGTGAAAATAGCAAAAAGCATGTTAAAAAGATAATAGTTGTCGACAAAAGCAAAAATGTTTGAGTTTCGTGATTGACGTATAAAAGTTTTTTCATAACTTTGCATGCCGACCAACGCGAAAGAGTCCCTTTTGGGGAATCGGGAAATGATTGTTTACCCTTAGGATGTAATTCCTCCATTCCCCCCCACCGTTTGTGGAGGATAGAAAGAGATGGAGCATGGCCGACACTCACTTACTGAAATTCATTCATACATATACATATATATGAGGTGTTTTCATATGGAAACAAGAAAGACTTACTCATACGACGAGGTCTACCGTGCCTCGTTGGAATATTTTGAGGGTGATCAGTTGGCTGCCAACGTGTGGGCCAACAAGTATGCACTCAAGGACTCGCAGGGTAACATCTACGAACTGTCGCCCGACGATATGCACCATCGCATTGCCGGCGAGATAGCTCGTATCGAACAAACGTACCCCAACCCCATGACCGAGCAACAGGTGTATGAGTTGCTCGACCACTTCCGCTACATAGTGCCGGCAGGAAGCCCTATGACCGGAATCGGCAACGACTTCCAAGTGGCATCGCTCAGCAACTGTTTCGTAATCGGGCTCGACGGCGATGCCGACAGCTACGGTGCCGTGATACGCATCGACGAGGAGCAGGTGCAGCTGATGAAGCGCCGTGGAGGTGTGGGACACGACCTCTCGCACATCAGGCCCAAAGGCTCACCAGTGAAGAACTCTGCCCTCACCTCGACAGGCATCGTGCCATTCATGGAGCGATACAGCAACTCGACCCGCGAAGTGGCACAAGAGGGACGACGCGGAGCACTGATGCTCTCGGTGTCAATCAAGCATCCCGATGCCGAAGCATTTATCGATGCCAAGATGACCGAAGGCAAGGTGACCGGAGCCAACGTGAGTGTGAGGGTGACCGACGAATTCATGAATGCAGCCATAAGCGGCAAGCAATATCAGCAGACATATCCCGTCGACTCGCCAAATCCATGGGTAAAGAAAGACATCGACGCATCGGCCCTGTGGAAGAAAATTGTGCACAACGCATGGAAAAGCGCCGAACCCGGTGTGCTCTTCTGGGACACCATCCTGCGCGAAAGTGTGCCCGACTGCTACGCCGACCTCGGATTCCGAACCATATCGACCAACCCATGCGGCGAAATCCCACTCTGTCCATACGACAGCTGCCGACTACTGGCCATCAACCTCTACTCGTATGTCGAAAACCCATTCACCAAACAAGCACGCTTCGACTACGATAAGTTCCGTCGCCACGTGGGATATGCACAGCGCATCATGGACGACATCATCGACCTCGAGCTCGAAAAGATACGCCTCATTCTCGACAAGATCGACCACGACCCCGAAAGCGAAGAGGTGAAACACAGCGAACGCCACCTTTGGGAAAAGATATACGCCAAGAGCAGTCAGGGACGACGCACCGGAGTGGGCATCACCGCCGAAGGCGACATGCTGGCAGCACTGGGTCTGACCTACGGCACACCCGAAGCCACCTACTTCTCGACCGACATACACAAGACCATCGCAGTCGAAGCATATCGCAGCTCGGTCAACATGGCAAAGGAACGCGGAGCATTCAGCATCTACGACTCCACACGCGAAAAGGACAACCCATTCATCAACCGCCTGAAGAACGTAGATCCACAACTCTACGACGAGATGGTACGCTACGGACGCCGCAACATAGCATGCCTCACCATAGCACCGACGGGCACCACCAGCCTCATGACACAAACCACATCGGGCATCGAACCCGTATTCATGCCTGTATACAAACGACGCCGCAAGGTGAACCCCAACGACGCCAACGTGCACGTAGACTTCGTCGACGACACAGGCGACTCGTTTGAGGAATACATCGTCTATCACCCCAAGTTCCTCACATGGATGAAGGTGAACGGAATCGACACCGAAAAGAAATACACCAGCGCCGAAATCGACGAACTCGTGGCACGCTCGCCCTACTATCAGGCAACAGCCAACGATGTGAACTGGATGGAAAAGGTGAAGATGCAGGGAGCCATACAGAAGTGGGTCGACCACTCGATATCGGTGACCATCAACCTGCCCAACGACGTGAGCGAAGAACTGGTAGGCCAACTATATGTCGAAGCATGGAAGAGCGGATGCAAGGGATGCACCGTCTATCGCGACGGCAGCCGCGACGGCGTACTCATATCCACCGATAAAGGCAAGAAGAAAGAAGAGAAAGAATGCAACTGCCCACCACCAATGGTGACCGAAGTGCGCCCCAAAAGCCTGGAATGCGATGTCGTGCGATTCCAAAACAACAAAGAGAAAGGGGTGGCATTCGTGGGTCTGCTCGACGGATATCCCTACGAGATATTCACCGGTGTGCTCGACGACGAAGACGGCATAGCACTGCCCAAGACCGTAGTGAAGGGACACATCATTAAAAACACCGACGAGGCAGGTAACCGCCGCTACGACTTCCAGTTCGAAAACCGCCGCGGCTACAAGACCACCATCGAGGGACTGTCGGAGAAGTTCAACAAGGAATACTGGAACTACGCCAAACTCATCTCGGGTGTGTTGCGCTATCGCATGCCACTCACCAACGTCATCAAGCTCGTAGGCTCG
>CAMVDC010000108.1 GCA_947166155.1 uncultured Prevotellaceae bacterium | reverse complement strand
AAATATGTTTTTGCGAAGCATGGTTTTCGCCGAGGAGGGACGACGAGGGGTTTTTGATGTTTTCTTTCTTGCCCCCGCGACATGATGCGACGAGCATCCTCTCCGATTTTTCTCTAAGGAGTATAATGAGAAAAGGAGAAAGAATCCCCACGCGGATGCCCTCCTAAACTCGTATGACTCCTTAGAACCAAATTATCTAATTATCTAAGGAGTATTATGAGAAAAGGAGAACAAATCACACGCATGCGAATGCACTCCCCAACTCGTATGACTCCTTAGAGAATTAGAGAATGAAAGGAAGAAAACAAGAAAAAACACCCAGACAAGCTGGGTAGAAAACAGGAGAGAACCTAAGTATTTTTTTTGTGAAGCATTGGTTTTGATAATGAACAACTAAAACAACTAAACATAATAACTATGACAACAAAAGGATTTAAAACAATTGTAGGAGCGATAGCGATGAGCATCGCTGCGGGTGCCAGTGCCCAGACATGGGAGGCACCTCGGGTGCCGGGCGCCGACTTGAACAACGTGAAAACCAGCGATGTGGGGTATTTGTATAATGTGGAGACAGATGCGTTCCTCATCAACGGAATGACATGGAACACTAACGCATGTGCCACCCGACTGACTAACGGCGACCAGGCCGTGTCGGAACCTCAACAATGTACGCTTAAGGTGACGAGCAGCAGTAAGCAGCTGAGCATAAGCCTCAAAGCATACGCCAGCAACACCATATCGTGCCTCAGCGCGGCTGCCAACAACATATACGTGGATCAGAATGAAGGCAACGTATTCAAGTATGACGAACAGGGTGAAGGCACGTGTGTATATACACTGACCAACACCGCCTACAACAAACAGCTCGACGTGACATGGGGGAGCGGAGGACACCTCACCATCGCGGGCGGAGCAGGTCACACCCGCTGGGCGTTCATCCCCGAAAGCAATATCACCAACGGACAGTATGCCCTCTACAAAAGCCGGCTGATGCTCTACCGCCTCTACGAAGCCATCGAGGCATCAGGATGCGTCGACAAATATGCCACAGAAGTGCAAACGGCACTGAGTGCCTACATCTCGACCACAGCCACCGCAGCCACCACGACAAGGGCTGCTGCCACGCTGTTCAGAGCAGTATATGCCGACCTTACACAAGCAGTCGACGCCAGTTTCCTGTTCACCGATGCCGACATGACAGCCAACAAAGCGGTGGGCAGCTGGACCACCTCGTCGCCCACCTACAGTTGGGGTGAATATGAGAGATACCACTCTGCTATCACCCTGAAACAAAGTCAGACAGTGCCGCAAGGACTCTACGACGTGAGTTTCCGCTCCATATACCGCCAAGACGGCAGCAACGCCGCCCCTACCCTTACGGCTACCGGTCAGAACAGCGTGACGGCCGACATACCGCTGATGGGCACCCTGAACTACAGCGTGACCAACACCAACAACAACGGATGGAGCACCGGCAACCAATACAACCAACCCAACGACATGCATTCGGCCAGTCAGGGCCTGACCCACGACGGAGCAGTGGCCACCGCAACCGACGTGATAGTGGGGAGCGACCAAACGCTGAGCATCGAGGTGAAGATGAGCAGCACATCGCAATGGCTGAACTGGCAGGGATTCAAGATAGTGTATAAGGGTACTGGTACAGCATCGCTCGTAGAAAAACTCAACGGCACGATTGCATCGGCCACCACGCTGACTGCCGACGACACGAGCGAGGCTGCCAACACACTGAAAGCCGCTATCGAGGCTGCACAGGCAGTGGCCAGTGACCCCGCAGCCAGCATGGAAGCACTCATACAGGCCAACCAAACCCTGACAGAAGCCATGGAGGCCTACCGCCTTGCAACGGCATCGGTGAAGAACCCCATCGACCGCACCGACCTTATCACCAACCCGAGCTTCGAGAAAGGATTTGAGGGATGGATACACATAAACATGGCCACCCAGACCAACTCGTCGTTCACACTGAAGAGCGGCAGCACATACGTCGAGAAATGGGTGTCGAGCACCAACAAAGTGGGCAACGCAGCAGTGCAGCAGGAATTGAAAGCCCTGCCGATGGGTGTGTACATACTGCGAGTAGCAGCACAAAACATAAAGGAGAACAGTAGCGCAACACAGAGCGGAGCATGGATTTTCGCCGACCTCGACAAGCAAACCGTAACTGCACGCCAGACCTACGACCTGGTATTCACCCACATAACGACCGATGCCATCATAGGATTCCTGGCTGAAGATGCCACGGGCAACTGGCTTGCTGTCGACAACTTCCGCCTGCTGTATGCCGGAGGTACGACCGACGACTTCGATGCCGCCATGCAGAGATACATCGACAACGCAGAGGCAACAAGCGAAAAGAAAATGAACAGCGACACAAGCAACGCACTGAAAAGCGCCATTTCATCGGCAAAAACGGCACTCGAAACGAGCAACACGGAGCAGTATCCCACACTTGCCTCGGCCCTACAACAAGCAACAAACTATGCAGAGGTGTCGGCCTACACATACGAACAACTGGCGGCAGCCATAGCGAAAGCCGAGACAGCCTACGGAGACGGACAGATGGCGGGTGCCTCCGACTTCAAAGCAGTGATCGACGAAGCACGCGCGATGAACGAAAACCTGACCACAAATCCCGATGAAATGGATGAAGAAATCCTAAAACTCGACAAAGCAACCTTCGCCTACCAACTGGCAAACGGCAGCGGAACAACACCCACGGTAAAGACCGACCCGCGGTTTGCTCGCGGTAACAACATAGCATTCGGCCGCATGACGGTGAGCGGAGTTGCTACATCGCAGATACTGGAACAGGGATTCTGCTGGAGCACCGACAAGGAACCCACCGTGATGGACAACCGCTCGACAGAATACATCACCAACAACGGCCGCATATACAAGATGCCCGGCATGCGACCCGCCACTATCTATTATGCACGCGCTTACGCTGTGACGAAAAACTATGCAGTGGGCTACGGCGAGGTGATAAAGATCATCACCCTGCCAAAAGCCAACATAACATGGAGCTACAACAACGGTGGACCGGCTGACGCCAACGAACGCATACGCAATGCCTTCGAGGTGGCCATCGACCAATACTGGAACAGCCTGACCAGCATACAGGGCTATCACATCACATGCAGCTACGGAGCCGGAACCCCGACAGCCGACTGCAGCTATGGAGGCTCGATGCGCATAGGTCCAAACAGCGCCTATCAAGCACCTGGAACCGTGATGCACGAGGGCAATCACGGCATCGGAGTGGGCACCACACCGATGTGGTACGGCCCGTCGTGCATGAGGGCCGAGAGTTCGCGCGGCCAATGGCTGGGCGACCGCGCGACAGCACTGCTCACCTTCTGGGAAAACACACCCACCACCCTGACCGGCGACGACACACACATGTGGCCCTACGGAATCAACGGAGCACATGAAGACAACCACAGCGAATCGCTCTACACCTGCAACGGACTGCTGAACCAAGCACTGTGTGAAGACGGACTGATACCCGTGAACTACTGGGGAGGCGGATTCTGCCTGCCAGCCTATGTGCTCGACCAGGAAGAAGGAGTGAAGTACTACCTGAAGAACGAAGACGAAAGCCGCGGACTCAACACCTCGTACCTTATTGAAGGCAGCAACGGACAGTTGACATGGAAGACCATGAGCGGCGAGGAAGCGACAGCCGACGACCATGCAGCATGGTATATAAGCTTCACACCATCGAACCAATACTACCAACTGCGCAATGCAGCCACAGGTCGATATATCACATACACAGGTTCGGGATTCAGGACAACGACCCGCAACAGCATCACCGCCAACGAAAACCTCCACGTGATGATGGGACGTGTGGATGTGAAACTGGGTAGCGGTTCGGACCAGTTGACCACCCGCGGCTACTGGTTCATACATCCCGAAAACAGCGGAACACCAGCCACGATGACTGCCAACACAGGCGGCAGCGTAGGCCAGTCGGCATTCAATCTGGAAAACAGCGCCACCACACAACGCTGGCTGGTGCTCACTGCCGACAAGATAGCAACCATAGAGGGTGTAACAGCCATAGGACACATCAGTACAGAAGAGAGCCATGACAACGATGCAATATACAACCTGCAAGGTCAGCGCATGAACGGAAGTTCGCTTTCGGGCGGAGTATATATCGTGAATGGAAGAAAAGTGCTGATAAAGTAAGAGCACATAGAGAAGTCCCGAGTGGGGGGGGCGAATGGTTACAAGTAGTTGACCATTCGCCCCCCTGAGTTTTTTTCGAGCAATGACACGCGATGCTGAGAGTGCAAACCAGCGAGTAGCAGCATCATAAGAAGTTGTCAATAGTTGCTCATGAAGCCTAATAAAAAGAGCAGAGAAAGGGCCATGAAATCAAAAAAAATCATAAAAAACACACTTTTCTCACCTTATTATATACGCTGATAAAATCTTTTTTCCTACCTTTGCCCCCCGAAACTGAAAGAGCCCCCCTCTTCTCCCCATAAAGGAGGGAAGATGAGCTGGACTCTCAACGGGCCCCTAACCGGACCCTCACCGGACCCTCACCCCAGACCCCTCTCCCTCTATGGCGAGGGGGATGCCATCCGGATTATTGGCGAGGGGGATGCCATCCGGGTTATAAGTTGGATATATTTTAACAAAAGATAGTAAGATGCAAAAGAATTTGGTGATAGTCGAGTCGCCAGCCAAGGCGAAGACGATAGAGAAGTTCCTGGGTAAAGACTATAAAGTGATGTCGAGCTACGGCCACATACGCGACCTGAGGAAGAAAGACTTCGGAATAGATCTGGGCGACCTCGACCCCGAATATGAAGTACCAGAAGAGAAGGAAGCCCTGGTGCGCCAACTGAAGAAAAACGCACGCGAAGCCGAAACCGTGTGGCTTGCTTCCGATGAAGACCGCGAAGGAGAAGCCATATCGTGGCATTTGGCCCAGGTGCTTGACCTCGACTTGGAAAGCACAAAACGAATCGTATTTCACGAAATTACCAAAAACGCCATACTCGAAGCCATAGATCATCCACGCACCATCGACATCAACCTGGTGAACGCACAGCAGGCACGACGCATGCTGGACCGCATCGTGGGATTCAAACTCTCGCCAGTGCTTTGGAAAAAACTGAAACCCGCACTCTCGGCCGGACGTGTGCAGTCGGTAAGCGTGAGACTCATCGTGGAACGCGAACGCGAGATAGAGGACTTCAAAGCAGAATCGAACTACAAGGTCGATGCTACATTCATTGTGAACGACGGCACCGCCCAACCCACAGAGATACGTGCCGACCTCAACACACGCTTCAAGAGTGAAGACGAGGCCCGCGAGTTCCTGCAACGCATCGACGGCAAGACATTCCACATATCAGAGATAACAAAGAAACCAGGCAAGAAACTGCCTGCACCACCATTCACCACATCGACCCTGCAACAAGAGGCAGCAAGGAAACTGGGATTCACAGTGTCGCAAACCATGATAGTGGCTCAACGACTCTATGAATCGGGACTCATCACATACATGCGTACCGACTCTGTCAACCTGTCGAGCCTCTGCCTGGCTGCCAGCCGCGACGAAGTGGTGAAGCAATGGGGCGAGACCTACAGCAAGACACGCAACTATCACACCAGTTCGAAGGGTGCACAAGAGGCTCATGAAGCCATACGACCCACCTACATGTCAAAACACGAGATAACGGGCAACCAACAGGAGAGACGCCTGTATGAACTGATATGGAAGCGCACCATGGCATCGCAAATGGCTGATGCCGAGCTTGAAAAGACCACCATAAAGATAAATACCGAAGGCGAAGAACTGGAGTTTGTAGCCACAGGTGAGATCGTAACCTTCGACGGATTCCTCAAACTATACCGCGAATCGTCCGAAGAAGACGAGCAGCAAGGCGAAAACACTATGTTGCCAGCCAACGTAAGCGAAGGACAGATGGTGGAAACCAAAGAGGTGCTTGCCATCGAACGATTCACTCAAGCACCACCACGCTATTCGGAAGCAAGCCTGGTGAAAAAACTCGAAGAACTGGGTATCGGACGTCCGTCGACCTATGCACCAATCATATCAACCATCCAACAGCGCGAATATGTGGAAAAAGGCAACAAAGCCGGAGAAAAACACTCATACAAGATACTGAAGATGGCCAAAGGGAAGGTGAAGGAAAGCAGCAAGACCGAACTGACAGGAGTGGAAAAAGGCCGATTGATGCCTACAGACATCGGTGTGGTGGTCAACGACTTCCTCATGCAGAACTTCCCCGAAATCATGGATTATAACTTCACCGCCAACGTAGAGAAGGAATTTGACCAAGTGGCAGAAGGACAGACCGACTGGAAGCAGATGATACAGGACTTCTACAAGGAATTCGAACCCATGATTGACAAGACCATGCACGACAAAACCGAACACAAGGCAGGTGAACGCATGCTGGGCACTGACCCCGTGAGCGGCAAACCAGTATCGGTCAAGATAGGACGATTCGGTCCCGTGGTGCAGATAGGAAGTGCAGGCGATAAGGAAAAACCACGATTCGCGCAGCTGCAGAAGGGCCAAAGCATACAAACCATCACACTCGACGAAGCAATGCAACTGTTCCAACTGCCACGCACACTGGGTACATACAATGGCTCGGACGTGGTGGTGGGTATAGGAAAATACGGTCCCTACATTCTCAACAACCATCAGTATGTAACCATACCCAACAACCTCGACCCTATGCACATAAGCATAGACGACGCCACCAAACTCATCGATGAAAAGATGCAGACAGAAGCTCAGAAGCATATAAAGACATTCGACGAAGAACCAGAACTGGAGGTAAGAAACGGACGATTCGGACCATACCTGTTCTATAAAGGCGTAAACTATAAACTACCGAAAAACATCGCTGAGCCACAATCACTCACCATCAGTCAGTGTATGGAGATTATCAAGGCTCAAGAAGGCAAGAAGAAAAAGAAAACATCATGATAATACTCATCGGATATATGGGTGCCGGTAAATCCACCTTGGGCAAAGCACTGGCACACCACCTGCAACAAGACTTCTGCGACCTCGACCACTATATAGAGCAAAAGGCCAATAAAACCATTGCCGACATATTCGCCACAAGGGGTGAAAACGAGTTTAGGAAAATGGAACAGAAAGCCCTCGCAGAAGTACTTACACACAAGAAAGGAGTGGTGGCAGTAGGGGGTGGAACTCCATGCTACTTCGACAACATGGAACAGATGAACCTACACGCCACAACCATATATCTGAAAGCGACGGCTGAAACTCTGAAAAACCACATACGGATGGGTGGAAACAAACGCCCACTGGTCGATGGAAAAGACGACAAAGAGCTCATTGCTTATATCAATGAATCGTTACAAAAGCGCGAACCATATTACCGCCGCGCCCAACACACACTGAATATCGATACCATCACAACCGAAGAACAAATACAACACTACGTAGCAATGCTTGAAGAGATATATAAGCAGGCCGAGAACTCGGAGAACCCAGAAAGCTCTAAGCCAAAACTCACCATCATCAAAGTGGGAGGCAAGATAGTGGAAGATCCAAACACCCTATCCCAACTCATCGATGACTTCTCACACGTTGAAGGATACAAAATACTTGTTCATGGAGGCGGACGCAGCGCCACACAAGTAGCTTCACAGATGGGTGTGGAGACTCACATGGTGGAAGGTCGACGCATAACCGACGCTGAGATGCTACGCATCGTAACCATGGTATACGCAGGCCTCGTAAACAAAAACATAACGGCTCAACTACAAGCACAACATATCAATGCCCTGGGATTGACTGGAGCCGACATGGACGTGATACGCTCGCACAAACGAGCTGCCACACCAATCGACTACGGATTCGTGGGCGATGTGGACCGTGTAGATGCCGATCGGCTGGCATCACTCATTAAGTCAGGTATAACCCCAGTGATGGCACCACTCACCCATGACGGACAAGGCACAATGCTCAATACCAATGCCGACACTATAGCAGGCGAGGTAGCCAAAGCCATGACACGACACTTCGACGTGACACTGACCTACTGCTTCGAAAAGAAAGGAGTGCTGAGCGACGAAAACGACGAAGAGAGCGTGATACCACATATCACCCCAAAAGTATTCGACCAACTCAAAGAACAACACATCATCCACGACGGTATGATACCCAAGCTACACAACGCATTCAGCGCTTTGGAAGCCGGAGTAACAGAAGTAATTATAACCAAAGCAGATGCCATCACAGGGCATCAAGGCACCATAATAACCAAATAAATTAAAAAAAAGACGGATGAACTGTAACTTTTGCGCAGCTCATCCGTCTTACTTAATGAAAGGCGATGAACAACATCAGTTTCAAGAACGACATAATGCCACTCAAAGAGCGGCTCTTCAGGCTCGCCCTGCGCATCGTACAGAACAGGGAAGAAGCTGAAGATATTGTTCAAGATACGCTGATGAAGCTGTGGAGCCAGCAAGCCGAATGGGCTGACATACAAAACATCGAGACCTATACACTCACGATGTGTCGCAACCAAGCACTCGACCACCTCGAAAAGAAAGAAAGGCAAAACCTGACCCTCGACGAGGCAATGCACGACCAGGCCGACAACACCCCAGCCCCCGACGAACAACTCATCAACAGGCAACAACACGACCTGGCACGCCAACTCATAGACCGACTGCCCGAAAAACAACGAACCACGGTGCAACTGCGCGACATAGAAGGCATGACATACCAGGAAATAGCCGAGGTGATGGGAATAACGGTGGCAGATGTGAAGGTCAACCTCTTCAGAGGCAGACAGAAACTGAGAGAGAGTTTCATCACCACAATCAAACAATAAGACAATAAAAACATGTTATCATAAACATGAACTATCAATACATAGAACAACTACTCGATCGCTACTGGAAGTGTGAGACAACACTCGAAGAAGAACAAATACTCCGTTCATTCTTCAGTCAGGACAATGTGCCAAGCCATCTACAGAACTACGCACCATTGTTTGCATACACACACGCAGAAGAGCATTCCAACCATTTAGGAAACGAGTTCGACCAGCGCATCAACGCCATGACCAACAGTGAGGCAACTGCCACACAA
>CAMVDC010000107.1 GCA_947166155.1 uncultured Prevotellaceae bacterium | reverse complement strand
CTCATCCCGGCCTCTTATTGCTTCTCGCGTGCGGTGCTGATGTTGCAACTGCACGGACGGCTGACACGTTGGGACCGATGGGTGGGACCGCTGACATGGGCTGTGGTGATGGTGATGCTTGCTGTTGCTGCTGCCAGCGACGGACAGCCACTGCTGAGCGACACGCCCGAGCTGAGGTTGGCTGAAAACATAGGCGCATTGTGCTATATGTTGATGCAGGCCTATTACACCTGGCGTCACACCATGGCGCTGAGAGCCATGCATCGCACACTCGACGACTACTACGACCGCGACACCGACGGCATGTTGCGCTGGATGCAGCTGAGCATCGTGGGCCTGATGTTGCTGGCACTGATGGTGCCCATGGCTATATTCGGCTCGGGATCATGGATGCTGACAATAGCGTTTACCATCTATTTCTTCATCTTCTACCTGGTCGATAGTTTCTGCTACTACCTCACGAGCAACGCATCGGCACGAATGCAGGAAGCCGAAGAGAATGCCAACGAGGAAATAGAGGAGCAGAAGCAGATGGACCATGTGGAGCAAACAGCAACGAAGGCCGATGAGCGACCGATAAACAATGGCTTCATGCAACAGGTGGAGCAAGCTGTGGCAGCATGGATGTGGCGCAAGGGATATCTGCGTAGCGGAATCACCCAACCGATTGCGGCGTCGGAGATAGGCATCCCGAAATATCAGCTCACGGCATGGCTGCACAGCCAGGGCATGACCTACAACCGCTGGTTGGCAGAACTGCGCATCGAGGAAGCCAAGCATGTAATGAGCGAACACCATGAGTGGAACATAGATGCTGTAGCCGACTATTGCGGATTTACCGACCGCACAACCCTGCACCGCAAGTTTAAGGAACTGGTGGGTATGACACCAGCTGAATGGCAGGGGCAGCATGTGAATATATCTCATAAATGACTAAACACCCGCAAATGACACAATGAATCGTGATGCCATAGATTTCGGACGGACAAGGATCCCCCGACTGTTTGTGAAGTTGTTTGTCCCCACTCTCATGGGTTTGCTGTTTTGGGCACTGACCACGGTGGCCGACGGCATCTTTGTGGGCCAGGGTGTTGGTAGCGATGGTCTTGCAGCTATCAATATCGTGGCTCCGCTGTTTCAGATAGCTATGGGTATTGCCCTGATGTTTGGCACTGGTGCCAGCATCGTGGCGGCCATACATTTGTCGCACGACAATGTGAAGGCAGCACGCATCAACAGCACCCAGGCGCTGGTGGTGGGTACGCTGGCAATGGTGGCGGTGGCTGCGCTGTGTTATGCGTTTCCGCGTGGTGTAGGATTTTTGTTTGGAGGTTCGGAGCGCCTGATGCCATATATCATCGACTACCTGCTGTGGGTGTTGCCGGCGCTGGTGTGCTCTATAGTTTCGACCGTGGGGCTGTTTGTCATCCGCCTCGATGGTTCGCCCAAATATGCCATGGTGGCCAATGTGACGGGTGCGCTGCTCAACATAGTGCTCGACTGGGTAGCGGTCTTTCCGCTGGGCATGGGGCTGAAGGGGGCGGCCATAGCCACGTCGGTGTCGTGTATGGTGAGTGCCATTATTGCCCTCTACTATCTCGTGTTCATGTCGCATAAACTAAGCCTTTATCGACTGAAACTCACGATGACGAGCCTCCGCCTCACGATGCGCAACGTGGGGTATATGGTGCGCATGGGTTTCTCTACGTTTATAGGCGAGACAGCCATGTCGTGCATGATGATTGTGGGCAACTACATGTTTATCGACATGCTGAAGGAGGATGGGGTGGCAGCCTACAGCGTGGCGTGTTATATGTTTCCGCTCGTCTTTATGTTTGGTTCGGCCATAGCACAGTCGGCTCAACCCATCATCAGCTACAACCACGGATTGGGTCAGCACCATCGCATCAGCTCCACTTTCCGCCTTTCCCTGCGCCTGGCCGCGGTGTGTGGGTTGGTGATGATGCTGGCAGGCATAGTGTTGTGCCGTCCGCTCATGTCGCTCTTTCTCGATTCCCATGTGCCGGCATTCAGCATAGCCGTCGATGGATTTCCACTCTTTGCCATCAGTTTCTTGTTTTTCTCGCTCAACATGGTGCTTATAGGCTATTATCAAGCCCTCGAACGTGCCCGCAAGGCCACGCTGTTCATGTCGTTGCGTGGCTATCTGATTATCATTCCTGTCTTCATCCTGCTGCCTCGCATCGTAGGTGTTCCCGGCCTTTGGCTGGCGGTGCCTGTGTCAGAGGGCCTCACGTTTCTTGTCATCGTCTTTACATGGTTGAGGGATAGGACGTAAATTGAACGGTTTCTGCGAGTGCGCAGTCGCATTGCAACACTTGTTTAAGTGTTTCAACTAATAAATATTGTTAAATAACTAATATATATTGTTAAATAATGGAGGGGACGCAAAAATATGAGTCGTATGGCTTGTGGGGTAAAGAAAATATATGTATCTTTGCCAGCAAAAGAAATGCGTATGCGATGGCTGGTCTTTGTAGTGGCTGCACTGATATGTGTACTGTCGGGTTGTAATGCCAAAAATGGTGGTGATGTATTGAGAGTCGAACGTGTGAACGACTCTCTGTTTGCCTATTACACTGCCGACGGCCGCGGCGAGCTACGCCTTGTATGGATTAACGACTCGACACATATCATCCGCCACGAACTCGATGGGCGCAGGGCCGACGAGTGGCAGTTGGCCTATCCGGTGTTCCGTTTCGACTGTGGCGACCTGACGGGCGACGGACTGCCTGAAGTGGCGGTGGGTGTGGTGAAACCGACACGCTACTGGCCGCACCCCGACCGCCGACTGTTCATCTTCCACCTCTTCCACGGGCGGTTGATACGTCCGCTGTGGCTGGGGTCGCGAGTGGGCGGACGGCTCGTCGATTTCTGCATCGAGCGCGACTCGATACCAGCCATGGTGCATACGTGGGAGGTGGTCGGCGACAGTTCTACGCCCATGGAACGACTTTATGTAATGGATGGATT
Organism: uncultured Prevotellaceae bacterium; assembly: GCA_947166155.1. GTDB lineage: Bacteria > Bacteroidota > Bacteroidia > Bacteroidales > Bacteroidaceae > Colivivens. The sequence continues at coordinate 6,294 of CAMVDC010000107.1, read as the reverse complement.
TGGATTGAAATATTATAAACAAATATAGACAGAATTATGAAGAATCTCGTTTTAACTTTTTGCTTGTTGGCGGCACTTTGTGCATGTACCAACACATCGAAACAGGGTGAAAGTGTAAACCTCGACGACCCCGATGCCATTGCGGCCAATGGACTGAGTGCCAAGTCGTTCCTACTGACATGCGACACGCTGCCTACCGAGATAGACCTCGACATGGATATCTCCGACCTCCCGATGCAGGAGTTGCGCCTGCTCCGCAACTATCCCTATGCCCTGCATGGCATGTATTTCGTTGAGGCCGACCTCAGTGCCTTCTTCACCAGCAAGTGCAAATGGTATATGGAGCGATGCAATGCCTACCTCGAGGCTCACGACTGGACACCACTGCTCGAATACGACAAGACCCCGCTGAGCAAGGAAGAGAAGGCTTTTGTGGCGAGAATCGACAAGCGGATAGAGGAACTGGACAAGCACCGCAGCATCGAGGTCGACGGATTGAAACTGGCCAATCCGCTCATGACCGTCAACATGTTCCAACTCGACGACTACGACACTAAATTCTTCCACATGCTGGCCAACCACAATTTCGCCATCATGCCCACCGGCAACCAGCAGCTGTTCAACATATACGAAGAAAACGACTACCGACTCATGCCCAACTACATCACCACCGATGTCTACCTGCAAGCCACACACATGTACTTCAGCTATGTGCTCAAGTCGCTCGAATCGAAGGTGTTTGCCGAACGCCTACATACGGTGTACCGCCACATGTACGACCAGGCAGTGAAGGCATACAACGAGAGCCTCGGCGATGGAAACAAGGAGTTGGCCGACCTGGCTGCATACTGCATGGCATTCTTCGATGTGGCCGATTGGCTTCTGACAGGAAATGACGAACTCAAATGCACTGCCGAATATGCAACACTGGTTGAACGCGAAAAGTCAAACATAATGAAATACGAGGCAGCCCTCTCGCCGCTGATGGCCGGCAAAGTGATAAACTTCGACTACAGCCTCTTCCGTCCGCGCGGACACTATGCCCGTAACGAACAGTCGCAGCGCTACTTCCGCTCGATGATGTGGTTGCAGACATGCACATTCTGCCTCGAGGACGAGCTGTCGTTCAAGCGTGTGGCCATGATGGCAGCCATACTGCATCATCCTAACAAGAAGGCAGGACGTGTTGGCGAAAGCATGTTCAAGTTGCTCGACTTCCTTATCGGCGAACCCGACAATATGTCGGTATCGGCCATCGTGAACTTCTTCGACAATCATGAGCCATGCAGCTGGAAGAACCTGAGCGACAAGCAATTCATGGCCGACCTATATAAATATACCGAAAAACTGTTTGAAGGTCGCAACCGCATCGAATCGAAGATACCGGAGGTGGGGTGTGAGAAGAAGATAAACTACGTGCCGGCTCGCTACACGATGGACGGAGAAATCCTCTCACGCATGTACGACGAGCATCAAAACTCCGACCGTCCGTTCCCTCGCGGCATCGATGTGTTTGCAGCACTTGGTATTGACGAAGCTGCAAATGTGGCCGACGAGTGTTATCACGACTCTGAACTATGGGATGGATACACCAAGGAAGCATCGCGGATGAAGAAGAAGTTTGAGGGATACGATGAATGGGACAACTCGTCGTACTCGAAGTGGATGCAATGCCTCGTGGAACTGCAGAAACCCGATAAGTCGTATCCCGACCACATGAAGACCAAGGCATGGAGCCGACACGCGCTCAACACCGCACTGGCTTCGTGGGCAGAACTGAAACACGATGCCATACTATATGCCGAACAACCTGTTGTAGCCGAATGTGGCGGCGGTGGCGACTACCCTGACCCTGTCGTTGTGGGATATGTAGAACCAAACCTAAAGTTCTGGCAGACACTGCGCGACATGCTGGAAACTACGAAACGTAACCTCGAAGACAACGACGTGATGAACGATGACCTACGAGAAAAGACCGAGCGGTTGATTGAAAAGGTGGACTTCTGTATCGACATCACAAAGAAAGAACTGGCACACAAGCCGCTGAGCGAATATGACTATCTCCATATTCAGCACGAAGGCAGTTCGCTCGAGTGGTTCACCCTGAGTGTTCTCGATCCTGATCTCTGCATCTCGTCGTGGGATTATGTCGAAGGTGCCGACCGCTCGGTAGCTGTGGTGGCCGATGTGTTTACCCGCAATGTGCGCGGATGCGGCAAGTGTGGCATACTGTATGAAGCCACGGGTACGGCCGATGCAATGTATGTGTTGGTGGAAATCGATGGCAAGGTGTACCTCACCCGTGGTGCCACGCTCAGTTACTACGAGTTTGTAAATCCGCTCGGACAGCGACTCACCGACGAGGAGTGGCAGCAACGGCTGGAGAAAGGCAATGCACCAGGACGCCCATCGTGGATGCTCCCTCTCTTACTCGATAAAGCACCAGTCGTAGATGAGGAGATATTCTATAGCACAGGTTGTTAACGTCCTGTTGTCGGCAGTGATTCTATGCTCATGCAATGGAAACACGGCAGGCAATGACACATCACAACCGACGACAGAAACCGATACATCGCTCACCATCATGTTTGTGGGCGATGTATTGCTCGATCGTGGGGTGCGCCCCGTGATTGAACACCGGGGCATCGACCACGTGTTTGCCGATGTGGCGCCTCTTTTTGTACAGGCCGATGCCGTGGTGATAAACCTTGAGTGCCCGCTCACCGACTCACGCTCGCCCCTCGGCAAGCAGTTCATCTTCCGTGGCGAACCATCGTGGGCAGAGGGATTGAGACGCGCTGGCATCACTCATGCTGCGATGGCCAACAACCACACCAACGACCAGGGGCGTATCGGCATTTCCGACACCTATCGCCACCTGAAGGCTGCGGGCATCACGCCGCTGGGATATGGTGAAAGTCGAGAACAGAGGATGGCTCCCGTTGTGATAGACGGGGGGGAAGTGAAGGTTGCGCTGTTTAATGCTGCGATGATGACGATGGAGAACTGGCACAACCGCCCCGACCGCCCCGACATCTGTCAGCCGACCGACGATGAACTTGTCGGTGCTGTAGTGGCGTATAGGGAGGCGAATCCGTCGACGAAGATAGTATGTGTGTTGCATTGGGGTGTGGAGTTTCAAAGCATGCCGAGCCGTCAGCAACGCATCCTGGCACATCGGCTGTCGCGTGCAGGTGTGGATGTCATCATCGGTCATCATTCGCATGTGTTGCAACCGGTGGAGGTGATAAATGGCAAAACGATAGTGTATTACAGCCTTGGCAACTTTGTGTTCGACCAGCATCCACCGCTCACTCGCCAATCGATGATAGCGTGTGTAGAGCTAAGTGCCGACACGATTACTCATGCCGAAATGGCGGTCGAAATAACGGGGTGTGTACCAAAACAGATGCAGGGCAACTGAGTCGCCCTGCATCTGTTTTATGTGTTTTCATCGGTGTCTCGATGTGTTTTCATCGGTGTCTCCGAGTGTTTTCATCGGTGTCTCGATGTGTTTTCATCGGTGACACCGAGTATTTTCATCAGTTGTTTTGCATGTGTTCATATATTGCCAGCACGTCTTGGGTATCGACGCTGCCGTCGTGGTTCACGTCTTCCACCCCGATGTTGGTGCTGCCGTCGTTGTTTTGCATGAACTCATATATTGCCAGCACATCCTGTGTGTCGACGCTGCCGTCGTGGTTCACGTCGGTCGGTTCGTAGGTCTTGGTTGATGTCGATATGCATATCCACCCGAATGTGTCGGCCGATGCGCTGTTGTTCTTTATCGACGAGTTGCTGCCGCTGGTGTCGATTGTGCGGCGCACGCGGGTGCCGTAGGTGAGTGTACCGAGTTCGGGGTCGTCGATAGTGAGGTCGGTGCTGCGCCGGAGTTGTGCTGCTGTCTTGATGTTGAATGTTTGCAGTGCTCCGAATATGTAGGGCGATTTCAGCGGTATGGAGTCGGGGTTTTCGTCGATTGTTGCATCGAGGTTGGTCATGCAGAATACCTCTTGGCGGTAGGTGGTGCCGTAGAGTGGGTTGTTGCCTATACCAGCCGTGATGGTGATACCGTCGCCTATGTCGGCTTGTCCCGGGGTCATGGCCATGTATGACATGGTTTGCTTCACCACAAGGTTGCGCCCGAGTCCTGATTCGTAGAGTGCTATGGCCTTGAAGCCGGTGTTGGTCACATCCCAGATGCGGATGTTGATTGGGTTTTCCTTGAGCGATGGCTTGTTGATTTCAGCAATGACTATCGGTGTTGTGCCTTCGGGGAATGGCTGTGTGAAGCTTACGACGAGTGTGTCGGTCTTTATTTTGTCTTGTCCCACTTCGATTTGCATGTCGCCGAATGTGTAGTTGCCGGTGCAGATGGCGAGGAATGGTATCTTTTCTGCATTGGCGTATGTCTGGGTTCCGCTTTGCACCCATGGTTGTGGCTGGTAGGTGAATGCCTTGGCGGTGATGGCCGATATGAGGTTGGACGTCACGGTTGCGGTGTTTTTGTTTGACTGTAAACCCATGAAAACGACAGGAACGGCATCGAATGGAGTGTCGAAGTCGGTGGATATTGCATCGGTGTTGATGATGTCGAGCATGCCGTATTGCATGGTTTCGTTGCCGTTTGCCTCGCTCACACTCACTGTCTCTATGTTTGAGTATTTAGCCGATTTGCTTCCTGCTGGGTATGATGCGATGCGCATTTTGTGTATGCCGGGTATGTCGTCGAGTGTGACCGATGTGCTGTAGGTGTTGCCCGATGATGCCGACTTGTCGCGTGGTGAAATGCGGCTGTAGTAGGTGTAGCGTGATGAGCCTGGTGCCTGATATTCCACCACCATCGAGTCGATCATGTCGCCGTTGTTGTCGCTCCAGCTGATGCGTGCTGCCTTCTTTGCCTTGTCGAACGACGATACTTTGAGGCCGGTCGGGTTGACATACACCACACGTGGTATGTATTCGTTTGCGGCATTGTAGCCGAGGCCTGAGTTCATCGAGGCGTAGTATTTTCCGAGTCGTGTGGTCGAGCCGTTGTCGTAGATCTTAGCCTTCGATTCGATGTTCCAATAGGCATAGCGCTCTACGCGTGTAGTGGAGTTGAGGGTGTTGAGTATCGACACCGTGTTGTCGTAGGTTTGGTTGTCGGTCACTCCGTTGCCGAATGCTCCGTTGTTGTTCCACGATGCTCCCCATATCCATTCTGATATCCAGATGGGGCGTCCGTTGCCATAGTGGTCGCTATACCAGTTGAGGTTGTCGAAGTTGGATGCCCAGTAGCAGTGGAGGTCGAGGATGTCGCATCGCCATCCGCGTGCGTCGATTGAGTCGATGAATGCCTTGAGGTGGTTCCAACTGCCGTCGTGTGATGACTCAGAGCACAGTCGCATGCCGGTGCGCATGGCTTCTTCCCAGTTGGCCAACACATCGTTGACGCTGCATGGAGCTTCGTCGGCCGAGTTGCCCGGCTCGTTGTTGCCCTTGATGTGGCACGAGAATGTCTTGGTGCCCAGCGATCCGTAGGTGGGGTAGTTCTCCTTGTAGTGGTGGGGTATGTATTCACAGTCGGGTTGGTAGTCGAGTCCTTGCGGGTCGGGCCACATGCGATAGCACCACGATGCACCAAGTGCGCTGATGGCGTTGCGGTCGTTGCAGTCGGCTATACCTTTTTTCTGTGCGTTATACCAGTGGAACACTCGGTATGAACTGATTTTGGCATCCATGTTGGCAGGCAGTGTGCTCACCTCGAGGTCGGCCTGGTCAGCAATGAAGCATCGGCTGTAGCCCCATCCGCCGGTGCCGAGTGCAAATGTGACCATGTATCCGCGCTTGAGGCGGAAGGAGCGGATGCGGTTGTTGAGCTTGGAGGTGGTGAGTGAGTTCATGAATCCGCCCGTGTTCTCAAGTCCGAAGTCGTTGCATGCGTCGCCCTCGAATCCCTGTTCGCTATACACGGTGAGCGGACGGAAGTCGGCGGGGTAGGGGAATACGATGGCTCCTGCGCCATACATCTTCACCTGGCAGTTCACTCCGTTTTGTGCTTTCTGTCCGTCGATGTATATGAATTGCAGGTATTTGCTTATCACCACGCTGGGTTTTATGTTTTTCAGAATGACCACCGCATGCTCGGTATTCACGATGTTCACACTGCCGCTGGTGGCAAAGGGGGTCGTGGCGCTGGTGATGGTGTAATCAACATCGGTAGTCACGTCGACCGCTTGAGTCACGGTGGTAATTGCCTGGGTGGTGTTGGATGCCCATGCCGATGCGGTCATGAAGCATGCCACGACAAGT
>CAMVDC010000106.1 GCA_947166155.1 uncultured Prevotellaceae bacterium | reverse complement strand
GGCATCGTATAAAAGACAGCTCGGCGGAGCGAAGCGAAGCCAAGGTCTTTTTATATGATGGCTCAGGGCATCGTATAAAAGACAGCTCGGCGGAGCGAAGCGAAGCCAAGGTCTTTTTATAGTATAAAGGAGACCCTCTCCCCAGCCCTCCCCCTTTATGGGGAGGGAGCACCATACGGGAGAGAAGATTCAATAACCTTGAATAATTTCCATAGCATCTATAATCATAAAACACGACAACCCGAGGGGCGTAGCGAGCAATCGCTACGCCCCTTTATTTTTTCATGATTCGTTTCATGCTCGAGGTGGGTAGATGTGGCAAAGAATCGTGCGTCATTTACACATTTCCGACTCAACTTGTGCAATAAATAATTAAAAATACATGCACAAACACCCTAAAATGTGTGTAGTAACGCACTTATTTGCACGATTAGTTGGTGGTTTGCGCAGTTATGACTACCTTTGCAGCCGCAAAATAAAACGTACACTTAAAAACGCAAAAAAGCGATAAAACAAGTAAAGACAGATGAAACGACTTTTCACATGTGCCATGCTGGCACTTGCCTCAGCAAGCATGTTTGCTGGCGACTATCTCACAAACACAAATCAGAGTATCCAATTCCTACGTAATCCTGCACGCGATGCCGCGATAGGCATTGATGGTGTATACTATAACCCAGCAGGTGTGACATTCCTCAACGACGGCTGGCACCTGCAGTTCAACTGGCAGTCGCCGCATCAGAAGCGCGACTCACGCGCCAACTACGGTCCGCTGTTCGGTGCCAACTATCTGAATCCTGGCACCCAGGAGGCTAACGGCACCTTCAGCCGCAAGTATAAGGGCAGAGTGGATGTGCCAATCCAGCCATCGTTGTTCCTGGCATACAACAAAGATAAGTGGTCATTCCAGTTCGGTTTTGGTATCCTGGGCGGTGGTGGCACCTGTGAGTTTGAGGATGGCGTAGGTTCGTTCGAGGCTCTTGTGGGCCAAATGGCTGTCCAGACACTCACTTCACAGAATATTCCGTTTGGCGGATACAGCATGAACAGCAGCCTCACCGGCAAGTCGTACTATTTCGGTGCCTTCCTGACAGCTGCTCGCAAACTGACCGACAACCTGAGTGTGAGCCTCGGATTGCGCACCATATATGCCACCAACAGCTACGACGGAGCTATTGACAACATCACATTCCGCACCGGTACAGGTACCATCATACCGGTTCCACAGTCGTATGTGCTCGATTGCAAACAGACAGGACTGGGCTTAGCACCGATTATCGGAGTCGACTACCGTGTGAACCGCTACCTCAATCTTGCTGCAAAATACGAGATGCGCACCCGTCTCAGCGTGAAGTCGGATGCCTCAAACAACGCTGCATTCAACGACATGGCTACTCGTCAGCCCTCTTTCGCACCCTACCTTGATGGTGCCGAGACTCGTGTCGACTTGCCTGGCATGCTGACCGTGGGTGCTCAGGTGAGCCCCATCGAGTCGCTCCGCCTCAACCTTGGCTACCACATGTACTTCGATACCGACACAAAGCAGTGGAATAAGAGCCAGCTGAAGAACACCAACGAGTTCACTGCCGGAGCAGAATACGACATCACCGACCGCATCGAAGTGAGTGCCGGATATCAGAAGACCATCTACGACCAGTCGGAAGCCAACTACTCCGACCTCTCGTTCAACCTCAACAGCTATTCGTTCGGATTTGGCGTGGGAGTGCGTGTGAGCGACATGGTGAAGCTCAATGCCGCATACTTCCAAACCAACTATAAGGACCACACACGCACCGTCGAGAACGTGAGCTCGACCACCTACCATCGCGAGAACCGCGTGTTTGGCGTGGGTGTAGACGTCAGCTTCTGATCATTTCCGCTTGAAGTAGTCGTTGTAAATCTTGATTGAAAACACAATCAAGCTACACACCGTAGTGACAAGATTGGTGAGAAACAACGACCACAGCACCTCGGGCCTGTGAAGCAAGCCCTGCAACATAAACGCCGAACTGCCTACCCCCATCATCAGGAATGTAGGCAACGCAATACCGTCGGTGTTGCGAGTGCGAATCGTCTTAATCGCCTGTGGCAAGTATCCGAGAATCATCCCGATACTTGCCACAGTTCCGCATATATCATATATAAGTCCCTGTTCCATAATTCGTTTGTATTTCCATAGTTTCGTGTGCATCCCTGTCGACACATGCCCAGACATGCCCGGCCGTCGAGCACAGCGCAAAGGTACGACAATATCGGCATATAAGCAAGCAAAACGACGGAAAAACACACTATTCTACCTGCGAGAACATAAGAAAACCGCTGCGAGTGCGGAATAAAAACCTTGCGAGTGCGCAGTAATTTGCCTGCGAGTGCGGACTAATTCTTTAATTTGCGACGTAAATTTAATAATTTTCCACCGAAAATTAATAAAACTGCGACGCAAATTTAATAATTTGCGTCGCAAATTAAAGAATTCCTACGCACTCGCAGCAAAACTTCTACGTACGCGCAGCAAAAGTTGGATATAAGCGCAGCAAAAGTTCTACGCACTCGCAGCAAAAGTTGGATATCTGCGCTACGAAAGTCAAGTGATGCCACTCTTACGCGCGCGCATGCGTATTATATAATAATGTGTGGCGCATAGGCGTGTTAATATCGTGTGGCTTGATGCTAAATCGCATGGCGTATCGCAGTTTGTGTTGGCGCGGGTTTTGCCGTTTCGTTTTATTTCCTTACCTTTGCAGCGCAAAAACAAAATACATCATGGCACTCAATTACATTTGGATTTCATTTTTCGTGATTGCCTTCGTGGTGTCGGCAGTGAAAATACTGTGTTTCGGCGACATGGAGGTGTTTCCTGCTGTCATCGACTCCACGTTCTCGTCGGCCAAGACGGCATTCGAGATTTCGTTGGGACTGACCGGTGTGCTGTCGCTCTGGATGGGCATCATGCGCATCGGCGAGCAGGGAGGATTGATCAGTTTCATGTCGCGACTGCTGTCGCCTGTGCTCACCCGCATATTCCCCGACATCCCGAAGGGGCACCCCGCTATGGGCACTATGTTTATGAATATATCGGCCAACATGCTGGGACTCGACAATGCAGCTACGCCGCTGGGCCTGAAGGCCATGGAGCAGTTGCAGGAGTTGAACCCGAAGAAGGACGAGGCATCCAACCCCATGATTATGTTCCTGGTGCTCAACACGTCGGGCCTGACGATCATACCGGTCAGTGTGCTGGTATTTAGGGCTCAGATGGGCGCCGCCCAACCCACCGATGTGTTTGTGCCGATACTGCTTGCCACGTTTTTCAGCACGCTGGCGGGCCTCGTTGTGACGAGCATCTACCAGCGCATCAACCTGCTCAACGCCACCCTGCTCACATTCCTCGGCTGCATCTGTGCCGGTGTGGCAGGCATCATCTGGCTGCTCTCGAGCATGGACGAAGAGACGATGAACACGGTGTCGACCCAGTTTGCCAACATCCTGCTGTTTGTCATTATCGTGACTTTCATCGTGGCAGGACTTCGCAAGCACATCAACGTGTACGACGCCTTTATCGAGGGAGCCAAGGACGGCTTCACCACGGCAGTGAAAATCATACCCTACCTGGTAGCCATCCTCGTAGGCATCGGTGTGTTTCGTGCTTCGGGCGCCATGACCTACGTGACCGACGGCATCGGATGGCTGGTGGGTCTGTGTGGCATTGATACCGACTTCGTGGCAGCACTTCCTACCGCCCTGATGAAACCGCTGAGCGGCAGCGGTGCACGCGGCATGATGGTCGACGCGATGCAGCAGTATGGTGCCGACTCGTTTGTAGGTCGTCTGGCATGCGTGTTCCAAGGCTCGACCGACACCACGTTCTATATCCTTGCGGTGTATTTCGGCAGTGTTGCCATCAGGAAGACCCGTCACGCGGTGACCTGCGGCCTGCTTGCCGACCTTGCGGGCATAGTGGCTGCAATCATCATCAGCTACATGTTCTTCCACTGATTTGTGAGTGCACGACAAGCGAAAACGAGGCTTTGCAACTAAAAAATACGCATAAAAACAAAAAAAGTCGCGTTTATCAATTGCCAATTATAAATAATTTACTACCTTTGCACCCGCAAAACAAAAAAGGATGGCGAGATAGCTCAGTTGGTTAGAGCGTCGGATTCATAATCCGGAGGTCGTGGGATCATACCCCACTCTCGCTACCAAGGCGGTCTTCAGAGTTCTCTGTCGACCGCCAATTTGTTTTTATGTAGAACAGGAGATGAAGGAACTCCCCACCCCGGAGGCGCCTTCCAGCTCCCCGACAACCGACAACAATTATTCATTTATATCATGAAGCAGTTATTTTTCTCGGTGCTCTGCATGGCGACTGCCGTGATGAGCGCACAAGACGGTACTGAATGGGACAACCCACGTATCTCGAACGTGAACCGCGAAGCGGCTCATACTGTCTCCATACCCTGGGGCAGTACTTCAGAAGTGAATGGCAACGCAATGGAAGAGTCGCCCTACTACATCGACCTCGACGGCACATGGAAGTTCCGCTGGGTGGGCAACCCTGCCAACGCTCCTCAAAACGTGTTTGCACCCGACTACAACGACGTGACCTGGGACAATATCGACGTACCATCGTCGTGGCAGGTGTATGGCATACGTCATGGCAAAAACTGGGACAAACCGCTGTATTGCAACGTGCAATACCCCTTCTCCTACGACCGCAACACCTATAGCATCATGGCCGAACGACCGGGATGGTTCTCCTACAACAGCAACATGCCCAACCCCGTGGGCACATATCGCCGACAGTTCACACTGCCGCCATCGTGGGAGGGACGCACTATCTACATACGCTTCAACGGTGTGGGCCACGGCTACTACCTCTGGATCAACGGCAAACGCATCGGATATAGCGAAGACTCATACCTGCCGTCGGAGTTCGACATCACTCCCTATGTGACCACCGGAACCAACACCGTGGCACTGCAAGTCTACCGATTCACCTCGGGCTCGTTTATCGAGTGTCAGGACTACTGGCGCCTCACCGGCATCCAGCGTCACTGCTTCGTGTGGTCGGCACCTAAGACCCAGATTCGCGACTACTTCTTCACCACCGACCTCGATGCCAACTACATCAACGCCACGGCACGTCTGCAAGTCACCATAGCAGGCGACGACATGCCAGGCGCCACCCTCGAAGCCGAGGTGGCCGACGAGGCTGGCACCGTGGTGGCAAGCGGAACGAAAGCGGTGAGCAAGGCTGGTACACAGACCTTCACCTTCAACGTGACCAAACCCAAGAAGTGGAGCGCCGAAGAGCCTAACCTCTACAACCTCATCATAAGCCTGAAGCGCCAAGACGGCACCGTGGTCGACATCCGCGGAGGCAAGGTAGGCTTCAAGGAAGTGGGCGTGAGGAGCGACGGAGCACTGCTCATCAACGGCCGCCGCATGGTGTTCCACGGAGTGAACCGCCACGACTTCAGCTATCAGAACGGACGTGCCATCACACGCCAGGAGATGGAACGCGACGTGATAACCATGAAACGCCTCAACATCAACGCTGTGCGTACATCCCACTACCCCAACGACCCATACTTCTACGACCTGTGCGACCGCTACGGCCTCTATGTCATAGCAGAAGCCAACGTGGAATGTCATGCCAACACAGGGCTCTCGAGCGTGGACCTCTTCCGCAACATGATGACCGAACGCTCGGCCAACCAGGTGTTGTGGCTCCGCAACCATGTGTGCATCTCCCTCTGGTCGCTCGGCAACGAGTCGGGAGGCGGCAACAACTTCCAGACGGCTCGCGAGGCAATACGCAAACTCGACACCACACGCCTCATCCACTACGAAGGCAACAGCAACTACGGCGATGTGAGCAGCACCATGTATGCCAGCGTTGAAGGCATTGAGAACACCGGTCGCAGCCGCATGGGACAGTCCAACCCCAAACCACACATACAGTGCGAGAACAGCCACTCGATGGGAAACTCGATGGGAAATGTGCGCGAGTTCTTCGACCTCTACGAGAAGTACCCCTGCCTCACCGGCGAGTTCATCTGGGACTGGAAAGACCAAGGACTGCTGGCCAAGAACTCAAGCGGCACTGAATACTTCGCCTACGGAGGCGATTTCGGCGACAACCCCAACGACGGCAACTTCTGCATCAACGGCCTCGTGAAACCCGACTGGAGCTTCACCGACAAGGTCTACAACACCAAGAAGATATACCAGCCGCTGGAGTTCAAACCCGTGGGAACACTCCACAACCGCTTCCTCATGAAGAACAAACTGGCATTCCTCGACAATAGCCACCTCGACGTGACCTACACCGTCATGGAGGAAGGACGCGAAGTGGGGTCAGGCACCATATCGACCATCGTAAGCGCAGGCGACAGCACCCGCATCAACATCGACGCCCTGCCAGCCGACCCGCGCCCCGAAGCCGAATACTTCATCCGCTTCAGCGCCCGCCTCAAGGAGGCCACACTGTGGGCTGATGCCGGCTACGAAGTCGCAAGCGAGGTGTTGCCACTCAACACCGCAGTGAAGCCGCCACTCAAAATCAACGACAGCGAGACACTCAAAGTCAACGAGACATCGGCCATGCTCACCGTGTCGAACGACCACTTCACCGCCATCTTCAGCAAAACACAGGGCACACTCATGCGATATACCTACGAGGGCACACAACTCATATCGACCGTCGTGAAGCCCAACCTCTTCCGCCTGCCTACCGACAATGACGGCAACAAGACAAGCAGTTGGGACGACATGGGACTCACCAACTTCACCGGTCGCTGCAAGCAGACAAGCGTGAAGACCGACGACAATCAGCGATGGGTCGACATAAGCATGCAGAGCACTTGGACCTCGACCACACAACACACCGTCGACGTCCAGATGGACTTCAAGGTATGTGCCGACGGAATCATCATGGTCAATGCAGACATCGACCCCGCCGACAAGAATGCCATCGTGCCACGCATCGGACTCCGGTTCGACATGCCTGTTCGCATGGAGCAGTTCACATGGTTCGGCCGCGGACCATGGGACAGCTACGTCGACCGCAAGGAGGCATGCTTCCCCGGAGTGTATAGCAGCACCGTGACCGACCAATACACCGAATACGTAAAACCACAGGAGCACGGCACAAAGCAGGAAGTGCGCTGGATGGCACTGAGCAACTCCGACGGCAAAGGCCTGCTCATCGTGGCACCCGACAAGATGGCTGCCTCGGCCCTGCACTGGAAACCCGAAGACAACTACACCAACCGCAACACACGCGCACGCCACCCCTACGAATTCAAGAAAGCTGCATCGACCACAGTGAACCTCGACGCACGCACACGCGGACTTGGCAACGCAAGCTGCGGCCCCGACGTGCTGAAGAAGTATGAACTCTATGCATCCGACACCCACATGCGATTCATGCTCATGCCGCTCGCATCGGCCATGACACCACAACAGCTGTCGGAAAAGGCACGTGTCGACATGCCTATATGCCAACCCGTGGTATGCACCCAGGCTACCAACGGACGCATCACCATGCGCACAGGTACCAAGAATGCCACCATATATTATAGTATAAACGGAGGCGAATACAAGCAATACACCACAGCGGTGAGCCTGCCCAACGGAGGCACCGTGACTACCTACTGCACCGCCGACTCATACTTCGACAGCCCTGTTGCCACCTACGAGTTCCAGATGTACATCGACCGCAGTACTTGGAAGATATACAGCGTGTCGAGCCAGGAAGGCGGCAACCCTGCATCAATGGCCATCGACAACAACCCCTCGACATTCTGGCACACACAGTATTCGGGCACCACACCCACACATCCTCACACCATCATCATCGATATGGTTAAGACCTACACCGTGACCTCAGTGCTCTACACCGCACGCACCGACGGCAACGAGAACGGCATGATACGCGAATACGAAATCTACATAGCCGACAACCCCACCAACATGGGCTCAGCCGTAGCTACAGGCTCGTTTGCACGCACCACCGCACAGCAGCAGGCCAAACTGTCCACACCCAAGGAGGGCCGCTACCTGAAGCTCATTGCCAAGTCGGAAATCAACAACCACGCATGGGCATCAGCCTCTGAGATAAGCATCACTGCCAAGGCCGACCCACTGACCGGCATCAACACCGTAGAGACCGACGACACCCACCATCCCTCAGCATGGTACGGACTCGGAGGCCTGCAATACGTAAGTGCCAACACGCCGGCACATCTGCCTGCGGGCATTTATATCCACAACGGCAAGAAATACCTCGTGCGATAAGCCGATACATCGCCCGCGGCAGCACAGGCACTGCCAAATATCACCACCCTCTGCATCAATTTTCACCCCGATGCAGAGGGTGTTTTTTATGCTCCGTGCCAACCCCGACACACATACCTGTAGAGGGGGTCGACGGAGAGTGCGCACTTTCAGGCCTGCGAGTGCGCACTCACAAGCCCGCGAGTGCGCACTCTCGGGGCCGCGAGTGCGCGCTCGCAAATCCACATATATACACTCGCGTCGCGACACGCATGCGCGCCGACACCACGACACCGAAAAGGTTTAATCGGAAAACCCCTAAATTGTTTAGGGAAAAGAAAAAGTTTTCCCCCTAAACGAAAACAGGATTCCAACGTCTTAAGGATGTACGACGACAGAAAAACAGGCCGCCGACACAACAAACAGAAACAAAAACAAAAAATAATAACAAACTAAAAAAAGAAAGGAAACAAGTTATGAAGACTATCGTAATCGCAATCGCAAGTGTTATCATGAGTATCAGCGCCAGTGCCCAAAACTCTACAGTGTACTACTCACCAGTGACCACCAACATGGAAGTGGGCCTCGGCTTCGACTTCAAGAACCACAGCTGCACACTCAGCATCATCGAGGAATCGAAAGACAAAGTAAACTTCGGATTCGACGTAATAGGCCATGAAGGTCAGAGCATCCTTGACCAGGAACTCAGCGAAGGCAAAGTGAACGTAATGCCAAAATCGGGCGACGAAAACTACTACCAGTGCAACTACACACTCTCAATGGCCCAACTCTTCCAGCTTCTCAACACAGCACGTCAGGGTAACAAAGTGGTCATCAACGGCACACAGGTCAACAGCGAAGTACTGACAGCAGCCATCGAGCAAATCCAGAACGAACTCCGCCCGGCAATGCCACAGCCACGCATGCCACGCATGATGATGGGCGCACCACGCTTCAACCCATTCGGATTCAGAGGATCAGCCACATGCCATACTAAAGAAAGATG
>CAMVDC010000105.1 GCA_947166155.1 uncultured Prevotellaceae bacterium | reverse complement strand
AACAAAGGTAACAAAAAAGGCTGAAACCCGAGCGAGGATTTCAGCCTAATTTTTTATATTGCTAAAAAACTTTTACCGGACAGCAATATTTCAATTTATCACGATTTCATCGGCAAAACACGATGAAAGAATGCGTATTGTCAGATGTCGATGGAATGAAGATATTGTGATATTTCCCACATAACTATGGCGGCAGCACTGCTAACGTTGAGCGAATGTTTTGTGCCATATTGCGGAATCTCGATACAAGCATGACATGCATCAACGACTTCCTGCTTCACTCCGTGCACTTCATGGCCGACAACAATGGCAAGATGAGTGGCATCGGGCAATTTGGCACGTAATTTATCCATTTCATCGGCAAATTTTGGCAAGGAGATACTACCTTCGACCTGCTCAACAGCCATGACGATATACCCTTTTGCCTTGAGCGAATTGACAAGTTCGAGGGTAGACACATTATATTGACTATCGACCGAAAGTTCGGCACCAAGCGCTGTCTTATGAATCTCTGGGTGCGGTGGGCGCGGAGTAATGCCACACAGCTGTATTGACTCAATACGCAGTGCATCGGCTGTACGGAAGATGCTGCCTACATTATAGGTGCTACGCACATTGTCGAGCACAATCGTAAGCGGTGTCTTACGACTTTGCTTATACTGCTCTACGCTTATGCGATTAAGTTCTATTACATTCAGCTTTCTCATGTCAGTTTCGAATCGGCCCTCACGCGTTTAGGCCTCTGTTTTTATTCGGTTCCATCATTTCAGTTTCGACAAATCTTTCTCCATTTCATCGAGGTTTTTGCCCCTTGCAACGACAGTATGGTTTGCAGAAATGATGACGTAAGAAGGAATGTCGTTGATGCCCATTTTGCTTACTACAGGACTTTCCCAAGCACGTCCGTCGCATGCGTGCAACGACATAATTGTGTCTTCTTTAATGCGATTCACCCACTTATACATCTCGGTATCGAGCGAGACGCAGAGGAACTGAAGGTCGTCGTTGTCGGTACCATACTCCTCGATTGTGATGTTGAAATTGTCGATGAAATCGTACACTCTTGGCATCCATGAAGCCCAATAGACCACGACGGTATTAGATGTTTTGAGTGAGTCGAGAGCGAGGGTACCATGTCCACGTGTTTTGACAGTCACGTGTGGCACCCGCTGTCCTATCTGTGCGCCTTGCAGACGTTTATAAGTGTCGTTCACTGAGTGTAGGTATGGATTATCTTCTTGATGTTTGAAAAGGATGTCGAGCATGTCATGAGTTTCGTCGAATGGTGTGCGTTCCTGTACGAAATAACGGTCGAAAAGGTATATAGCCGCAGCCGATTGTGGATTCTGATTGATGAACTGACGTGCCACCTCCTGCACCTGCACACCAGTGAGTTCGCTGGTTTGGCGGCGGAAGTCGTTCATGATTCGGTTGTCGTCGTTGGGTTCTGCGTTGTAGTTCTTGAGGTCGCGCGTCGATGCCTTATACTTTATTTCCTGTCCCCCATCAACAAAAATGACCTGCTCCAGCGCATTAGGAAAGACGATGATGTAAGGAGTGGAGTGGTCAGCTTGACCCATATATGAGAACTTGCCATTGTTGACTGAGATGGTGTCGAACGGCGACTGTGGGTCGGTAGAATTATAGATGAACAGCTGACCTACTGGCATGTCGGTGAACGTGCCTTTGATAATGAACTGGTCGCCCTCCGGACCGCATGACATAAGACACAAAGCAGTGACAAAAGTCATAGCAGCCATGCCCCTACCAGTGGTGAGACGACGTGTGAGTTGACGTACGGGATACCATACCGAGATGAAACCCACAACTATGACTGTCAGGAATATCGTCACGATGTCGGTCCACTTCACACTCACAGGATATGCGTCGATGATATAACTGCCTGCCGACTGCCCGAACTTGATGATTCCGAACTGGTGTTGCAGGTAACATAGAAGTAGTCCCAACACGATACCAACCACTGCACCAATCAGTGATATGAGGCGTCCTTCGGCAGTGAAGATACCGGCTATTTGCTGTTCGGTGGCTCCCATGTTGCGCAAAGTTACCACATCGTCCTTCTTGTCGATGATTAGCATTGATAGCGAGCCAATGATGTTGAAGCAGGCTATAAGCAGTATGAATGTGAGGAAAATGTATGAAATGAGCTTCTCTATCTTCATGATTTTGAATGTATCTTCTTGTTGTTCGTAGCGGTCGAGTACCTTGTAGTCAGGTCCCAAAGTGCTGGCGATGTCGTCCTTCGTACGGTCGATGTTTATGCCGGGTTTGAGTTTCAGTTCCACGGCCGACACCTGTCCTTCGCGCTCGAATATACGCCTTGCAAACCGTAGCGATGTGATGACATAGTTAGCATCGTATTTGTTTTGCTTTACGTAGAATGCCACATGAGGCGAATATAGTTCGTCCTGGTTGAAACTCTCGGATGGATCGGTAGGGTCGATACGTTCGCCGCCTCGGGGTGCATATACTTGTATTGGTGATGGAAAGTCGCTTCCAAGCCCCAGATTGCTGAGCAAGTTGACACCGAAAATACCATAGTCGATAACATCGGCATGCAACTGGAAGGGTCCGTCGCCGTAGCGTATGCGAGGAAAGTCGATAAGGTGTTCAAACTCGTCGTCCACACCCTTCACTATAGCCATCTGCTGACGTCCGCTGGTGGCAAGCAACACATTGTCCTGCAACACTTCGCTATACACTGCCACACGGTCGTCGGTCTTGAGTTGTGCCAATGCGTCGCTCCCTGCGTCCATAAACTTACCCTTTGCCGGTACAACCTTGAGTTGTGGATCGAATGCAGTGAATAGGTTGGCAATCATATCCTGAAACCCATTGAATACCGACAGGATGCACACCAATGCCGCGGTAGCAATGGCAACACCAAACACCGAGATGCCGCTGATGATGTTGATTACATGATGCGACTTCTTGGTGAACAGATAGCGCAGGGCAACGAATAGTTGTATGTTCATGGCGTGGCTTCGATTACTTCTTCAGCAGACGGTCGATGTTTTCGATGTAGTCGAGCGAGTCGTCGATAAAGAACTTCAACTCGGGGATGATGCGCAGTTGATGACGCTCGAGTGTACCAAGCATGTAGCGTATCTGCGATGCGTTGGCGTTGATATTTTCGAGCAATTCTGCCGCACGGTTTGATGGGAATATGCTGAGATACACTTTGGCAACACTGAGGTCGCTGCTCACTCTCACGATACTCACCGACACGAGTACCCCATGGGTCTTACGTGTCTGCTCCTGAAATATGTTGGCAAGGTCTTTCTGTATGAGCCTTGCAATTTTGTTCTGTCTTGTTGTCTCCACTCTTTCTTTATGTTTACTTGTTTCTATATATCAATGTCGCAGCATCGGTTTTGGTGCTTCGTTATGCTGCTGTCATTTCTTTCTTATAAGGGTCAATCCGTCGCGTAGCGGCAGCATCACCTTCTCAACTCGCTGATCTGTCGCAACCAAGTCGTTGAACCGCATCACACCGAGTGTCTGTTCGTCGGTATGTTGGTGTCCGGGATTACCTGTGGGCTCTACTACATGTCCGTCCCACAACGTGTTGTCGGCCACGATGAATGCCTGCGGTGTGGTGTGCTCCATTGCAAGTTGGTAGTAGTCGGTATACATGCGTTTGTTGCCATCGATAAACACCATGTCGAAGCTGATGCCCAGTCGCGGCACTACATCGAGTGCATCGCCTATGTAAAACTTCACTTTGTCGGCCCATGGCGACTGTTCTATCCATGGTCGGGTGAAGTCTTCGAGTTCGTCGAACACCTCGACGGTATGCACCATGCCGTCTTCCTTCAGACCTTCGGCCATACATAGTGCTGAATAACCACTGAAGGTGCCTATCTCGAGTATGTTTGTAGGTCGAATCATCTCGACAAGCATCTTCAACAGGCGTCCCTGCACATGTCCGCTGGCCATGCGGCCATACAGCAAGTGTATCTGCGTTGCGCGATATAGGCTGTGCAGATATGGATGTTCGGGGTCGGTATGCGCTTCTATGTATTCGTCGATGTTACCACTCATCATCCTGTCTGCATCTGTCAATTATTCATTCCGATAATGGCCTCTATGGCCAGGCGGTAGGAGTCGAGGCCGAAGCCGGCGATGGTTCCCTTGCATGCAGGAGCAATCATCGATGTGTGGCGAAACTGCTCGCGGCTCATCACATTCGATATATGTACCTCCACCACTGGTGTTTTTACTGCCTTGATGGCATCGTGGAGTGCGATGCTGGTATGGGTGTATGCTCCGGCATTAAACACGATACCGTCGTAGCTGAACCCTACGTCATGAATCTTGTCGATGAGGTCGCCCTCGTGGTTCGACTGGAAATACTCCAACTCTATGTCGGAGAAACGCTTGGCAATCGATTGGAAGTAAGTGTCGAATCCTTCGTTGCCATACACATCCGGTTCTCTGCGTCCCAACAGATTGAGGTTGGGTCCATTAAGTATCAGTATCTTCATCACAAATAAAATTAAGCTCTCGCCATGTTATTCAAGTGCAAAGGTAGTAAATAATTGATAATTGACAATTGCCAATCGGTAATTATTTGCATTGTACCACGCATTTACGGCACTTTTCGTTACACTTTACGACACGGCAGGAGCTAATTGCCGCATCGGCACGACACTGAAAAAGAGGGAAGTGCCACATGGTCTTCTTGTTCCATATGGCACTTCGTCGCTGGTTTGTTGTGCATGCCGTCATTGTTCTCGGCGGCATGTGGTGATATCCTTATTTAATCAGCACCTTGATTACATCTTGGTGCTTCACGTTCGGCAAAGCGTAAGCAAGCTTGGCTTTGCGCTCACTTAATCAGCACCTTACGGCCGTTGATGATATTGAGGCCTCGCTGTGGCATGGAGAGTTTCTGACCGCTGAGGTTGAATATGCCGCTGTTGCCGGTTGCCTCGTCGGCCTTGATTTGGCTGATGCCTGTAGTTGCGGGTGTCTCGCCATCCATGCTGAGGTAGATGTCGCTGATATATATGGCGCGTGAGCCGTCGGTCAGGAATCCTGCCTTATAGATGTGGCTGGGGTCGAGGGTGCGTCCGTTTGGAGTCACGAGGTTGTGCAGGTCGATGACAGCTGTCGATGATGTACCCATATCCAACTTATAGCAGTCGGTCGTCGAGTACTTCTCGGAGTCGAACAAGCGGAACGACGGCTTGGCAGTAGATGCAAGGCGCAACTTGACTACTATGTAGTTGTACTTGCTCAGGTCGACGCCGTTTTCGTATTCCCAACCTCCAAATCCGTTGGCCGAGGTCTTGAGCGATTTCACCTTCTCGCTGAATGTGCCATTACCTGATATCGACGGGTTGAGGGCATCTTCGGTGAGTGGGAAGTAGCTTACGGCCACGTGGAATTCCACGCTGCGTTGTCCGCCCAGCGGGTCGGTGTATGTTGCAGTGACGTCGGTCTCGCCTACATTGAATCCGCGTATGTTGCCGCCCACCACTTGCGCTACGCCTGGGTTAGAGTATTCGAATGTGCAGTTGGCTGCCACCGTAGCTGAAAGTCCTGACTGTGATGTGCTCACGATGTCGAGTTGCGAGAATCCGCCAGGAGTGATTGTGTAGTCGGTCTTCTTCAGTTCAAGGCTCTCGACTGCGAGGTCGGCCTCGGTGAAGGTGTTGAGTGTACCTGGACCGTAGTACCACTCTTCCTCCCACTGTGGCTCGGTTGTAAACCAGTCGATATCGACAAATCCGCCAATGTGTTTTGTAGCGTAGTTGAAGAGGAAGAAGCGGTTGCCCACAAACACTCCGAGGGTGTAACCCATCGACATCTCGGGACCAAACTTGGTGTAGCGGCGGTTGTCGTAGCTGTAGTAGAAGTTTGCCTTGCTTGTGTTGAAGTTCACGATGGCACGGAGGTATATTGTATCGGCAGTCAGTTCTGGTCCTACCGACTCTGTTTGCTGTCCGCGCAGCGACTTCTGGCTGAGGCTATACACGTGGCGCTTGCCGTCGATTACCTTCACACCGATGAGCTGGTATGGTTCCTGGAATATGGCCAGACCTGCCACGTCGCCATCAATCATGTTTTGTGTAGCAAGTTTTATGGTTCCGTAGGATGTGGTGTAGCGTGTTGCTAAGGTGCCCACAGGGTTGTAACCCAGAATTCGTTGCGAGAGGCTGTTGCGTGCCCACTGCAGCGAGTCGGTGACATTTACCGTGTGGAGGCGCAGGTATCCGGGATTCTCTATGAGGCTCCATCCCTTGTCGACCGGGTTGTGGTTCCACTCCCACTGCTTTCCGAGCACAGGGTCGGTGAATGTATCGTTGGTTGGGAGATATGTGCGTGGATACGTACGTCCCACGTCGGGTTTCTTGTATGGACGTCCGTTGGCAGTCACGTCGATGCCGTTGTTGCCAATGATGGGCCATCCGTCCTTCCATGTCACTGGTTCCAGGTATGGCACACGTCCTATTGCTCCGTCGTCCTTGAAGAGCATGGTCCACCATTCGCCTGTCTGTGTCTGTACCAATCCGCCTTGGTGTATCTTTTGTCCGGCAAAGATACGACCGCGAGGGTTGGTCGACGATGTGGCTGTCACACATTCCTCGTAGGTGCCCATAGGCGATTTTGAGCGGAAGATGGTCTGGCTTCCCTCGGTGCCGCCATAGGTGGCGTAGATGTAGTAGTAGTCACCAATGTGGTACATGTGACTGCCCTCGAGTCCGTTGCCTGCGCTGATTACCGTCTTGCTCGATATCTTGGTCAGGTTGTTTGGGTTGAACTTGATGACCGTGATGTTGTCGATGCCGCATGCCACGTAGAGGTATCCGTCGCCGTTGGGGCCGTCATCAAACAGCCATCCCGGGTCGTGGTATGCTTCGGGCAGCAGTTTCACCTCCCATTGTCCCTCGGGGTCGGCTGCGGTGAGCAGGATGCTGCGCGAGTCGGGCGACCATGTAGAGCATGGGAAATAGAGGTAGAACTTGCCGTTGTGGTAGTTAAGGCTCGATGCCCACATGCCTTGGCTGTAGTGATGAGCGCCAATGAGGTTGTAGGCGTTGTTGTCGACAATCTGCAACAGAGGGTTGGCGCAGTATTCCCAGTTGACGAGGTCCTTGGACTTCAGGATGGTGGCTCCTGGCATGTAGAACATCGTTGTGCTGACCATGTAGAATGTGTCGCCCACACGTATGACATCGATGTCGGGGAAGTCGCCGTTGATAACCGGGTTCTTGTATGTACCGTTGCCCTGGTCGGATGTCCACTGGCGGGTGAATGCCTTGTAGGGGCGTGTGGTCATGTTCCAGTCCTTATACCACTCGAAGCATGCTTGTGCACAACATTCGGGGTTGCCATTGAATGCCACTACGGCCTTGGGCGGGTTGGTGGCAATCGACTTATCGATGTCGATATAGTCGCCTGTGCCGGTGAGGGTCATGCCTATGTTGCCATAGTAGTCGTGGGTGGCCTTCCATGCCTTGCCCCACTTCGAGGTCGATGCGGTTGCCCACGTTCCGTAGTTCTTATATACAGGTTCGTTGAACTCGTTGTAGTGGTCTACCGTGTCGGTGTTTTGCGGACTCCAGTCAATCTCGGTCACCACGATAGGGTTGGTGTTCACCACCGGCACCTGGCGTCCGAAGTTGTTGATGAATGTCTGTGGGTTGGCGTTGTTGTCGCCCTGTCCGTACCATCCCGAGTACACGTGTACGGCATAGCCGATGTTCTCGCCTTCGAGTGGATATTTGGCATATCCTTCATATCCGCTCTGATAGCCAGTACCCACACCCCAGATGATGCCGGTGAAACCGTTGGCACGTATCTTGTCGACTATCGGTTGGAAGAAGTCGTGGAGCGCATGGTCGCTGCTCTGTCCGTTAGCATCGTGTACGGTGATAGGTTCGTTGGCCAACTCAATCGATATCTGCCCTGAATACTTCAGGATGCTGTCGTTCTGAGTCACTATGTCCCACACCTCCATCAGGTAGTGCTGATAGCCGTCGCCTACCGTTATGGTGCGAGGACACACGCCTGGTGGGCGCATGATGATATAAAGGCCCTTCTTCACGGCGTTGAGCGCTAACTTTGAGTAGAGTGTACGCATGTATTTCGTGAGGCGGGTTCTGCTGAAGTGCTGTATGTTAGCCTCTCCGTCGCCAGTCTTACCCACCACGATGGTTTCGCCCTTGTCGTTCACATAGCTGTAGTTCACGTTGTTGTCGTTGGTCCAGCAGGGGTCGAGGTGCAAGCGGAACACATTGCAGTACGCACCATTCACCGTGTCGGTGATGGCCGTATAGAGTTTGTTGAAGTAGTTGATGCATGGTGCCACCTTTGAGTCGTCGATGCCCCATCCCCAACGGCCGCTATTAAACCAGTCGCTCGGGGTGTCCATCACTCCGTGCAGTCGCACCACATTGCCCTTGTCGTCCTTTAGGTATTTGCCATCAACATGCAGCGGTGGCACATTGCCGAAGGTCTGAGCTTTCGTACCCCCTGTCGACAAGGCGAGCAGGAAAAGAGTTGTAAGTAAGATTTTGTTCATGTTGTTTATGTATTTAGTTTTTTTGGTAGTTATCGAGAACTTATGAGATTTGATTTTATTTACGATGCACAAAGGGCAGAGAGGGTCTGTCCCCTCCTTTCACCACCAATCGACGTGCAAAATTAGTGCTTATATATATAATAAGGTGTTACAAATGATAAAACTATTTGCATATTTGAAACATCGGTTCACAAAACAGGGGTTGCACAGCGCGTCAGGCTATCCAATAGATGCTTTCGGGGCCCATATTAAACAACAAATCCGCGATGCTCATATCGTGAACAAACGGGTGACGATGTGCGAAGACCTGATAGTATGGCTCGCCACGACGCGACAGATTACGACGATGAAGGGCAGCAATCGCCGAGTGGTCGTCAAGGCCTGCAAGGTGGGCCACAAGGTCGATGAGCCGTGAGTTGAATTGCCACAACATCTGCTCGTCGCCTTGATATATATCGTGGAAGTCATCGTAGTAGTATTCGAAAAAAGGACTGTTGAAGTAGGTCGACTCGAGGGCATGCCAGTGCTTGTGTCGCCAGTCGCCATGGGGACTCATCACGATGTCGGAAACCCGGCTTCCACCCGCTCCATGAGCCGGTCGGTCGGCAGTAGCAGTGGGGTCCTCGGCCGTGGGCGAAATCGGCGAAGAGGGTTTTGCAAGTGGTATGGTTATCGTAAGCGGGCCGTTGGGCGAGTCGATCAACGCACGGTTGATACCTGCATGACGCCCCACCAGCATGTCGCCACTGAGGGCAGGCATG
>CAMVDC010000104.1 GCA_947166155.1 uncultured Prevotellaceae bacterium | reverse complement strand
CCATCCAGCCTTTGATGCCACGGTTGTGATTTGTTGTTCATAGAACTGTGAAATGATGTTGTCGCGCTCTTTCTGGTCGAGCAGTTGCCATTCGCTTGTCTCGCCTGCGGCTATCTGTCCCAGTGCCTTGAAGATGTCGGGCATGTCGCTCGCGGAGATGCTTGCCCCGTTGTCCATGTATTTCATGGCATAGGTGTCGCCGCTGGCTGTGATTTCAACGGGCAGTCCGAAGTTGTCGAGCGCTGCCTTGGTTGTGGCGCGGCTTAGGAACATGTGGGTTGAGGGGTTGTAGACGTAGAATTTTCCTTCAGGTTGTGCGCATAGGCTTATGCTCACTGTCGTAAGGATGTAGGTGAAGATAATTTTAGTTAGTTTCATTGTTGTTTTTGTTTTGGTTTATATGTTTTGAGTATTGAGTTCTTGAGTTTTTAAGTTCTTGAGTTTTTAAGTTCTTGAGTTTTTGAGTTTTTGAGTTCTTGAGTTATGCGAAAACTCACAAACTTACGAACTCACAAACTTACGAACTCACAAACTTACGCACTTCCAAACGTCAGTATATGTTTTGGTTTATACAGTCGACTACTTGCTTCACTTCGTCGTCGGTCAATGCCGGACTGATGGGTAGGCTGATTTCCTCGTCGGCCCATGCGTCGGCTATAGGCATGGCGAGGTGTGAATAGTCGGCGTATGCTTGCTGGCGGTGTATGGGTATTGGGTAGTGTGTCATGGTTCCTATCCCAGCCTCGGTCAGCAGTGTCTGCAGTTGTTTGCGGTTTTTGCATCGTATGGGGTAGATGTGGTATACGTGGCTCTTGTCGGTCACTGCCGGCATCACCTCGACGGCAGGGTGGCAGATGTGTGTCGAGTAGTAATTTGCAATTTCGATGCGGCGGTTGTTGTCGTGGTCGAGTCGTTGCAGTTTCACTCTCAGTATTGCGGCTTGCAGTTCGTCGAGACGACTGTTGAAACCTTGGTACACGTGTGTGTATTTCACTGTCTGTCCGTAGTTTACGATGGCTCTCACTCGCTCGGCCAGTTCGCTGTTGTCGGTTGTCACAGCCCCTCCGTCGCCCATGCATCCGAGGTTTTTGATTGGGTAGAAGCTGAATGCTGCTGCATGTGAGTTGTTGCCTGCACGCCGTCCGAACAGGCTGTTGAGCTGCAGACCCATGGTCGAGTTGTAGATGGCTCCGTGTGCCTGGCATGCATCTTCGAGCACCATGAGGTGGTGGCGGTGTGCTATGCGGTTGATGGCGTCCATATTTGCCATTTGGCCGTAGAGGTGGACGGGTATGATGGCACGTGTGCGTGGAGTGATGAGTGGAGTGATTTTGTTGCCAATGCAGTTGCTATGAATGTGTTGTCGGGTAGTATGACTTCATCGCCGTCGTTCCATCCATACATTTGTCGCCATGCTATGAGTATTGCGGTGAGGGCGTCAAGTCCGTTGCCGCATGTGATGCAGTATCGTGTGCCTACATATTGTGCATATTCGTGTTCAAACTGCTTCACTTCGTTGCCCAGCACGTACCATCCCGAGCGCATCACTCGGGTGGCTGCCTGGGTCAGTTGGTCGCCGTAGGTGTTGTTGAGTCGTGTGAGGTCGAAGTATTGAATCATGTCTTATTCGTTGATGAGGTATTTACCTTCTTTGGTCATTCCTTCGGCTGAGATGAACAGTTGCTTGGCCGACGAGTTGTTGTAGAACTCGATTGATGCGTGTCCCTGCTGGTCGGTTTTCACGTTGGCATCCCAGTAGATGGTGCGTCGGAAGTCCTCGGTGGGTGGCATGGTGCTGTAGTCTTCCATTTCGAACTTTGTTGGTCGGTTGTATCCTGCAAAGTGTGAGCGTCGCAGGCCTTTCTCCTTGAAGTAGAAGTAGGGGTGTGTGTAAACGTATGCCACGATGGGTTGCAGTCCTGCCAGGTCGGGCGATGTGATGTATTCGTTGAGGCCATAGAGGTCGTCGGTGAAGTAGACAGACTTTACTTCGTTGAGGAATTGTGGTCGCTGTATGACTCCCGTCTGGTTGTTGCTGTTGAGGAATGAGAACTTCATCGGCTTGAAGTATGTGATGGTGCAGAAGGTGTTGTCGACAATCCACACTATTGGTCGGTTGTCGTAGTTTGGTCCTTCGCGATATAGCAGTACGGGCTTTTCTTTTGCCGACTCGTACATCTTCTCTATGTCGCTCCAGTTCATTTGTTTGTCTACGATTTCCATCACGGTTCCTTCATCTTCGTTGCCATCGAGCGATGGAAATACGTATGCCATGTCGTCGATGGTGGGGTTGGTTGAGCCGCTGATGAGTGAGTTCTTGCTCTTGAGCCATTCGTCGAATGTGGGCATTGCTTCGCCTCGGTCGCCAATTTCGTCGGCAAAGGGGTCGCAGTCGTAGAAGATGGTGGCCTTCTTTTGTGCCATCGATTCGTCGCCCCATTTGCCCGAGAGGTCGCCCAGGATGCGGCGTGTGCGCACCTTCACAGTGGGCAGCACGTGTACTTTCTTTGTGATTGATACCCATTTTTCGTCGGCGGGGTCTTCAGCGTCGGGCTCGTCTCTGAAGAACTTAGCTTCGCTCACGGGCAGGGTCATGGTCTCGTAGGGCGAAAGTGTGCGCATCGGTGGGGCGAAGTGTCGGTCGATTCCGATGATGTAGTCTTCAGCTTCGCCTTCTTTCTTCGACTTTATCTGCAGCACCCAGTCTTCGTATATCTCGGGCAGTTGGAATGAATATCGTCCGAGGCTGTCGGTCTTTGCTTGTCCCGACATGCTTTGTCCGCTGCGGTTGTAGAGGAATGCTTGCAGGTCGACGCCTTCGATTGCTTTTTTCTTGTTGCGGTGGTCGAGCTTTCCGAAGATGTAGAGTCCGTCTTCCACGGGTTCCACCTTGTCGAGCACTCGCTTGCCTGCCATCATTGCCCAGTCGTATCGGCGCCATCCTTGCACCATCATGAGCATGTCGGCTTGCCGGCGGTGTTCAGCATCGTCGGCCTCGAAGTAGTAGTCGGGGCTGTCGATGTAGCCTGCCACGTCGCTGGCGAGCAGCATCCATGTCTTCATGTTGCCCTCTTTGCCTCCGGTCATGGTGGCTGCATCCATGGCCGACACTGATATTGATGCACCGGGTGTGGCTTGGATGTCGAGTTTCACTTTGCCGCATGGCACGAGGTAGCGTGCGTCGGTGCTCACGGCTATTGAGTCGTTGGTGTCGGGGTAGGGGAAGATGAAGAAGAGTCGTTCGGCCAGTATTTGTCCTTCTGAGTCGAATACGGTGAATTGGTTTACGCCTGCGGGCATGGAGTATTTGCTCAGTCGCTTGGTGTATTTGCCTCGTGTGGTCATGGTGTCACACGTCACGATGTTGCCTCCGTTGATGACTGTGTATCCCACGAGTTGTCCGTTCATGTCTGTGCTGTTGAGTATGGTTGCGGTCACGATATCGTCGTCGCTGGTGTCGATGTTGAGCACGCAGCCTTGGCTTTTGGCTTTTGGCAGTTTGAATTCCTGTCGTTTGCTTCCCTCGTTGTTGATGACTACGTAGAACTCGTCGTCGGTGGATGTGGGCGATACTTCAAATAGTCCGCGCCCCGTCTCGTCGGTGCTCACGGTGGCTATCTTCTTTCGCTCGTTGCCTTGCAGCAGGTCGGCCGTGGTTTTCAGGTGATGTCCTTCAGCATCGGTGGCGTTGATTGCCACCCGGCTGGTGAGTCCTGCTATCAGGTCGCCCCCTTCGGGATAGAACTTGAGGTTTATCGTGTTGCTGCCTGTCGTAGCCGATACGGCCACAGTTCCGTCGTCGGCCACTCGGGTGTTGGGCAGTCGGTTGCGGAAACTTATCTTGTCGATTATCGGATTGGCGTAGTTGCCCTCCTCTTTTGGCTTGTTGAATATGGGTATCACTCGCGAGAAGATGGCCTCCTTGCCCCAGTTGGTCATGTAGCGGGTATAAGCCCTGAGTTCGTAGAATCCCGAAACGCCTACGATGCTGTCGAGGCGTATGTCGCCCTCGGCCTCACCGTCGGTCACCTTCAGGGTGCGTCGTTCACACACGTCGCCTATCGGGTTGACCAGTTCTACATACATCACACTGCTTATGTCCGACCGTGCCGCCTTGTCGGTGCGGGTGAGGTAGGCCTTGAATCGTATGGTTTCGCCCTTGAAGTAGCCCGTGTTGTCGAGATGCAGGTATACTTTCT
This sequence comes from uncultured Prevotellaceae bacterium, assembly GCA_947166155.1. Classification (GTDB taxonomy): domain Bacteria; phylum Bacteroidota; class Bacteroidia; order Bacteroidales; family Bacteroidaceae; genus Colivivens. Next base: position 5,165 of record CAMVDC010000104.1, on the reverse strand, counting down.
CCTGTGGGGCATACTTGTTGAACTGCATCACGGTCTTGATGTATGTCAGGATGTTGGTGGCGTCAGCCTGTTGTTGAGCCGACATGGTGGCGGTTGCCAGCAGGGTCAGCAGCGAGATGATTATGCGTTTCATGTTGCAAAGTTACAAAAAAAATGTGTCGTGTCGACACTCCTTATTATATTTATATATGTTTTTAGACTCAGAAAGTGCCGAATAGTTTAAGTTTTCACTTCAGAAACGATGTCTTTCAGGCACAGAAACCACTGCTCGCTGATATTGATGCATTGTGTTTTCACAGTTCGTGCAAACAGTCCGAGCCGTTCGGACTGACAGTTTTCACCGCACGGACTGACAGTTTTCACCGCTCGGACTGATAGTTTTCACCGCACGGACTGACAGTTTTCACCGCTCGGACTGACAGTTTTCACCGCACGGACTGGCTGTTTTCACTACACGTGTGGTGTGTCGTCTCAGCTTTCTTAGCCGATTATCGACGTTTCGTCGCATTTATCTTTACTTTTTTGCGACTTTCATTTCCATATCTGAAAATAATGTATTAACTTTGTGGCGCAATAGTACTAACTAATAAAACAACCATAAAGTTATGAAACCGTTCATCAATCCCGACTTCTTGCTGCACAGCCCATTGGCTCAGCATTTGTATCACGACCATGCAGCATCGCTGCCTATCATAGACTATCACTGCCACCTCAGTCCGCAGATGGTGGCCGACGACTATCGATTCCGTTCCCTCACCGAGGTGTGGCTGGGTGGCGACCACTACAAATGGCGTGCAATGCGCACTAACGGCGTTGCTGAACGTTACTGCACTGGTACCGACACATCTGACTACGAGAAGTTTGAGGCCTGGGCCGCTACCATGCCTTACTGCATGCGCAATCCGCTCTACCACTGGAGCCACCTCGAACTGAAGACCGCATTCGGAATCGACAAGGTGTTGAAACCCGAAACGGCACGCGAGATTTACGACCACTGCACCGACCTGCTGCAGCACGACCCCAACTACACGGCCCGCGGACTCATGCGCCGATACAACGTAGAACTGGTGTGCACTACCGACGACCCTGTTGACGACCTCCACTTCCACACCAAATATGCAGCCGAACGCAGCGAGAACGACCCCGTGATGCTGCCTGCATGGCGTCCCGACAAGGCAATGGCCGTCGAGAATCCAGTGAACTACCGTGCATACATCGAGCGCCTGAGCGAGACAAGCGGCATCGATATCAAGACATTTGCCGACCTGAAAGACGCACTGCAAAAGCGTCACGACTTCTTTGCAGCTGCTGGATGCAAGCTCTCCGACCACGGACTCGAGGAATTCTATGCCGAGGATTACACCGAAGCAGAAGTGGCTGCCATATTCACAAAAGTGATGAGCGGAGCAAACGCAGAACCACAGGAGGTGCGCAAGTTCAAGAGCGCAATGCTCATACTCTTTGCCGAAATGGACCACGCATCCGACTGGACACAGCAATTTCACTACGGAGCCATACGCGACAACAACACCGGCATGTTCCGCCGTCTCGGTCCCGACACAGGTTTCGACTCTATCGGTCAGTTTAATACGGCACAAAACATGTCGCGATTCTTCAACCGCCTCGCTACCGACGGACACCTCACACGCACCATCATCTACAACCTCAACCCGGCCGACAACGCAATGGTGGCCACCATGCTCGGCAACTTCCAGGACGGCACCGAGCCAGGCAAGATACAATGGGGCTCGGGATGGTGGTTCATGGACCAGAAGCGCGGCATGGAAGAACAGATGAACACCCTCTCGGTGCTCGGACTCTTGAGCCGCTTCGTTGGCATGCTGACCGACTCGCGCTCATTCCTTTCATATCCACGCCATGAGTATTTCCGCCGAATCCTATGCAACCTCATCGCAACCGATGTGGAGAACGGCGAACTGCCCGAGAGTGAAGTGAAGCAAATGGAACAGATGGTTGAAGACATAAGCTACTACAATGCAAAGAGATACTTCAAGTTCTAAGAGAAATACTTCAAGACAAAAGGCCTATACTATAAGTCTTAATGGAGCATGGAGGGTGAGGTTGTCAATCCTCACCTTCCTCTTCCTGTTGTCGCTCTCAACCTCGGCCCAAACCACACAATCGCTGGCCGACAACATACGCACCATTCAGCTCATGGTGAACGGACAGTGGGGCCAACCGCCAGTGCTCGACATGAAGGGCGGGTATATCGACATCTCGTTCGACGACCTACAACGCCGATACGTGCGCTACACTTATCGCATCACGCACTGCACGGCCGACTGGCAACCATCCGACCTATACTATGGTGACTACATGACGGGGCAGAACGGCACGACCATAATCAAGAAATACACACCGTCGCGCAACACCATGACACAATACAACCACTATGAACTGCGACTGCCAAACTCGGAACACCGACTGCTGCTGAGCGGAAACTACAAAGTGGAAATCGTCAGGGCAACCGACGACGAGGTGGTGGCCGTGGTGTGCTTCAGCATTTGCACCAACGAGGTAAGCATCGGGGCAACCATATCGGCCAACACCGATGTCGACACCTACGAGAGCCATCAGCAGATGGACCTCGAAATAAACTACCAGCACCTCAGTGTGAGCGATGCAACCAACGAACTGAAACCACTGGTGATGCAAAACCGCCGATGGGACACACGTGTGACGGGTATCAAACCATCCTACGTCCAAGTAAATAAGTTGATATACACACATCACCGTCACCTCATATTCCCTGCTGCCAACGAGTATCGACGATTCGAAATACTCGACCCCCATGTGGCAACCAAGGGAGTGGAACGCATGAGATTCGACGACCAGTTCTATCATGCATTCATCTACACCGACGAAGTGCGACGCAACTACAAATACGATGAAGACCAAAACGGACGATACCTCATCCGCAACGACGACAACGAGGCCAACGACACCGAGAGCGACTACTTCATCACTCACTTCGCACTCAAAATGCCCGAACTGGAAGGCGGAAAACTATACATCAACGGCGACCTGACCGAAGGACAATTCACCGACGACTACATGTTGGACTACAATGCCGATGAACAACAATACGAGATAGCACTGTCGTTGAAGCAAGGGTCCTACAACTACCAGTACCTCTTCCTGCCCGAAGGGACCGACTACGGACTGACTGCACCCACCGAAGGCGACTACCACCAAACCGAAAACGAATATCAAATCTACGTCTATCAGCACCCCGTAGGCAGCCGCTACGACAAACTCGTAGGATTCAAGACCGTGGTATATAAGGAGTAAAGAATAGACCCTCTACTTGAGAAAAGGAGATGAAGGGAGATAAATGGAGATAAAGGACGAATTTATATCTATGAAACGAACATATGCCATCATAATACTGTTTTGCCTCGCAATGACCGCCTCGGCGCAGACATTGCGAGCTTCATTGTTCAACTATCTTGACAACTATACACGCACCGACCAAAAGATAAAACCCTCGACACTCGACAGCCTGAAACTCAATGCCGAGACACAGACCATTAAGGTATATGTGAGCGGAGGATTCAAGGAGCAGTTCTTCACCGACAGTATTGTGGAGCGTATATATTCCGACATACGAGCATTCGTGCCCGATTCGCTTGCCGACTATACACTGAGCATCATCACCGACCGTCACGACATCAAGACTCTTGTGCCCAATGCCTTGCGCAGTGGAAACAAAAGCGACGAACGCTTATGGACAAATACCTACACAGGCAAACCATGGGTTAGCAATGCATCAGCTCCATGGAACGCACCATTAGGACTCGACGGCCGACATATAGCCCTGTGGCAGAGTCACGGCAACTATTGGAATCCCGACAAACAAGAGTGGAAGTGGCAGCGTCCGCGACTGTTCTGTACAACCGAAGACCTCTTTACCCAGACGTTTGTCATACCATACATCATCCCAATGCTCGAAAATGCAGGAGCAATAGTCTATGATACACGCGAGCGCAGCTGGCAGAACCACGAAGTGATTGTCGACAACGATGCCCCTAAGAAGAATGGACGATACGACGAAGATGGTCGTTGGCGCACTGCCGACTCTGTAGGCTTTGCCCATCTGAAAGACATATACTACTCGTTCGACAACCCTTTCCGCGACGGTACGTCACGATTTACATCGACCACCAACGATAATCGCCCTACAGCCACATGTCAGTGGATGCCAGAAATACCTGCCGATGGAGAATATCCAGTCTATGTATCATATCTGTCAACCGATGAAAGTGTAAGCGATGCATGCTACACCGTTACACATCGAGGCGTAAAGACTCAGTTCCACGTCAATCAGAAGATGGGCGGAAACACGTGGGTATACCTCGGCACGTTTGCTTTCTCAAAAGGATGTAGCCCTTCCAACATGGTCACACTTGGCAATCAAAGTGCAGAAAACGGAGTGGTAAGTGCCGATGGAGTGCGATTCGGTGGTGGTATGGGCAACATAGCCCGTGCAAACGACTATGCGAGTAAGCCCGGAAATGAAGAGAGCCCAAGCGTGGGGCAAGACCAAAAAGCGGATGCGCCATCGCTCTTCAACTACACCACCAGCCACATGCCACGATGGGCCGAAGCAGCGCGATACTCGTCGCAGTGGGCTGGCATGCCCGACACCATCTACAACCACACGCGGTCGGACAACGACTACAACAACGACCTGTGGGCACGACCCGAGACGGTGAACACGCTGGCTGGAGGTTCCATATACCTGCCCACGCGACAGGGACGTCATGTGCCTATAGAACTTGCAATGGCATTCCACAGCGATGCTGGGTTCTCAACGATAGGCGAAAAGATAGGATCATTATCAGTATGCACCGCAATGCCCGAATTCTATGATTGCCTTACCGCAGCAGGCATCGACCGCTTTGCTTCCTACGACCTTGCAAGCATGTTGCTCGAAGCATTGAGCCGGGACCTGAAGAAATACGACTGGAAGGTACGCACACTGTGGAACCGAAACTATTGTGAAACACGCGAACCACAAGTGCCATCCATCATTCTCGAGATGCTCTCACATCAGAACTTCTACGACCTGACACTTGGCTACGACCCCAATTTCAAGTTCGACTTCTGCCGAACAGTGTATAAGACGATTGTACGTTATCTCG
>CAMVDC010000103.1 GCA_947166155.1 uncultured Prevotellaceae bacterium | reverse complement strand
ACAGAAATAAAAGTTGTGCAATATATGTAGCAAAGATGTTTACCGGACAGCAATATTTTGTTTTATGATGGGTTTTTATTTTGTTTTTGGTGCGGATTATTGGTTTATGTACTGTTTTATGATGCATGTTGCATCATACGAATGTTCAAATGTTGTCTGATAAAAAAGAAGTTGTGTGTTTAGCAGTCCTTAGGCCTGTCACAGATTCTCTCCTCCTTTTAGTCGTCGGGATGACAATAAGGGGAGGTGGTATGACAATAAGGGGAGGTGGTATGACAATAAGGGGAGGTGGTGCTACATTAGGGGGGGTGTTCTTCATCGGTAGGGCATTGGTGAATGTTGGTGCTATAGTGGGGAGGTTATTACCTTACGGATGGCTAATTGTCAAGTATCAACAATTGTAGATACTCTTTCAGCATATAACGGTCGAAACGGCTTTCTTTGGATACTGCCGGTGGAAAGAAACTGCGTATAAATTCAAGGTCTATCATAGTCCATACACTTTTATTAATATCTTTGCCCTTTGTGCTAATGTCTTGCTACCTATTCGCGCAAGATATTCGGAAAAACGTGCTGTTTTGAAATCGCTTTGCATGAAGTATTCGTCGAGGCGCAGTTCCTCCATGTCTTGCTCTGTCTTGTAGTAGGGGTTTAGATATAGCAAATCGAGCAATGCTTTCTCTGGCGTTGCAAAAAGCAAGCCACGTCCGTTTTGCATTGTCTTGATTTCATATCCAAAATAGATTGATGTCTTGACATTCTGGTAATGAAACGTTCCAAATGCATTATCAAACTTAGCGGTCTTGAGTGTAGTCACACTTGTCAGTTGTACTACCTCTTCTGGTATCATCCCATAGAACGAAAGGGCACTGTGCAGGCTGATGTATGATGGTGTATATATGCGATTGGCTACATAGCGCGAGAAGTCAGGAACCTGTCGATATTCTGGAAAAGCATAATACTGGTTGCGTAACTTCACAAGCAAACCTCTATGACACCATCGCGTCAGGTTATTACGGTCGAAATCTGCCTCCCATAACAACACCTGTTCGATGTTAAAGCACCCCATCGGGTACATTCGTTCTCTGAATGTGAGATAGTCCATTTTTTTGCTTTTATTACCTTTTGTTTCTAAAACTCTGCAAATATAGTGATTTTTGGAAATAAAAGCGATAGCTTTAGTTGTTTATTTCTCGTTCTGGTATGAATTTAGCATCATATAAACATGTTTTTCAACTTGGAAACGTCAGAAAAACTAAAGATGTTGCTGCAGACCTTTGAGGCGGAGGAGGGCTTCGAGGTAGTAGTAGTCGGCATAGATGATGCTGGCATCGATTTCGGAACCGGCGGGATGGTGGCCTGTGGAATGGAGGAGGAAGGCGGTGCTCAGGTCGCGGCTCTGATAGCGCGGGGTGCTGAGGTCGGCGAGCATATCGATGGCGGCCTGACGGTAACGATGGGCTGGATTGGCATCGAGGTGGTTATGGGCAGCATCGGGAAGGCTATTATTGGTATCAAGTTGGCTATCTGAATTGTCTTTTCTTTCTTCATCGAGGTATGTGCTCAGCTCGATGAGGGCTGATGCCACTACACATGCTGCCGAGGCATCCTTGGGTGCCTGCCGGCCGCGCGGGTCGTCCATATCCCATAGTGGTATCATGTCGTCGCTGGTTTGACTGAGGCGGAGGAGGTAGATGTCGGCCACGCGCTGTGCGAACTTGAGGAAGAGTGGGTCGCGGGTCCATCGATATACCATGGTGTATCCGTAGATGGCCCACGACTGTCCGCGCGACCACATGGAGCTGTCGGCATATCCCTGATGGGTCTGTCCGCGCAGGAACTGTCCGCTGAGGGTGTCATATACTGCCACATGATAGGATGAGCCGTCGGGACGGAAGTGGTGGCGCATGGTGGTGGTGGCATGATTGATGGCTATCTGACGGAGCAGGGGCGACCCTCCGTTGGCTGCTGCCCAGAAGAGGAGGTCGAGGTTTATCATGTTGTCCATGATGGTGTTGTGACCTCCGTAGTCTTTCACGTGTCGCGGCCACGAGAGGATGGTGCCTGCCTTGGCGTTGTAGAGTGTTGCAAGACTGTCGGCCGCTGCAAGCAGTATGGGGCGGTAGATGGGTTGCATTGCATTATATGTCAGTCCTTTACCAAACGAACCTATCATGATGAAACCGAGGTCGTGGTCGTAGATGGGTTGGTAGGCCAGTGGTTTCAGCACTTCGGTATATCCCTTGGCGGCATGTAACACTTCGGCCGAGTGTGAATAGCTGTAATCCATCCACAGTATGCCTGGCCAGAAACCCGAACACCATTCTTCGGCCACCGCCTTGCGGCAGTTCCACGTATGCTGGCCGGCCAGTATGTTGCGCGGCTCTTGTGTGAAGTCGTATGGCCGGAGCTGTTGCAGCGACTTCATCACCTGCCGGTGGCAGTAGTCGAGTTGCTTATCGACATCGAATGCCTGACTTTGTATGTTGGCTGCTAAAAGCGTGCAGAGGAGTAAAAACGCAATTCGTTTCATAGTTATTTTGTCTTTGTTTGGTGGAAAACTTGGTGCAAAGATACAGATATTTCATGAAAAACACTAATTTTGCAGGCAGAAAGCATCCCTTATCGGGTGTTGAAACTACTAATATGCTGATAAAAGACATTGAAGGACTAATGAAAACTTACAGATTCTGGATTATAGTGTTTGCCCAATTTGTGGCTGCAAGCCTGTGGGCACAGACGGAGTACAAGATGGCCGGCCCCTACGAGGTAGTGGCCCGCGATGGCGAATTTGCCCGCAGCAAGAGCGGCAGCGAACGCGACATGCTGGCTGCGCTCAACTTTGCGAAGGAGGGCAAGAAGGCTGAAGCGCTGGCAATAATCAATGCGTATGCAAAGACGCTCAAGCGACTCGACGGCCACGATGCGCCGCTGTGTGCCATTCAGTGTTATAACCTGGTGAGGGCCATGACGTTGCTGCGCGACAGCCGTACACCCGAATGGGAAGTGATGGTGCGACGTGCGTTGCTGCCGATGATTGAGAAATTCGATGCCGACAGTCCTTATGCTAACGGCAACTGGGGTGCTATAGTCAACCGCCTGCGCATGGCGTGCGGCATACTGCTCGACGACAAGAAGGTGTATGACGCATCGATCGACTACTACCTCCATGCCAACGACAACGGTTCGCTGCCACGCTACGTCAGTGCCACGGGTCAGTGTCAGGAGACGGGACGCGACCAGAACCACGCCCAGCTGGGTCTTGGCATGATGTGCGATATATGTGAGATGGCATGGGAGCAGGGCGACGACCTGTGGGGAGCGCTCGACAACCGACTGATGGCTGGCATCGAATACTCGGCTCGATACAACATGGGATATGACGTGCCGTTCGAGACATGGACCGACTGCACCGGCCTCTACTCTGGCTGGACATCTCCGGGCGAGATGGGACGCGGACGCATTTGGGAGATATACGACCAACCCTACCGCCACTATGTTGGCCGCAAGGGACTGAAGATGCCTTACACCAAGCGACTGCTGGCCGAACAGGCAAAGGCCGAGAAGCGTGGCGAGGTGAACGTGAGCACCGAATCGAGGACATTCCAGCTGAAGGGGGTGAAGGAAAGCCCGCGCCTGCACCGCGTGTTTACCTACAAGGCACCCGAGGGGGCACCGCTTAAACACGACTACGAGGTTTTTGTGCAGCCGCGCGGAGGGAAGGAATGGACACGCATCGACACGTATATGGCCAAGGTGAATGCACCCACACAGGAGGGCGGCCACCGGGTGACAGAGATATCCTACGCCATGTTCGACTTCACGGGCGATGTGTTTGTGCGCGTGGTGAGCAAGACGAAGAAGTTTAAGACGGCACGCATACGCCCCGACTACCGTGGCACGATAGCCAACGTGCAGAACGACTCGACGGTGCAGTTCATCCTGTTCCAACCCGAGAACGTGAGCGTGGAACTGGACGGCGACATACGGAACAACCTACTGCTCTTCACGTCGACTCCTGCCATCAGTGCCGACGAGGCAAGGAAAGAGGCTGAACGCATGGGACGCGAGTTCAGCTACTACGCCCCAGGACTTTATAAAGGCGATACGATACGTGTGAAATCGAACACCACAATCTATCTGGAGGGTGGCAGCTACTTCACCACCACATTCGCCATCGACGATGCAGAAAATGTGAGCATAGTGGGTCGAGGCATAGCACGTCCGGAGCGTGGCTACGAGGGATGTCATGTATATAGGTCGAAAAATGTGCTTATCGACGGACTTGTGGTCAACACCTGCCCTGTGGGCGGAAGCGACGGTGTGAAGCTGCACGATGTGCGCTCGATATCACACCCCAGCTGGGGCGACGGCCTCAACGTGTTTGCATCGAGCAATGTGACATACGACCGTGTGTTCTGCCGCAACAGCGACGACTGCACCACTGCCTACGCTACACGCAAGGGGTTCTACGGCGATGCACGCAACATACGCATGACCAACTCAACCCTGTGGGCCGACGTGGCGCATCCTATATTCATAGGCATACACGGCAATCCGGAACGTGGCGACAGCATCGTGGGACTTACCTACGAAAACATCGACATACTGTGCCAGAGCGAGGCGCAGGTGGATTATCAGGGATGCCTGGCCATCAACTGCGGCGACGGAAACTACGTGAAGGACGTCACGTTCGACAACATACGCATTGAGCAGATACGCCAAGGATGTATCTTGCAAGTGAAGGTAGGATTTAACCAGAAGTATTGCACCGCACCGGGTGCCGGGGTTGAGAACGTCACCTTCCGCAACATACGCTATTACGGCCAGCTGCCACAGATGTCGGTCATCACCGGATATGATGCACAGCACAAGGTGAAGAACATCAAGTTTGAAGGACTGAAGATAAACGGACGCACCATCTACGACACGATGGAGGGCAAACCTGGATGGTATGCCACGGCCGACATGGTGCCTATGTTCGTAGGCTCGCATGTCGAAGACCTGAAGTTTGAGAAGTGAGGATTACTGCATAAATACCTTGCGTAATGGTATCAATGCTTTGTGTCAAGGTATCAACATTAGGTGTCAAGGTATCAATACCTTGCGTCCTCCTACTATCACGAGTTGATTCTTCTGCGAGACAGGAAGTTTATCGATTGTGCCGATATAGCGGCCACTCATGTCGTATGCATGGCCTGATGTAGCATAGTCGGTGGTGATATTGAATATACCGCTTGCCACATCGTAGTGTTGATCGGCAATGAATGAAATGACCGAATAGTCCCACTGGCTTTCGTATTTGGGGTCGGTGTCCCATGTGATGCTTGTGGGATGCGACTGTGCAAACGTAAATCCGCCATTACCCACTATATCGTCTTTACCAAGAAGCAACCAATTGTGGTTCTCATGTCCCGACTGCTTGCGATTCTGTCGGTCGATGGGGTCGTTCCAAGTGCAGTCGACAGCATACCACAAACCATTTTCCATCTCTACTTCGTTCCACATGTGCGACTCGCCTGGCGACAGTGCAAATGATTTTGCGTTGCCTACAGCCAGGATGCACGGAATGCCCGTCTGGTCGCACAACACCTTGAAGGCACGTGCGTAGCCTTCACACACAGGACCTATGGTGCCAGTAGTGCCGCGCAGTGCGCTCATGGGGCTCCATGCTATGGCGGGCACGTTGTTGGAATGACCATATAGGGTGTTATAGCTGTTGTGCTTGGTGAGCCAGTCGTTGAAGTACACAATCTTGTCGTAGCGCGAACCCGCGGGACAGTTCTGAACGATGTCATCGACTCTTTGCTTATATTCCACCACTCCGTTCGTCACCTTTTCCTGGGTGTTGAATTCGGTGCGGCGATAGTCGAAGTCGGTGTCCTTCAGTGTGAAATAAATGGTCTGGGTATATGTCACCTTTCCACTACCTGACGATGGGTTGTAGTTGTAGCGGTAGTTCCACAGGTGGTGCCAGCGGAAATAGCCGTTGAGCCAGAAGGCTTCGGGGAAGTCGTAGGTGAGGCACAGGATGAGGTATGACAAGAAGCAGTCGGCCTCGTTCCAGTTTTTGTTGCACTGATTGTCAATCAGGTTGTAGGTAATCTGATCTATTTGCTCGTATGTAGCATCGGTTGGGAATGTGAAGTCGATTGTGCCGCTGAATGTGGTCACCACGGTGTTATAGTTTCCAAGGTCTTCGACATATACGCCCAGCATAGGGTCCGACAGGTAGTTCTTGTCGCCATCGAGCACTTTCTGCACTGCCATCCCGTAGCAGTTGTAGAACTGCACGAGGTAGTCGGGCAGGTTGTGTATGCGGTCAATCCAGCGGTGGGTCACGGTCAGGTCGGGGGTTGACGTGTTGTAGTTGCGGCGCTTTCCTTCGATGCCGCGCATCATGTCGTCCATCTGTTGCCAACTCACGTGTGTGAGGTCCACGCTGTGGGTCTGCCCTTTTACTATAGGTCCGTCCACACTGATGGTTTCCTGGGCATTGATGGCGAGCGATGCCATCAATATCAAGATGCTAAGTGCTTTTTTCATATGCTTCCTGTATATAATGGCAGGTGTGTGTGTATCATTGGTTGATGAGTATCCTACCTTCGTCGCTCATACCTTCGGCCGAAATAAACATGGCTTGACACGACGAGTTGTTGTAGAACTCGATGGTGGCGCGTCCGCGGTTGTCGGTCTTCACGTTGGCATCCCAATAGAGGGTGCGGCGGAAGTCTTCGGTAGGAGGTACCACCGAGTAGTCCTCCATCTCAAATGCAGTAGGCACGTTGAAGCCTTCGAAGTGGGTGCGGCGCAGTCCTTTCTTCTTGAAAAGGAATGTGGGGTGCTCATACACATAGAATATCACAGGGTTGACCTGACTGAAGTTGCCCATTACATACTGGCGCACACCTTGCATGTCCTCGGATATGTAGAGAGTCTTGGCCACATCGAGCATGTCGGGTATCATCACGTTGCCGGTGTTGTTGTTCGAGTAGGTTATCGACTCGCGTATCTGGTTTATTTGGCTTTCATACAGTCCCGTCATGCCCCAGAAGGTGTTGTCGACAATCCACAGAATGGGACGGCGGTTGTATGTGATACGATTATCGGAGAGCACATAACCCGTGCGTTCAGGGTTGTCAAACAGATATTCGTCGTAGTCGAAGAATGGGTTCTTCTGTTTCAGCCACTCGAAGAAGTGTGGTATCTCCTCGCCCTTGTCGCCATATGCGTCGGCATCCTCGTCGCAGTTGTAGCGTATGATTGACTGGTTTTGTGCGTCGTGTTCGTCAAACCACGATGAGTATGATATATCGCCCAATATGCGGCGTGTCTTTACCTTCACTGTAGGCAGCAGGTGTGTACGCTCTGTGATGGATACGTATGTATCGTCGTCGTCGTCATCGTCGCTCAGTTGGGGCACTGGCTTGAAGTTGGCTTCGAGCATAGGCAGGCGCTGAGTCTCGTCGGCATACAGGTAGCGTTTCTCGGGCGAGAAGTGGCGGTCGATGCCTATGTAGTAGTTGCGCTCCTCGTCGTCTTTCTTCGATTCGAGTTGCAGGGTCCAGTCGCCTTCGATGTCGGGCACTATGTAGGTGTACTTACCCACGCTGTCGGTCTTGAGGCTTCCGTCTATCACCTCGCCTTTTTTGTTATACATGTAGGCAGTTATCTCCACATCGTCGGGCGAGTAGCGTTTCAGTTTCGACTTCACCTGTCCAAACAAGTATAGCTTGTCCTCGATGGGTTGGCGGTTCTCCTGCTCGGTGAGTCCTGCCATGAGTTGGAAGTCGTATCGGCGCCATCCTTGTATCATCATCAGCAGGTCGGCCTTGCGGCGATGTTCGTCGTCATCGCTCTCAAAGTAGTATTCGGGGTTGGCTATGTAGCCTTTCACCTCGCTTGCCAGCAACATCCATGTCTTCATATTGCCCACACTGCCGTTGTTCATGGTTGCAGCATCGATTGCTGAGAAGGAAATCGACGAATTGGGTTCGGTTTGCAGTCGGAATGTCACCTTGCCACATGGCACGAGTTTTGTTGTTGGCGATGTGATGGCAATGCTGTCGATGTCGGTCGGGGTGGGATATGTGAAGAACAGTCGTTCGGCCATTATCTGTCCGTTTGCCCTGAACACTGTGAGTTGGTTCACTCCGGCCGGTTGCACAAAGCGGTTGAACTTGAATGTATGCTCGTCGCGTGCTGTCATCGTGTCGCATGCTATGATGGTGCCGTTGTGCATAAGTGCATATCCCAAGAGCGTACCCTTCATTCCCTCCGAGTTCCTGATTGTAGCCACGAGGTCCACCTCGTCGCCAAGCATGTCGAGATGCATCACCGTACCGTCGTTGAGGGGTTCGGGCAGTTCAAACTTCTTTTCTTTGTCTTTCTGGTTTAGCACCGTGGCGTAGTATTTATGTCCTACTTCGGGAGTGATGTAGAACAAACCCTGCCCCAGTGTGTCGGTCTCGATGTCGCACACGGCCTTACCCTTCTCGTCGACTATCGTGCCCTTGGTGCGCTGACGTCCACCGTTCTCGTCGGTCACGGTAAAGGCCACGAGGCTTTTCAGGCCATACACCATGTTGCCACCCTCGGGATAGAACTTCATCACCATCTCGGTCTTATAGCTTTCCACCACTATCCCCTCGTCGTCTACACGCTTGTTGGGCAGACGCTTGGCATAACTCAGCATGTCGATTTTCGGGTCGGAGTAGTCGCCTTCCTGACGTGGGGCCTTGAATATCGGGAACACACGCGAGAAGCAGGCATGAGTGCCCCAGTTGGTCATATATCGTGTATAGGCCCTCACCTCGTAGAATCCTGTCGACTGAATGCTGTCGACCTTGATGTCGCCGTCAGCCTCGCCATTCACGATCTTCAGCTTACGCTTCTCCACCACGTCGCCCATCGGGTTTATCAACTCGACGTACAATATATGGCTCAAGTCGGTGCGCTTCTCGGTGTCGCATCGGGTCACATAGGCCTTGAAACGTATGGTCTCACCCTTGAAGTAACCCGTGTTGTCGACCTGCAAGCTCACTTTCTCGCCAGGTTTATACGCGTTATGTCGCGCCGCCTTCTGCCGCATTGTCACGATCCTGGCTGTCGAGTCGGCCTGCTGGGCGGCGGCCACATTGTCGGCACCATCGCTATATGAATCCTGAGCCCATGTGCCAGATGACATCATGAGCAGAAAAGCGCAGAGTATGTATCCTAAATTCTTCTCCATAAGTAATGTTGTTGAGTGTTGTTTATGGTTTAAGTGCGACAAAGATAAGCATAATTTTTCTACTACGACCTTTGTTAAGGCTAAAATGTGCCATTTATACTTCTTTTTACCTTTCAGCCATCCCGTTTTGATTTTCACAAAGCATATAACAACG
>CAMVDC010000102.1 GCA_947166155.1 uncultured Prevotellaceae bacterium | reverse complement strand
ACTGTCAGTCCATGCGGTGAAAACTGTCAGTCCATGCGGTTCGGACTGTCAGTCCATGCGGTTCGGACTGTCAGTCCACGCGGTTCGGACTGTCAGTCCGAACGGGCTCGGACTGTTTGCATGCGCGGTGATATAACTCTATGTAAGTACGGAAAACTCATTGAATGTAATGATAAATGCAGGCCTTTCAACCTTTCTTTGTGGCTGTATGCTCAGTTTTTGTGGTTTTCGTTTCACGTTTCACGTTTTATTTCGTAACTTTGCACCATATTGTGTAATTATGCCCTTACGAAGGGTTCTGATATATATAATAATTTATATAGTGTATGAACGAATTCAGAGTAGCAGACTGCAATGCATGTCTCGACATAAAGGGATGTAGCAAGCAGACCGACAAACTTAATACATACGACTGGCTGGCCGACCTGCCCGACAACGCATCGGCCACCGACCTGGTGGAAATTCAGTTTAAGCCACCACGCAAGGGGTACTACCTCAACTCAAACAACCTGTCGCTGCAAAAGGGCGACGTGGTGGCCGTGGAGGCCAATCCGGGACATGATATAGGCACCGTGACCATGACGGGACGACTCGTGGCCCTGCAAATCAAGAAGGCCAACCTGCGGCCCGACACCGAAATAAAGCGAGTGTATCGCAAGGCGCGCCAGGTGGACCTCGACAAGTATGCCGAGGCAAAGGCCCGTGAACACGAAACCATGATCGAGTCGCGACAGATTGCCAAAGACCTGGGACTGAAAATGAAAATAGGCGACGTGGAATATCAAGGCGACGGTGGCAAGGCCATATTCTACTACATAGCCGACGACCGTGTCGACTTCCGCCAACTCATCAAGGTGTTGGCCGAGCGTTTCAAGGTGAGAATCGAGATGAAGCAGATAGGTGCGCGACAGGAAGCCGGACGCATAGGCGGAATAGGTCCGTGCGGACGCGAGTTGTGTTGTGCCACATGGATGACACGATTCAACAGCGTGTCGACCAGCGCCGCACGTTTCCAAGACCTCTCGCTCAACCCACAGAAACTGGCAGGACAGTGTGCCAAGCTCAAGTGCTGCATGAACTACGAGGTAGACCAATATGTCGAAGCACTGAAGAAACTGCCGTCGAAGGAGATAAGCCTTTTCACAAAGGACAGCGAATACTTCTTCTTCAAGGCCGACATACTGACCCGAACCATCACATACTCAACCGACAAGCACTCGCTGGTCAACGAGGAAACCATATCGGCACGGCGCGCATTCGATATCATCAACATGAACCGCGACGGCCAGAAACCCGAATCGCTGAGCGAGAGCGGACCCGTGAAAGAACATCATCCCTACGACCTGCTCAATCAGGACAACATCGAGCGATTCGACCAACAGTCGAAAAAGAAAAAGCGCAGGAAGCCAAGAGGCGACAAGCCACAGAAAAAAGACGAATAAGACGAAGAACAGAACGATGCATACAGCAAGCAGGAAAGCCGGTATAGTGTTGGCAGTGTGTGGCGCTTTAATGTGCGCCTCATGCCGCCAACACACCGTATTGCATCAGTACACCGATGTCGACCTCTGGGGATGGGGCACCGACGACACGCTGACATTCACCCTGCCAAAAACTGTGAACCATGGCGAACTCGACGTAAAACTGGGCGTGCGCACCACCTCGTCGTTCAAGTATAATACCCTCCACATGCTCACCATCATCAGTCGCGACGACGAGGTGATAGAGCAAGACACCATCTTTGTGCCGGTGTTCGACAGCAACGGACAACTCACCGGCGACGGCTTCCCGTATGTCACCACCATGAAATCACTGCCCACGCTACATGTCGACTCAGGACATGTATACACCTACAGCGTGCTTCACCTCATGCAAGAACCACGGGTGAAGGGCATCAAAGACATAGGATTGGAAATCTACGAACCATAACGACATGCCCTCAGCTCCGGCATGTCCCATAATATATATATACTATTAATTATATTCAACCTTCGCAAGTTCCACTTGCTTCAGTTTCAAGGAATAGGAAGACCCTCTCCCCGGCCCTCCCCCTTTATGGGGAGGGTGTCCATCCGGAAGGCCTTCTCCCCATAAAGGGGGAGATGCCCAAAGGGCAGAGAGGGTCTGTCCCTTTGTTCGCTCAGGAAGTTAAAAGGACGAATGATACTACAGGCAGGTATCGTCCCTTTAACTCCTATTTAACTTCCCTTTAACTTCTTTTAATTTCTTATTACTGACATGCGAAACTTATATTAATTATATATTGTCAATTGCCTATTATATATTGTCAATTATATATTATATATTCTTTTCACATTTGCTTCAGGTTGCGCTCGGCATCCATCCTGAGAAAAACGAATAGCAGGATGGTGAAACCCCATAACGACGAACCACCATAACTGAAGAACGGCAACGGAATGCCAATGACGGGAGCAATGCCCAACACCATGCCCACATTGATGGTGAGGTGGAACAGGAAAATGCTCACCACACTGTAGCCATAGACTCGCCCCCAGGTGTCGGGCTGACGTTCGGCAAGGATGAGCAACCGCAGGATAAACACCAGATAAACCAACAACACACCTGCCGAGCCGAGGAAACCTTCCTCCTCGCCCACAGTACAGAAAATGAAGTCGGTGTCCTGTTCAGGCACATACTTCAGCTTGGTTTGTGTACCATTCAGGAACCCTTTGCCTGCAAATCCACCCGAACCGATGGCTATCTTGGCTTGATGCACGTTGTAGCCCTTGCCCGTGACGTCTTTGTCCATTCCCAACAACACCTCGATGCGCCCACGCTGATGCTTGCGCAGCACATTGTGGAACACATAGTCCTGGCCGTAGTATGTGGCAGTAGCCAGCGACGCAAACAGGATGATGAGCAGATAGTTGTAGGAATGAGCATAGGCATAGAGTACCGCGATATAGATTATTGCAGCTATGTTGACAAAAAGCATCACGATGCAGATGTTGAACGGAATGACATAAGCCGAGAACAAGAATGCCAGCAAATTGGCCGTACCACCATAGACAATGATGTTGGCTGCCGCCTTCTTGTCGTGGCCATATCGCCACACCAAGAACGTGATACACAAAAAAGCCAACAGCAACACCCAGAATTCGCCCACCGATACGGGCATGTTGGCCATGCTTTCGCCACCAAACTTGATGCCCACGATGAAAAACACCACAAATGCCATGGCTGCAAACAAGATGGAACCCGTCATGCCCTCGCGATAGAGCACCAGGAAGAGTGCCAGATAGACCAATGCCGTGCCCGTCTCCTTCTGAGCAATGATGAGCAACATGGGCAGGATGATCATGATTGTCAGCTTCAGAAACTCACGCATGTTCGACATGTTAAATCCATAACGCTCCATAAACTTACCAATGGCAAGTGCCACGGCAAACTTGGCAAACTCAGCCGGCTGCAACTTGATGGGTCCAATAGGAATCCATGAGCGCGATCCCTTGGTGTCGGGCGCTATGAAGATGGTGATGACGAGTATGAGCATCATCATGATGTAAATGGGAGTAGAAGCCTTATAGTAGAACCGCTTCTCGATGAGAAGCAATGCAGATGCCAACACTATCGAGGTGAGAATCCACACAAACTGACGTCCCGAGTTGAGATTGAAACTCAGGAGGTCGGGGTTACCATAGTCGTAGCAGGCACCACAAACCGAAAACCATCCCCACACAATCAGTATGAGATAAAGCCCGATGGTCATCCAGTCGAGCGAGAGGAATATGCCTTTATTGTTGTTGTCGAATTGCATGTTTGCCTTGAGGGTGGGGGTTAATGGGTTGGATGTTGATAATGGGATGAATGGGTTGGATGGGTTGAAGGGTGGAATATGTTATATGGGGTTGATGGTGGCAGTGTCGGTTTAGTTCACATTGCGGTTGCTTATTGCTGCGGCCTGTGCCTTGCTGGCAGGCGAGAGTTCACCGCGAATGTATTGCTCCATTATGAGTGCACCGATCGGGACTCCGAATGTGGCACCGTAGCCACCGTTTTCTACATACACCGCAACGGCTATCTGAGGGTTGTTGCGTGGTGCAAAGCCCATAAACACCGAGTGGTCGTGACCGCGATTCTGTGCCGTTCCAGTCTTGCCACACACTTCATACCACGGGTTCTGAGCGCTCTTGCATGTACCGCTTGTCACTGCCATGCGCATTCCGCTCACCACTTCGTTGTAGTAGTTTGAGTTGACCATGGTGTGATGCTTGCGTTTCAAACTGTCGGCAATGGCTCCACCCTCTATGCTTTTCACCACATGAGGCGTGATGTAGTAGCCGCGGTTGGCTATCGTTGCTCCAAGGTTGGCTATCTGAAGCGGGGTGAGGGTCACCTCGCCCTGACCGATTGAGATACTCTTCACCGTCAGTGCGTTCCACCGGCCCAGATGCTTGTCGTAGTAGTCGGCATTGGGTATCATGCCGCGAGCCTCGCCAGGGAGGTCGATGCCCAGTTTGTAGCCGAAGCCCATCGACACCATGTAGTCTTTCCATCGGGTCATGGCGTCTTGCACGCTTGAGTATTTGCTACGATTTCCGAACATATTGACTAACCCCCAGCAGAAGTATCCGTTGCACGATGTGGCAATAGCCGGTTTCAGGCTCAGAGGCGACGGGTGGGCGTGGCATCCCAGTTTCTGATTCTTGTAGTGGAAGCCTCCGTTGCAGGGATAGAATGTGTTGTTGGGGTCGATGATGCCTTCCTGCATAAAGGTCAGGGCTTGCGACGTCTTGAATGTTGAGCCGGGAGGATATGTGCCCGATACCGCGCGGTTATACATAGGGCGGCTGGGGTTGTTGATCATCTGCATTATCCTGGCACCGCGCTGCTTGCCCAGCAGGTCTTGCGGATTGTAGGATGGTGCCGACACCATGCAGAGCACTTCGCCTGTACGGGGTTCTATGGCCACGATACTGCCGCGCTTGCCTTGCATCAGCCGCTCGCCGAGGGCTTGAAGTTCGATGTCAAGAGTCAGCGTTATGTCGTTTCCCGGCTGGGGCTTTACGTCGTCGGCTCCGTCGTGGTATTTGCCTTGAATCTTGCCGCGCGAGTCGCGTAGCAGCACTTCCACTCCTTTTTGCCCCCTGAGCCATTTCTCGTAGGATTGCTCCACACCCAGCTTGCCTATATAGTCGCCTGCACGATAGTAGCTGTCGGTGTTGATGTCGTTTTGCGACACTTCGCCTACATCGCCCAATACGTGTGCTGCATAGGGGTAGCTGTATTGCCTGGTGGTGCGTTCACGAATGGAGAAACCATTGAATCGGAACATCTTCTCTTGAAACACCTGGAAGTCGGCTGCCGATATCTGTGGCATGAATAGTTGTTGTGAGTATGATGAGTATCCGGGGTTCTTCTTTGTGTCCTTGATCATGGCCATGCGTTCCTCGAATTTCTGACGGCTGATGTGCAATGTGTGGCAGAGGTCGGTCGTGTCGAGGTCGCTCACTTCGCGCATAGTCACCATCACGTCGTAGGCCGGTTGATTGTATACCAGCAGTCGGCCTTTGCGGTCGTAGATGGAGCCTCGCGAGGGGTATATGATTCGGTTGTAGAGGGCATTGGTTTCTGCTATCTGTTCGTAGTCGTTGGGCAGCAACTGGAGCGCGGCAAGGCGTAGGATATAACCAATAACGACGGCCACAGCAAGGCCGCCGATTACGTATTGTCGTCGTTCAAGTTCATAGTTTTTCATTTGGCTACTTCGCGTTCTTCGAGTTTTGTGTGGACAATGTATTCAATGCATACCGAGAACAACGTAGCGAGCAGTGTGCCGCCAGTCATGGCTCCGATGGTGAGCAGGAGGTCGGACAATGTGAATGCTTCGAGAAAGTAGAATGTGCAGTGCATGAGTGCCATACACGAAAGGGTGTACCATGTGTATCGGCTGAGGGTCATGCTCTGAATGGTGGGTTTGAACGATTCTACTATGTCGCGTGGCATGTATAGTTTTAGTATGTATGGTTTCATCATGGCCAGCAGGGTCATGCTTGCAGCCCCCATGCCCATGGTGTTGGAAAAGATGTCGTAGATGAGTCCCATGATGAATCCCCACCACAGATGCGATATTCGTGATACGCCCGTTTCCATGCAGATGATCATGTATCCCATGATCAGTGGAGTGGCATATCCGAACAGGTGCATGTGGTTCAGCATCATGATCTGAACGAGCAGCAGCAGTGCCATGCGGCCTAATCGTGTGAATGTTTTGTGGTTCAAGGGTGTGACGTGAATTATTTGTGGTTCAAGGGTGTGGTGTGAGTGATGTTGTGACTCAATGGTGTGACGTGAATGTTTTGTGGCTCATCGGTTCATGATTGAGTCGGCCTTGTACTCCAGTGTTGTCTTTTCCCGGTGGTTGTAGTTGGTGATGACGCTCACGTTTCTCACTGATGAGTAGTCGACGGCCAGGTTTATCTTTAGCAAGTGCGACAGCCCGTCGGCCGAGGCTTCGGTCCCTTCCACTGTGCCCACGGGTATGCCTGGTGGGAAGATGTCGGAGAATCCGTTGGTCTCAACTATCTCGTGTTTGCCGATTTCGACGTGGAGTGGCACTCCTGTCATGTAGGCACTCCGTATGTTGCCGAATTTCCATTCGATTGTTCCGAATGCGTTGTGCTCTTTGAGTCGGCAGCTTATCTTCGACTTCATGTTGATGAGTGGCATGACGATTGAGTAGTGGTCGGATGTGAGGTATACGATTCCTACCACTCCGCTCGAGCATATGACTCCCATCTCGGGCCTGATGCCGTCGGCTGCGCCTTTGTCGATGGTGAGCAGGTTGTTGCTGTGGCTGGTGGTGGCGTTGATGATTTGTGCGCCTACGTATCGGTATCTCAGGTTGTTGAATCCAGCGAATCGCAGGGTGTCGATGTGTCGTGAAGCCAGTTCTTGCTTCATGGCTTCGAGTTGGTCGCGCAGTGCTGTGTTTTCGGCTTCGAGTTGTTGGTTCACTTTGCCCAGGCCTATGTATGATGTGACGCCGTCGGCCGCGGTGTAGATGCCTCCCACGAGCGAATTGGCGGTCGTGAAGTACACGCTGCCTTGGTAGTTGTTGAAGCGTATGAGTATGGCGAGTGAGAATCCCTCCATGAGGAGGAATGTGAACCAATACTTATACTTTATGATGAAGTCTATGAGATTTTGCATTGCCGTCCTCCTACCTCATCAGGACTGCGCTGTAGGTGTCAAGGTGCTTTAGGGCTATGCCTGTGCCTTTTGCCACGCTGTGTAGCGGGTCTTCGGCTATGTGGAATGGTATGTGAATCTTGTCGGTGAGGCGTTTGTCGAGTCCGCGTAGCAGTGCTCCGCCTCCGGTGAGGTAGATTCCGTTTTCCACGATGTCGGCATAGATTTCAGGTGGTGTCTTTTCGAGGGCGTTGAGTATTGCTGTCTCGATTTTGGCCACCGACTTGTCGATGCAGTGTGCTATCTCTTGGTAGCATACTGATATTTCCATCGGGAGGGCTGTGATACGGTTTGGTCCGCGAACTACGTATTCTTCGGGTGCGTTTTCGTTGAGTTCGGTGAGTGCTGAGCCTACGTTGATTTTGATTCGTTCGGCCATGCGTTCCGACACTTTCACGTTGTGTTGGCGGAACATGTATTCTTGTATGTCGTCGGTGAGTTCGTCGCCTGCCACGCGTATTGAGCTGTTTGACACGATACCGCATAGTGATATGACGGCGATTTCGGTCGAACCGCCGCCTATGTCGACTACCATGTGGCCTTTTGGTGCTGTGACGTCGAGTCCGATACCGATGGCGGCTGCCATTGGTTCGAACAGCAGGTATACGTCACGTCCGTTGGCGTGTTCGGCGCTGTCGCGCACGGCACGTAGTTCTACTTCGGTCGAGCCCGACGGCACTCCGATCACCATTCGCAGTTGTGGTGTCATGAAGCTGCGGCCGGTGTTGATTTTCTTTATCAGGCCGCGCATCATTTGTTCGCATGCGTTGAAGTCGGCAATCACTCCGTCCTTCAGTGGTCGGCATGTGCGTATGTTGGGGTTGGTCTTTTCGTGCATCATCTTGGCTTTCTTGCCAACCTCAATCATTTTGTTGGTTTTGCGGTCGAGTGCTACTACCGATGGTTCGTCGACGACGATTTTGCCGCCCGATATGATGATGGTGTTGGCGGTGCCGAGGTCCATCGCAATATCTTGTGTCAGTGAAAAGAGTCCTGAAAAAAATCCCATAATGTGTGTTGTGATAAATGAAAAGTGAAAAGTTATTGATGAATAATAACCCATCTCTTATCTCCGCCTTGGGGGTGCTGCCATCGGTATGGATGTAGTTCCTTTGCTTGGTGGAGTCTGTGGAGTGGTGTCAATTTTCAAACCACTGGTGGATTGCGGTGTCGTAGTGTGAGCTGGTTGCGAATGCTCGCTCGGCAAACCACTTGCGCTGTTCCTTGGTGGTTGTGGCTCCTTGTTTCTTCACTATTTCGGTCAGTGGTGCATATTCGGCCTTGCTTGGCACGATGACCACGTCGTCGAAGTTTTTGGCTGCTGCGCGTATGAGCGATATGCCGCCTATGTCGATTTTCTCGATGATGGTGCTTTCGTCGGTGGTGTTTTTCACCGTCTCTTCAAATGGGTAGAGGTCCACGACCACGAGGTCTATCTCGGGTATGTCGTAGTGTGCCATTTCGGCGCGGTCGCTTTCCAGTGAGCGGCGGCCCAGTATTCCTCCAAATACTTTGGGGTGGAGGGTCTTGACGCGTCCGCCCAGGATTGAGGGGTAGGTGGTGAGGTCTTCTACCTTTTGGCATGGATAGCCAAGGCTGGTGATAAATGCTTGTGTGCCACCTGTCGAGAGAAAGGTGACTCCGTTTTTATGCAGCTGGCTCAAGAGTTCCTCGAGGCCGTCTTTGTGGTAAACGGATATGAGTGCGGTCTTTATTGTCTTTTCCGATGCCATTTTCTCCTTGTGTTTTAATGTGTTTTTTGCTATGTTTTCTTGTCTCGTTGTCGGCTACTGCATCCGTGTGTGTGGTCTGCATCGCCAATTGTGCTACAAAAGTACGAAAATAAAATGACAAAGCGCAAAAACTTGTGCATTTATTTGCGAATTTTGTATTGTTTGTTTGTTTTTGTGCCGAAATCGATACGTTCGTGCGACATTATGGTCTTACCACAACTGGCGGCGCAGCTCGCGGATTGAGTCGGAGTGTACGTAGTCGTCGTAGGTCATGAGTTTGTCGATGTGTCCCTTCGGGCCGAGTTCGATGATGCGGTTGGCCACGGTTTGTATGAATTCGTGGTCGTGGCTGGCAAAGAGTATGTTGCCGCGGAACTGGCGCAGGTTGTTGTTGAATGCCTGAATGGATTCGAGGTCGAGGTGGTTGGTGGGTGTGTCGAGGATGAGGCAGTTGGCGTT
>CAMVDC010000101.1 GCA_947166155.1 uncultured Prevotellaceae bacterium | reverse complement strand
GGAAGTTTGGTCGGAAGCGCACACTTGTCTTGCCGAATCGACGGCTGTAGCTGCCGCCCACCTCGTTCCATCCATATTTCTTGGAGTGGATGGATGGCAGGTCGTCGAGCCTGACCGAGGCATTCCACTCCCCCTTTCCGCCCGACTTCCATTGCAGGCCCTCGGCTGCCAGGTGGTAGGTGTTGCGCACGGTGGAGGTTCCCACTTCGGGTTTCGCTACCTCCACTCGGTTTACTGGCGTCTTCGTTACCATGTCGGCCACCAGGTGTTCAGGTTCTTT
Source organism: uncultured Prevotellaceae bacterium (assembly GCA_947166155.1). Classification (GTDB taxonomy): domain Bacteria; phylum Bacteroidota; class Bacteroidia; order Bacteroidales; family Bacteroidaceae; genus Colivivens. Next base: position 9,138 of record CAMVDC010000101.1, on the reverse strand, counting down.
TACGTTCAGCGTGTCATCACGGGTCTTGTACACTCGGAACTGCTTCAGGTCAGCATTTTCGATGTTCTCGAGGGCTATGCGCATATCGTGGGCAAAAAACGACTCTCCGTTCAGGCGTATCTCACTTATCACGCTGTCGCGATAGGTGAGCAATCCGTTCTCGTACTTCAACCCCGGCAGTCGTCTGACGAGGTTGAGCAACACAGTGCCGCGTGGCATCTCAAACGCATCGACATTAAACACCGTAGTGTCGCCGCTCACATACATGCGGGTCAGTTCGCCTACGATCTGCACCTCTTCGGTAGTCATAGGGCGGCAGCGCAACACGATGCTGTCAACATCCACCTGCCATGCCTTGCCTATGCTCTCGTCGTTATCGTCGATTTTCGATATATCTATGTTCAGTTCCCTGGCTTTTTCATCGCCCAATTCGCGTATCATGTCGGCCATCATCTTTTTGAACAGACGCCCCATGGGCAGGTATTCAGTCTTCAAGTCCATCTGCAGGGTGTCATACCCCACATACGTCACCATCATCCTCACCCTCGGCACATCATCTTTCTTCACCCGCCGCGACGTAACTTCCATCTCCTGCACAAACTCTCCGTCGCCCTTCGTCACGGCCACGGTCGCCACATCGGTGTCGTTGAGGCACACCAGCCGCACGTGGGCATTGGGCAGCGGATAGGGCTTTGAGGCCTCGTCGTCGATACCGAACACACGCCCCGACACATGAAACGAGGTCTGCTCGTCGCGCACACGTCTGTCGGTCTGGGCCGAAACCATCTGGCACGACATGAGCAGCAGCCACAGTGCCGGCAAAATATGGAAGTGAGGACTATGCATATATGTTTAGATAAAGGATATAAACTTATAAATATTACACACATATATATAAACGAAAAAAATGCATAATTATTGTATGACGCACGAAGAAAATACATGCCGTTTTCTGCATGTGTGCATTGGCTTGTCAGAGAGTGCGCACTCGCAAGCCCGAGAGTGCGCACTCACAGGCCCGAGAGTGCGCACTCGCAGGCCCGAAAGTGCGCACTCATTTTTACCCCCCTCCACACACGTCTGTAGACATGGTGCCACACCTTATTATATTTATATAGCAATGGCCGCATCGGGAAACACAAAAACAGGCAGTAAGAAGAAAAAAACATGCATCAAACAAACATTTTCATGATTTGATGATGCACACCTCGGTTTTTATTATTACCTTTGCATCGATAAAAAGACGTTAAACCAACAAACGAACAAACAACTATGGCTAATTTCATTCAGGAATTTAAGGAATTCGCCCTCAAGGGCAACGTGATGGACATGGCTGTCGGTGTAATCATCGGCGGTGCTTTTGGTAAAATCGTCACCAGCTTCGTTTCCGACGTTCTGATGCCCCCATTGGGCACACTGCTCGGCGGAATGGACTTCACCAGCATGAAGGTGGTGCTGAAAGACGCAGTGCCCGCACAGCTCGACGCCGCAGGCAACGAAATCGCTGCTGCAACCGAGGCTGTGACTCTCAACTATGGTGCTTTCATTCAGAATGTGGTCGACTTCCTCATCATCGCTGTCTGCATCTTCCTCATGGTCAAGGGTATCAACAAGCTGGCCGACCTGCGCAAGAAGAAGGAAGCTGAAGAGGCTGCCGAGGCTCCTGCAGCTCCAAGCAACGAGGAAGTACTCCTGACAGAAATACGCGACCTGCTCAAGGAAAAGAAATAAGACAGGAAAAAAACAATGAACGTAGTACATACTATCAATGACCTGAAGGCCCAACTTGCGGCTTTCAGGTCAAGTGGTTGTAGCATAGGCCTGGTGCCTACTATGGGGGCATTGCATGCCGGACATGCATCGCTCGTGAGCCGCAGCCTTAAAGAAAACGACGTGACGGCAGTAAGCATTTTCGTCAACCCAACTCAGTTTAACGACAAAAACGACCTCGCAAAATATCCACGCACACTGGAGAACGACTGCCAACTGCTCAACACCGTGGCCGACGAAGTGGCTGCAACCAAGGGATGCAAAAGCAACATCGTGGTGTTTGCACCGTCGGTCGATGAAATATACCCCGAACCCGACACACGTCAGTTCTCATATCCACCAACCGACACCGTGATGGAAGGCGGATTCCGCCCAGGACACTTCAACGGAGTATGCCAGATAGTGAGCAAACTATTCAGCTACGTAGAGCCGACACGCGCATATTTCGGCGAGAAGGACTACCAGCAGATTGCAGTCATACGACGCATGGTCGACGACCTCGGCTTCAAACTCCAACTCTGTCCATGCCCCATAGTGCGCGAAGCCGACGGCCTGGCCCTCTCGAGCCGCAACACCCTGCTCAGCAACGACGAGCGACAAACCGCAGTGGCTATTTCACAGACACTGTTCAAGAGCGTGGAATATGCCAAGACACATTCGCTGACAGAGACAAAACAATGGGTCATAGATACCATCAACGCAATCGACGGACTCGAAGTGCAATACTACGAGATAGTCGACGGACTGTCGCTGCTAAGCCTCAACGAATGGAGCGATGCCGACAACATCGTGGGATGCATCACCGTATTCTGCGGACACCTGCCCGTGCGACTCATCGACAACATAAGGTATAAATAAGAGTCCCTATAAAATGAAAGAATGAAACAATGAAAAAATGAAAGAATAAGACAATGAAACAATGAAAACAGCCATCGGGAAGTAAAAACACCCGCTATTCATTATTCATTACTAATTATTCATCACACTAAGCATCCGCTATTCATTATTCATTATTAATTATTCATTAAACTAAAGATGACTATTGAGCTACTAAAATCCAAGATACACTGCGCCACCATCACCGAAGCCAACCTACACTACATGGGCAGCATCACCATCGACGAAGACCTGATGGATGCCGCCAACCTGATGGCCGGCGAAAAAGTGGCAGTGGTGGACAACAACAACGGCGAACGATTTGAGACCTACATCATAAAAGGCGAACGCGGCTCGGGGTGTATCTGCCTCAACGGAGCCGCCGCACGAAAGGTGCAGGTGGGCGACGAATGCATCATCATGGCATACGCACAGATGACCCCCGACGAGGCACGCACATTCAAACCCACAGTCATTTTCCCCGGTCCCGGCAACAGTATCTGACAAGACAGTAAAACTATTAACGACACAAACACAATGAAATTAGGATTCGACAACGACAAATACCTCAAGATACAGTCGGAACACATCAAGGAACGCATAGCACAATTCGGCAACAAACTCTACCTGGAACTCGGCGGAAAACTATTCGACGACTACCACGCCAGTCGTGTGCTACCCGGATTCCAACCCGACAGCAAACTCAAAATGCTGAAGCAACTGAGCGACTCGGCCGAAATCGTGATAGTAATCAGCGCCGTCGACATCGAGAAACAAAAGGTGAGAGGCGACCTCGGCATCACATACGACATGGATGTGCTGCGCCTGCGCGACGAGTTTCAACGTCGCGGATTCCTCGTCAGCTCGGTAGTCATAACACACTACAACGGACAAGGATCGGCCGACGCATACCGACAGAAACTCAGCCGACTCGGAATCAAAGCATACTACCACTACACCATCGATGGATATCCATCCAACGTGTCACTCATCGACTCCGACCAAGGATTCGGACGCAACGACTACGTAGAAACCACACGCCCACTCGTGATAGTAACCGCACCAGGACCCGGAAGCGGAAAGATGGCCGTATGTCTCAGCCAACTCTACCACGAACATCAACGCGGAATCGAAGCCGGATATGCCAAGTTTGAGACATTCCCTGTGTGGAGCCTGCCACTGAAACACCCTGTCAACATCGCATACGAAGCAGCAACAGCCGACCTCGACGACGTCAACATGATCGACCCATTCCACTACGAGGCCTACGGCAAGATAGCCATCAACTACAACCGCGACATCGAGATATTCCCTGTGCTCAACGCACTGTTCGAAGGTATCTACGGCGAAAACCCCTACAAGTCGCCAACCGACATGGGTGTCAACATGGTGGGATTCTGCATCAGCGACGACGAAGTGTGTCAGGATGCATCGAAGAACGAAATCATACGCCGATACTACACCGCACTCAACCGCCTGGCAAACGGCGACGGTACCGAAGCAGAAGTGAGCAAGATAGCACTGCTGTTCAAACAAGCAGGCATCAACAGCGCATACCGCAAAACTACCGTTGCAGCCAAGGAACGCAAAGAGCAATCGCTGGGCCAGAGGGCTGCTGCAGCCATCGAACTGGACGACGGCACCATCATCACATCCGAGGAAAGCCCGTTGCTCGGTCCAAGTGCCGCACTCATACTCAATGCCACGAAGTACCTCGCAGGAATCGACCATAACCTGAAACTCATTCCGCAGGAACTCATCGAACCCATTCAGAAGACCAAGACCGAATATCTGGGCGGCAACAACCCACGACTACACACCGACGAAGTACTCGTAGCACTGTCGGTGCTCAGCCCCCACGACCCAAATTGCCAACGAGCACTGCAACACCTGCCCGAACTGAGAGGATGTCAGGCACACTGCACCGTGATGCTGAGCGAAGTGGACCAAAAGATATTCAAGAAACTCGGAGTAGGATTGACCTGCGACCCCGTTCACAAAAGTCGCTAAACACATCAACAGCGATTAATACATCCACATGCCAAAACATATACGTCACTACATACTGCGCATCACAACCATCATCATGGCCATGGTGATGGTTGCACCATCTGTTCAGGCTGGCAAGAAGAAAACGAAGAAGCCACAGCCCGACCCATATGCCATGCTCAAACCCGACAAACCGGCAGCCGACTACAAGGCACAGACAGATACTCAACTCAACACGCCACGACAGCCACAACTGCGCGAATTCGCCAACATAACCAACCATGTGCACGGAATCGACGTGAGCCACTATCAGGGAAGAATCGACTGGGCACGAGTGGCAAAGAGCGGCAGTGCAGGATATGTGTATCTGAAAGCTACGGAATCAAACACACTGGTCGACGATACCTACGAGTTCAACCTGCACGAAGCACGTCGACACGGGCTGAAAGTGGGCAGCTACCACTTCTTCCGTCCGGGGGTAAGTGCCTCGGCACAGTTTGAGAACTTCAGGCGCACCGTCAACCGACGCCATCAGGACCTTCTACCACTCATCGACGTCGAAGTGACTGGAGGTGTGGCCGTTGCTACCATGCATGCCCGACTGCAGGAATTCCTGAAACTCGTTACCAACGAATATGGTCAGCGACCCATAATCTATACCGGCAAGAACTTCTACAACAAGTACTTTGCCCCCTACCCCAACTTCAAGGCATACAAGTTCATGATTGCCCAATACACCCCACAAGAGGAACCCTACCTCAACGGCGGGGACGACTACCTGATATGGCAATACACTGGTCACGGACGCGTGGATGGGATCAAGGGCGATGTTGACCAGAGCCGCTTCGTGGGACGCCACAACATCAATGACATATTATATCATAAGTAATGATTTGGGTAGAATAGCCTGCCACAAATAAGGGCATCACATCACTGATAAAGACATCTCATTTCACAAATAAAGACATCTTATATCACAAATAAGGGCATCTCATTTCACAAGTAAAGACATCTTATATCACAAATAAAGACATGAGGAATACTATCTACATTCTCATCATATCATTCTTTTTTTCCTATACAAACAAAAGCCGCGCGCAAGTCATCGAATATACCGCAGCCGACAGCATACGCATAGAGTCAATCCTGAAGAAAGCACATGGGAAGGTTGCCGACACTGACGCTATGCTATACTTCGGACGTCAGTTCCTTGGAACACCATACGTGGGGCACACCCTCGAGAACGGCAACACCGAACACCTCATAGTCAATACACGTGAATTGGATTGCACCACCTTCGTAGAGACTGTCCTGGCTCTGTTCCGTTGCAACAAAAACGGCGAGACTTCGTTCAACGCCTACTGCAACCAGCTACGCAAAATACGTTACAGACAAGGTAAAATCACCGACTACACATCGCGCCTGCACTACTTCACATGGTGGGGTGAAGACAACGAGGCGATGGGCTTGGTGAAGTGTATTTCGAGCGGCTCATATCCTTTTACTGCCGTTCAGAAGATGAGCATAAACTACATGTCGGCCCACCCTTCACTCTATAAGCACCTGAAGGGCAACAGCCGTTTTGTGGAAACAATAAAGAAGTATGAACAGGCGAGCAACGGCAAGACCTACAGATACATACCCAAATCGTTGCTCGGCGAATCGCGCACCAAGCTTTCGTGCATACACACAGGCGACATCGTGTCGATCATCACCAACAAGGCGGGGCTCGACACCAGCCATATCGGTATCGCCGTATGGCAGGACGACGGTCGGCTGCACCTCATGCATGCATCTTCGCTTTACAAGAAAGTGGTTATCGACAGTAATACTTTCTACGACTATTCACAGAAGCAGACATCGCAACTGGGCATACGCATCTACCGCCCGTTGTAGTTCTTTCCACTATCCTTCGTACTCAGTAGTGTCGTCGACTCCTGCCTCGGCCAATGCTTCACGACGCTCTATGCAAGTGGCACATTTGCCACACTGATGGTCGCCACCTCGGTAGCACGACCATGTCTGGCTGTAGTCGATACCCAACTGTTTGCCATGGCGCGCTATGTCGGCCTTGGTCAGGTTGGTGTATGGTGCATTGATTGCCACCTGGCTATCGGTACCGCAAGTCATGGCGGTGCTCATCGAGTCGATAAATGCAGGACGGCAGTCGGGATAGATGTTGTGGTCGCCCCCGTGGTTTGCTATCATCACCATGCTGAGCCCACGGCTTTCTGCTATACCACAAGCGATTGAGAGCATGATGCCGTTGCGGAACGGCACCACTGTCGAAGCCATATTATCGGCATTATAGTGACCTTCGGGTATTGCATCGTCGCCCTCGAGCAACGATGAACGGAAATACTGATGTATGAACTCGAGGGGAATTGTGAGGTGCTCTATGCCCAGGCGTGTGCAATGCATCTTGGCAAGCGGAATCTCGTGAGAGTTGTGATTACTGCCATAATCAAACGAGATGGCCAGCGCTATCCTTTCGCTATATTCATAGAGCATGGTGACTGAATCCATGCCGCCAGATACTATTATCAACGAATCCTTCATGCGTTTTCTCTATTTTCATGTGTTGAGGATGCAAAGGTAATGAAAAAAATCGATGACTGCCTTCTACACGCATCAGAAATGCAGCTACGAAGCTTTTTTTCTATCGTAGGACAACATTTCATCGCTTTGAACTGCACATTACAGATTTAATTTGCTAACTTTGCATATACTATATTAACACAACGGATTATGCAGACTTACGACTTCGACAAAATCATCGACCGCACGGGCAGCGACGACATAAAGCATGCCGACCTGCTGCGCGACTACGGACGTACCGACTTGCTGCCCATGTGGATTGCCGACATGGAATGGGAGACTCCACCTTTCATCATCGACGCGCTGCGCAAGCGCCTCGACCACCCACTGCTGGGATATACCAAGACTCCACGCGACTATACGAGGACCATCGCACAATGGATATACGACCGCCATCAGTGGCATGTCAATCCCGACCACATCACCTACATTCCAGGCATCGTGAAGGGCATAGGATACGTTATCAACTGCTTCCTCAAGCCTGGCGACAAAGTAATAGTGCAGCCCCCGATCTACCATCCGTTCTATCTCACACCACAGCATAACGGATATGAAGTGGTATGGAATCCACTGACTCCAGTCACTGATGACGAAGGCCACATCGTGACCTACGAGATGGATTTCGACAACCTGGCTCAGGTGTGCGACCCCCACTGCCGGCTGCTCATCCTTGCCAACCCCCACAACCCCGTTGGCATCACATGGAGCAAGCCGACACTGCAACGGTTGGCACATTTTGCCGTAGAACACAACCTGATAGTGGTGAGCGACGAGATACACTGCGACATGGCACTCTTCTCCACCCGTCACCTGCCATTTGCATCTGTCAGCCCCGAAGCCGAACAGTGTTCAATCACCTTCTCTGCCCCTACGAAAACATTCAACATGGCAGGAGTGGTGAGTTCGTGGACAGTAGTGCCCGACCCCACGCTGCGCAAGAAGTTCTTCGGCTGGATGCAAGCCAGCGAACTGAACGAGGACCCCATGTTTGCATCGATTGCAGCCGTAGCCGCACTGAAACATGGTGAGCCGTGGCGCGAGCAGATGGTACACTATCTGGAGGGCAACATCACCTACCTCATCGATTATTGCCGTCAACACATTCCGCTGATACGGCCAGTGCCACCCCAGGCAAGCTACCTGGTATGGCTCGACTGCCGCGACCTACGCATGACCCATGAGCAACTGATTGACTTCTTCGTCAACCATGCACACCTCGCACTCTCGGACGGCGAGCAATTCGGCAAGCGCGAAGGTCACGGATTCATGCGCATGAACGTGGGTTGTCCACGCTCCATGCTCCATCAGGCCCTACTGCAACTGCAAAACGCAGTCGACGAACTTGGGAAATAAGGCATCAGGATATTATCAAAACAGATTACTTTCGGCATCGAAACGGAGTTTTATAAACATCAAAACGGAGTTGTATCAACATCGAAACGGAGTTGTATCGGTGTCGAAACGGAGTAATTTCGGCATCGAAAACACCAAGTAAATACAACGATAAAACACCAAGACTCCATCGGTAGAATTCCACAAACGCGCCCCCCTCTACAGACACCTGTAGAGGGGGGCGTTTGCGAGTGCGCACTCACAGCCCCGAGAGTGCGCACTCACAGGCCCGAGAGTGCGCACTCACAAGCCCGCGAGTGCGCACTCGCAAACCCGCAACTACGCACTCGCAATTCGGCATATATATTTTCGCCTATTGTTGCCGGGATATTCATCTGCTCGGCATCGCAAGCTGATAGCATCACATATAGCCAAAAAAAGCCCCGGCAACACGAAGTCGCCAGAGCCAACCTAAAAAAATATAACCATTATGGTATTTCTATTACTTGAGTTCAGCAAGGTACTTGATAGTGCGAACCATCTGAGAAGTGTAAGAGTTCTCATTGTCGTACC
>CAMVDC010000100.1 GCA_947166155.1 uncultured Prevotellaceae bacterium | reverse complement strand
GTGTCATCAAGTCGATGGGCATCAAGATGGTGCTCTCGGGCGAAGGGGCCGACGAAATCTTTGGCGGATACCTCTACTTCCACAAAGCACCTACTCCGCGCGACTTCCACGACGAGACCGTTCGCAAACTCTCGAAACTCTACCTCTACGACTGCCTGCGTGCCAACAAGAGCCTGTGTGCGTGGGGCGTGGAGGGGCGTGTGCCATTCCTCGACAAGGAATTCCTCGATGTAGCTATGCGCACTAACCCCGAAGCCAAGATGTGCACAGGGACAACTATAGAGAAAAAGATTGTGCGCGAAGCATTTGCCGACCTTTTGCCCCACGAGGTAGCATGGCGGCAGAAGGAACAGTTCAGCGACGGAGTGGGTTATTCGTGGATTGACACACTGAAACAGATGACCTCCGAAGCGGTCAGCGACGAGCAGATGGCTCATGCAGCCGAGCGTTTCCCCATCAACCCGCCAAAGAACAAAGAGGAATACTACTACCGCAGCATCTTTGCCGAACACTTCCCATCCGATTCTGCAGCACGCAGCGTACCATCGGAAGCCAGCGTAGCATGCTCTACGGCCATCGCCCTGGAGTGGGACGAAGCATTCCGCAACATGAACGACCCCAGCGGCCGAGCCGTGAAGGGTGTGCATGAACAAGCCTACAAAGACATGTAAACCCTGAGAATGAGCCAATAAAAAGAGGAAACAAAACATAAAGAGCCTATAAAAGAGGAGCTTGTCAGCACTGGTTTGCTGTCAAGCTCCTCTTCTGTGTCGGGAAGACCAGACTCGAACTGGCGACCACACGCCCCCCAGACGTGTACGCTAACCAACTGCGCTACTTCCCGATCCTTATGCCGAATGTTGAATGATTGTAGCACCAAGGAACTTCCGCTCCCCGCTCTCCAACCCCATCGTTCGGCTGAAATCGGCTGCAAAGTTACGCAAAATAATTGAAACAAGAAAATAAAAACGCGAAAAAATGTAGTCAATCGCGCAAGTCGGCATCCCGTCACCGCTTATTATTCAATCCAAATTACGAATGAAGGCCATATCGACCCATGCATCTTGAACCAAAACAAACCGCATGAAGCAATATACCTTCAAGCATTCACGTATATTGACGCAGGCACTCACGTATATTGATGTGACCCTGCGAGTACGCGCTCGCAAGGTCGAGAGTGCGCGCTCGCAGGCATGAAAGACCGAGCTTGCAGGCATGAAAGGCATGTCTCGCAGGGCTGAAAGACCGAGCTTGCAGGCGTGAAAGGCATGTCTCGCAGGGCTGAAAGACCGAGCAAATCCTTACATGCACCACATGTCCGTCGGGTTCATCAACCGTTGTGAGTGAACCTGTCGAGGAACTTTGCAGTAGTTACGACTTCCTGTTGCTACACAAATTCTTTTATAAGTGGAGGGCTTTCGTGCAAAATAGTTGGCGTAATGATAAAAAAGGAGGGGGAATCGGCAATTCTTTTCGACCTATGCAGAGAAAAAAGTTAATTCGTGTTTGCTATGTGAAAAACTTAACGTAACTTTGCAGTCGTAGTTTTCACAAACACACAATACAACCTAAGACTTAAATCAAACGACAACATGAGTAACCGACAAAAACGATTCTTCCTGCAGGAAGACGAAATACCACGCCAGTGGTACAACATTCAGGCCGACATGGTGAATAAGCCACTGCCGCCACTTCATCCTGGAACCCATCAGCCACTGAAGGCTGAAGACCTTTACCCCATATTTGCCAAGGAACTATGCCATCAGGAGATGGATCAGGAACATGCATGGATTGACATACCCGAAGAGGTGCGCGACATGTATAAGTATTATCGTTCCACCCCACTGGTACGCGCCTATGGGCTTGAAGAGGCGCTGGGAACACCGGCTCACATCTACTTCAAGAACGAGAGCGTGAGTCCTGTGGGCAGCCACAAGCTCAACTCGGCTCTGGCTCAAGCCTACTACTGCAAGAAGGAGGGCATAACGAACGTGACAACCGAGACGGGAGCCGGACAATGGGGTGCTGCCCTATCGTATGCAGCCAAGGTATTCGGACTTGAGGCTGCTGTATATCAAGTAAAGATTTCGTATGAGCAGAAGCCTTATCGTCGCAGCATCATGCAGACCTATGGTGCTCAGGTCACGGCATCGCCCTCGATGTCGACCCGTGCCGGCAAGGACGTGCTGACCGTCGACCCCAACAACCAGGGCTCGCTCGGCACAGCGATAAGCGAAGCTGTGGAACTGGCCATGACCACTCCAAACTGCAAGTATGTGCTGGGATCGGTGCTCAACCATGTGGCCCTGCATCAGACCATCATAGGTCTCGAAGCCGAGAAGCAGATGGAGATGGCGGGCGAATATCCCGACATGGTGATTGCCTGCTTTGGCGGCGGTAGCAACTTTGGCGGTGTGGCGTTCCCCTTCATGCGCCATAAGATAAAAGACGGCAAGCAGACCCGCTTCATTGCAGCCGAGCCATCGAGCTGTCCGAAACTCACCCGAGGCGTATTCCAGTACGACTTCGGCGACCTTTCGGGACTGACTCCGCTGCTGCCTATGTATACCCTGGGGCATAACTTCATGCCGGCCAACATCCATGCGGGCGGACTGAGATATCACGGAGCAGGAGTCATCATCTCGCAACTGCTGAAGGACGGATACATGGAGGCTGTCGACATACCACAGAGCGAGACTTTCAAGGCAGGACTGCTCTTTGCCAAGAGCGAAGGCATCATACCCGCTCCGGAATCAAGCCACGCCATTGCGGCAACCATTCGCGAAGCGCTGAAGTGTAAGGAAACTGGTGAAGAGAAGGTGATACTGTTCAACCTCTCGGGCCACGGACTTATCGACATGACTGCCTACGACCAGTTCTTGGCTGGTTCGCTCACCGACATCGAGGTGACCGACGAGGAGGTAGCCCGCAATGTAGCACAACTTGATAAGATAATATAATTTAATAAAATTTTTTGTTTCATAGATGGGGGTTTGCAGTGATGCAAGCCTTCATTGTTTTATGCTAATACTCCAGATATGGAGCGAGAAGCTGCAGGGTGTCGTTGGTGAAGAATCCGGTAGCACGTAGGGCCTGGATGTCGGTAAAGGGTCCGTAGAGGCGCCGACGATTTGAGATGGCTTTCGCACGGTCGTAGCCGATGTATGGATGACTGGAGAGTTGAGCGAAAGTCATGGTATTGAGGTTGATGTGGCGCAGGCTGTCGGACTTTATCTCAAACCACTGGAGCATCGAGGGTTCTACGTAGCGCACTTCGAGCAACTGACTGACGGAATGGAAGCCTCCGAGACGGTCGCGATGGCGCACAATCCATGTAGCGATGTTGCGTCCGATGCCCGGTATGCGTTGCAGGAGGGCGGTATCTGCGGTATTGAGATCGATGGTTGTGGGTTGGGTGAACTTGCGTGGCGAATAGCTGGTCGTGTCGGGACGATGGTGGCTATAGACGCTTTTGTCGTGATAATCAGCAGGGGCTGTGTCGCGTTCGTAGCGCTGGCCTATGGGATACTTGGTTCTGCGGTGCTGATACTGTGATGCAATGCTTACGAGTGGCAGCAGGCGGTCGATGTCGCTGTCCTCGAGTGAATAGACATGAGCTATGTCGAGCGGTGTGCGGAATACGGCACCTGCGTTGCGATAGCGTATGAACGAACGTGCCTGATTGGGTTTCAGCCCTAAAAGTACAAGGGTGGCAGAGTCGACGGTGTTGGGGTCGAACGATGTGGGTGGAACGACGGTTGTGGACGAAGTATCGTCCACAACCGTGTTGTTTCTGACAGAATCGGTGTCGACGGGCACGGATGTCTCGGCTGTCGTATCGACTGGTCGTGATGTTATCCACACCACGACAGCCAGGACGGCAGCGAATATGGCAAGCACGATGAGTGCGCGTCGGTCGGATTTGTCGTAATGGTTCATGGTTTCGGTCGGAGGTGTCTGAAGTAATGCATCACATAGTCATTCTATCGACTTGTGTCACCACCTTGGCTGCCAGACTCATGAATGCCATGCCTTCGGGCGAAGCGGGATTGAGCACAGCCGGCTGGCCGTCGTCGCCTTGCTCTTGTATGCTCTGTATGAGTGGTATCTGACTGAGCAGCGGCAGGTTGAGTTCGTCGGCCAACTGTCGGCAGCCTTCGCGTCCGAAGATGTAGTATCGGTTGTTGGGAAGTTCGGCAGGGGTGAACCACGCCATATTCTCCACAAGTCCGAGTATTGGCACATTGACTTTCTCGTTCTGATACATGTTGATGCCCTTACGCGCATCGGCCAGTGCCACCTGCTGTGGTGTGCTGACGATGACGGCGCCGGTGATGTCGAGCAGTTGGAGCAACGACAGGTGTATGTCGCTGGTGCCGGGAGGTGTGTCGAGTATGAAGTAGTCGAGTTCGCCCCATGCGGCTTCGGTGATGAGTTGTTTCAGGGCATTGCATGCCATGGCTCCACGCCATAGTGTGGCTTGCTCGGGCGATACGAAGAACCCGATTGACAGGAGTTTGACTCCGTATTGCTCGATGGGCTCTATCAGGTCGCGGCCGTCGACCGAGATGGCACATGGGCGTGCATCTTCGACATGAAACATTTTGGGTATGGATGGACCGAATATGTCGGTGTCGAGCAATCCCACACGGTGTCCCATGCGTGCCAGGGCCACTGCCAGGTTGGCTGCCACGGTCGATTTGCCTACACCACCCTTGCCCGAGCTGACAGCGATGACGTGTTTCACTCCTGGCAATGCAGGTGGTTCGGCCTCCGATGGTTGGGCTGCCAGGTTTTCGGTCTTGATATTGACAACGACGTCGGGGCTTACAAATGTGTGTATGGCTGTTTCGGCCGATTTCACTACCGACTTCACAAATGGGTCGGGATTCTTGGGGAAGACGATGGTGAAGGTCACCGACATGCCGTCGATGCGCATATCGTCGGCTACCATTTGCGAGTCGACGATGTTTTGTCCGTTGCCCGGATAGCGCACAGTGCGCAGGGCGTCGGTTATGAGGTTGGGATAGAGGGTCATGAGAGATGAATGTTGAGTGTTGAGAGTTGAGTGTTGAGTGTTGAGTGTTGAATGTTGAGTGATGAGTGTTGAGTGATGAGTGTTGAGTGTTGAGTGATGAGTGATGAGTGTTGTGTGTGGATTGTGAATCCTATTTTCGTGTTTTGACTGTTGTGGTCACTTGGTGGTCGTAGGAGCGGTATTCGTCGATGGGTATTTCGACGTCGGGCTCGGTGAGTTGACCGTCGTGGGGTAAGAGGAAGCGGAGGTACTTGATGGTGAGACCGCGATCGAGCCACATCTGCTCGTAGTAGGTCTTGATTTCGACCAATGCACTGCATTCGGTGGCGAGATATGAGTGGTAGAGGTCGTCGGTCTGCTCGCATATGGGCAGGTGGCTGTGTGTGGCCATGAGCCGAGTGTAGGTCGCCATGAAGTTTGAGTCGGTCTTGAGGTGGATGACGCCTCGGTCGACGAGGAATCGGCGGTATCGCTCCATGAAGTAGGTTGAGGTGAGTCGCTTGGAAGCTTTCTTCATCTGGGGGTCGGAGAATGTGAGCCATAGTTCGCTGACCTCCGACGGGCCGAACATCTCGTGTATGAACTCGATATTGGTTCGCAGGAATGCCACATTGGTGAGTCCTTCGCTCAGTGCTTGTTGTGCTCCGTGCCACATGCGTGAACCCTTGATATCCACGCCTATGAAGTTGGTGTCGGGGTATCGGCGTGCCAGTCCTACGGTATATTCGCCGCGTCCGCAACCCAGTTCCAGCACTATGGGGTTGGAGTTGTGGAAGAAGCGGTCGTTCCACTGTCCTTTCAGTTCAAATCCGTCGCGTTTGAGAATGTAGAACGGACATTCCACCACAAGGGGGTTGGCTGCCATATCGGCAAACTTGGCTAATTTTCCTTTTCCCATGTCTTGTTGATTGCGTTCACTTGTTCTTCCACTTCGGTCAGTTGTTTCTGGCAGTCGGCCAGCAACTGTTTTGCTTCGGTCAGTTGGGTCACCAGTTGGTCGATGTCGGTCTGTCCGCCCGATATCTGCTGGGTGATTTCTTCAAGTCGTTTTATCGATTCCTGATATGTCATTTTGGTTCTACCGTTTGATGGTTGTATTTACGTTGGTTTGCGAGTGCGCAGTCGCAAGCCCGAGAGTGCGCAGTCGCAGGCCTGTGAGTGCGCACTCTCGGGCCTGTGAGTGCGCGCTCATTTTTCACCCCCTCCAGGAGTATCTGTGGACGGGGTATGAGCCGTTGCTTCGATTGTGCCTTTGTAGAGTGTGATTTGCAATGTGTCGCCTGCTGAAATCATGGTCGCATCGGTCACTGCCCGGCCCTCTTTGCGCACTATGCTGTAGCCAAGGCGCAGTACGTGGTGCGGGTCGGCTGCACGCAGGGCTGTCTCCACCAGCTTCAGGCGGTTGCGTTCACGCTCCATGCGGTTGGCCACCTGCTGATGTAGCGTAGAGCAGATATTGCTGAGTGCCAAGCGATTTACATCGAGGGTCTTGAGCCCTATGGCTGGTAGTGTAGCTACCATGTTGTTGAGTTTCATGCGATGCATGTGCAGCAGGTTGACTGCCCTGCTGGTGATTTCTGCCGACAGGGTGTTGAGCCGCTCGAGCTGTGCGAGTTGGTGGTGAAGGATGAATTCGGCAGCTGCCGTCGGGGTTTTCACCCGGGTGTGACTCACGAGGTCGATCACGGTGTCGTCGCGTTCATGGCCGATGCCCGTTATGACGGGGATGGGGAATTGTGCCACATGCTCGGCCAGGAGCAGGGAGTCAAATCCGCTGAGGTCCGTCGTTGCTCCGCCTCCGCGAATTATGACCACCGCATCCCACTCGTCGCACTGGTTGTAGACGCGTTCGAGCGCACTGATCACGGTGCTCTCCACATTTTCGCCCTGCATGGTGGCAGGGAAGAGCTTGAGGGTGAATGCCAGGTGATGGGGGTTGTCGATCAGTTGTGAGCGGAAATCGCCCCACCCTGCAGCCCCCTCGGCCGAGATGACAGCAATGCGCTTGAGCAAAACAGGCAGCGGCAGGGTCTTGTTCATGTCGGCTATTCCCTCAGCGCGCAGCTGGTTGATGATTTCCTGCCGGCGGCGTGCAAGGTCGCCCAGGGTGTAGGTAGGGTTAATATCGACCACATTGAGCGAATAGCCGTAGAGTTCATGAAAGGTGACTTCGACTTGCACCATCACGTTCATGCCTGCCGAGAGGGGCTGGCCGGTGGTGCGCTCGAAGTAAGGACGCAGCACGAGCCATGTGCGTGCCCATATCTGCCCACGAGCCTTGGCAAGCAGCATGCCGCTGTGGTCGGGTGCTTTCTGTACGAACTCCAGGTAGCAGTGTTGTCCGCGCTCGGCCACCTGCGCCAGCTCGGCTTGTATCCACACCGGTTGGTCGAACACCGACTCGACGGTGTTGTGTACCATGTTGTTGAGTTCGTATAGAGAAACTGCGGTCATCGGTGGTTTATTGCATTATGAGTCCCATGGTGTATGCCTTGAAGAAGTCGGGCAAACCGTAGCCATAGGTCTCGTCGGGGTTGTCGTACCGGTCGCCGCTGCGGCGTATGATGTCCATGATCTGATAGGCATTGAGATGAGGCAGAGCCTGCCACAGACATGCCACCATGCCGGTGAGGATAGGCGATGAGAACGATGTGCCATTAGAATAGGATAGCTGGCCATTCGCACCATATACGGCAGAAAGGACACCCATTGCCACAACATCGGGCTTCACGCGTCCGTCGGCAGAATATCCGCGCGAGGAGAACGATGCAATCTTACGGTTGGGCATGATGGCTCCCACGGCAAGTATGTCGGTTGCATCGGCCGGAGTGCCAATCTTGCCCCATCGGCCACCGCCCTCGTTGCCGGCGCTGTTGCACAGAATCATTCCCTTCGATGCTATCATCGATGCCGTACGCGAGTTGATGTGTGTGCGACCGTTGATTTGGTCGTAGGTCAGATCGTCGATATCGTCGTCGAAATCATAGTATCCGAGCGATGCATTCAGCACGTCGGCACCGACACTGTCGGCAAACTCGACGGCTGCACACCAGTTGTCTTCCTCGACCACTTGCTCGCTATATGTATCCTCCGAACGCAGGAGCCAGAAAGAGGCTTCGGGGGCCGTTCCGATCATGTAGCCAGGTTCGTTGGCACCTATGCACGACAGTACGTTCATGCCATGGGTCGACTCGGCAAAGATGTCGGCTGCGGGGTTTACAAAATCTTTTGTTCCCAATATCTTGGTATGGGCAAAGCCCGGGATTGCATCGGCATTATAGAATCCGCCGTCGATGATGGCGATAACCATGCCTTGACCGCAGAATCCGGCACCGTGAAGTGCCACTCCGTTGAGTTGGTCGATCTGTGTGTATGCTTCGCGATAGCTGACACCAGCATAATCGTTGTTCACACTATTGAGCCTATTCTTGCGGTTGGTGCCGCTGGCCTTGGGCATGTTTTCATAGTGAGCCACGATCTGAATACCAGCCACGAATGGCAGTTGTGCCACATCGTTCATCAGCAGCAGGTCGCGCGTACCCACCACTGCGGTGTTGTTCCACTTGCTTGTGAGATACACGTCGAGCCCCATGGAGCGCAGCTGATTCAGATATACGGCCGAAACGGGCAGGTCGGTAGCATCGACCTTGATACCCTGACGCTTACGGCGCTGCAGTGCGCGCTCGGAAAGGAAGCGCTCGGGATGGCGGAGTGAGTATTCACTGCCCTGCTTGTCGGTGAAGTAAACTCGACACTTGTAGTAGAGCGGAGCCAACGTTGGTTGGCTCGCTGTCTGTGCCCCAATGGTCAGCGAAACGCATGCCAGGGCTGCAATCAGTAATCTTTTCATCGCATTTTAGGTTGTTTGCCCTTCAACACATGCATGAAATTGTCGGCCGACTGGTCGATATAACTCAGTTCGTAGGGCTCAATCTGCAGTGAGAGGGTGCTGTTTATATCTTTGATATCAAAATAAGCGCGTAGGATGCTTGCCATGTTGAACGACATGTCGTCGCCCTTGCGCAGCAGATTCACAAACACGGAGCGAAGCAGCGGCATGTTGCCATCATCGTGTTTCAGCATGGTGAACAGTGCATGATAGGCATGGGCCGATGTCTCGTGGACGAGTATGCTGGCGATTTCGCGGCTGTCGCTGAAGTCGAGCCACTGGAAACAAGCCTGTATCTGCTCGCTGCTTGCCAATTCGGGCACCGCCATGCGCAGTACTTTCACCACCGAATCGGGCGAATTGGCACGTAGCCAACTGGATGTGGCAAGGGCTTCGGGACAGTCGAACGTGAGTTGCCCGGCATGTGCCAAATGATGTATGGCCATAATCGATGAGAGGAACGACTGACGGCGATAGACGAGCAGGTGGAGATATGCATCCCAGAACAAGTCGGCCGACAGATGAGGCAATATCTGCACGCGCACCATCTGCTGAACACGACGGAATTCGGAGTTCGACATGCGGTCGAACCTCGAGTAGAGCGAGTCCCAGTTGCGCTGGGCGATGAGCGTGTTGATATTGCTGTCGGACAATTGCATCGGGCTTTTTTTCTTGTTTCTACGTTAATAACACATTATTCATGCGCTTCGGACTGTCAGTACATGCGCTTCGGACTGTCAGTACACGCGCTTCGGACTGTCAGTACGTGCGCTTCGGACTGTCAGTACATGCGCTTCGGACTGTCAGTACACGCGCTTCGGA
>CAMVDC010000099.1 GCA_947166155.1 uncultured Prevotellaceae bacterium | reverse complement strand
GTCCATCATTCTCTCCGACTCGGTTTCCGTAATTCTCGGCAGCACATTCAGTGATTGTAGCGAACTGGAATTCATTCACCTGCCTGCAGCACTGAAAACACTCTCCGACAATGTCTTTGAATACTGTGTATCAATGCACGAAATCGTGCTTCCTGCTGAACTCAAGAAAATAAAAGGTAATGTATTCAGTACAGCAGAGAACCTGGAGCGTATCTATATTCTGGCCTCTACTCCGCCGGAACTCGTTTCGTTTGCGTTTTCAAATGTTCAGTATCTGAATACCCGCCTCTATGTGCCCGAGGGTTCGCTCTATGCCTACAAGCATCATCCTGTGTGGCGACGCTTCCGTTACATAAGCGAGTTTGATGCCACACCTGTAGATGCGATAGCGAAGGATACCAATTCGCACGTTGTGAAGCGTTACGACATGAGCGGCCGTGTCATCAATTCCGACTACCGCGGTATAGTGCTCGAACGGATGTCGAACGGCGATGTGCGTAAGGTGGTGATAAGGTAGAGCGAGCTATGGTCGCACAATCACTTTTTTCACGCTCTCTCCGTCATGCAAAATGTAGATGCCCGGCACGAGTCGGCTCATTGCGCTGTCGGCATCGCGGCCGCTGTAGATGGTATGCCCGGCAATGTCGTAGATGGCGCTGGTTGCACGGCGTTGTGCGGCAGTAGTGCCGTCAACCTCGATGCGGCCGATTGCATCGGCCACAACTCCACCCGTAGCTATCGGCACAAACATCCACTGGCGGTGGCTGGGGGTGTTGGTGTTGGCGGTGTATTGCCAGGTGTCGACCTTGGTGCCGGCATTGATGCCCTCGTTGCTGAGGTCGAAAGCGAAAGTGGGATACTTGGCTACAAGTATCTTGCGATAGGGGTAGTCGGCATCCTCGATCGTGAATGCCTGCTCGTGCTGGTTGTTGACTTGCGCCGTGACGAGCGAACTGTTGATCGACCGATGGGCGGTGAGCATATATCCCAGTTGGTTGGTAAGGGTGCAGGTACCATCGGCATTCACTGTAGCGGTCCATTGCTGTGCAGGATTGTTGTAGTCGATATCGTCGATGATGACCTGTGTGGGTTTCGGTGCCGTTATGGCTCGTGTGGTCTCGTTGCGCGGTATGATGAGGTATCGCGTGCCGTCGGTCAGTTGTCCGGGCTTTTCGGTCATCTTTGTCCCGACTGGCATCACGATGGTAGTGATGCTCTGGGGCGGCAGGTTGACGGTGAGCACGGTGCCGTCGAGTTTGAAACTACGCACCGATGCAAGGTTCTCGTTGGCTGATGTGCGATAAGCACGTATGCGGCTCGCTGGTGGCAGTTGGTCGAAGAGCGAGAGGTCGGCGCGGTGGGTGGTGAGCCCTCCTTCGTTGAGCATCACCAGCACCAGCGTGTCGCCAGCCTCATTGGTGGCTGCGAGGGTCTGATTGCATAGCGATGCAATGATGTTGTAGCCACGGCGAATGAAGCGTGTGCATTGCTGGCGTACATAGAAGTTCTTCACCTTGTTGTAGGTCTGCTGACTGAAACTGCCGCGAATGGTACACCACTGGTCGTTGGCTTCCTCCATGTATTGCCAGTCGACCCACGCAATGGGTTGCAGGTAGCGCATGTCGTCGAACAAGCGCTGGGTCAGGTTGAGGTTGCCTCCGATGCCGCTGCCGCCGGCACCTACTTCACTCATCCATAGGGGTACATCGGCCTGATGTGCCAGCTGAGCCATGCGGGTGCGGTCGGCAATGCTGCCCGAGTAGGTGTGGGTGTTCCACTGACCCACCTGCGGCATGATTCCAGCCGATTGATATTGACGGAATCCCTCGACGGCAAGTCCCACATTGGTCTCGTCGGAGGCCGAGATGACGGTGTTGAGGCCCGAGGCTTCGAGAATCGGTTTCAGCACCTTGATGAACTTAATCTGCGCTGCATAGTCGAAGTGGCAACCTTCCTGCACTCCGTTGGCATACCAGAAACCGGTGACCGACTCGTTGAACGGTTCGAGGGTCTTGAACTCTATGCCGTATTCGTCTTTGTAGTGACGGCAAACATCAACGAGGTAGTGTGCAAACTCCTCATAGTACTCTGGTCGCAGGTTGTCGCTGCCGCCGTCGGTGCTGCCCGACACACATCCGCTGTAGGTCATATACCACGGACATGAGTTGCTGAAAGCCTCGAAGATGGCATCAGGACGTTTCTCGTGAATCTTGAGCATTATCTTGCGCTGTGCTGCATCGCGATCCCAATGATAGTCGTCGCCGCTGAAGTCTTTGAAACCCTCCATCTCGGCCCTCAGACCCTTGCCGCCTCCCATGTGGTGGAGGGTGCAGTTGCGGTTCTCGGGGTCGTCGCCTCCTCCTATGTTGTAGCGGAATATGTTGTAGTTGAGGCCTGTAGGACTTGTGAGCCAGTTCACTATCTCATCAATCTTCTTGTCGTCCCACTTGCCGCACTGACCGGCCCACCAACAGAGCGACACGCCCCAGCCATCGGTGAAATGCTGACGCACCACCTGTGGCGCAACGATGTAGCTCACAGTATCGACTTGAGGTGTTGCCTTGGGGTCGTCGCTGAAATACCAATGGTGCTTGATGTCCTGGCCATCCTTGTCGGTAAACACTTTCGAACCGTCGGTATTGGCATCGGTGCCGAGATAGCGGTTGTTGGCTTTGCAGCGCAGACGTACATATTGTTTCGACACGCTCTCGATGGAATATTTGGCGTTGCTGGAAGCCGAATCGGTGGTGAATGTAGTGTTCCACTGGTTCAGCAAAGCCAGAAACCGGGGTGCTCCGTCGGCCTTGATGCTGTAGAATCCCTGGCCATCGGGAATGAACGTAACACATTGAGGGTTGGCGGCAGTGGCCGATTCGAGCATCCCGCCATAGTCGGATGCCATCTTCAGGTGGTTGCCGCTGCTGTGAATAAGATATACGCGTGTGGGTTTCGTAAACTCGGTCTGTGCCGACATAGTGATACATAATGCAAGGCAACATACGTATGTCGCGAGTCGTTTTGTTTGCATAATTGTTGTTTGTTATAATGTTTATGTTAATCGATGTCTTGTGGCTAAGAGATGTTTCCTGAATGGTTAAATAAGGCTTGCAGCACCGAGCACAGCCACGTTCTTGTCCATCAACTCGGAAATGAGGAACTGAGGCATGTCGGTGTATATGTTCAACACGTTTTCCTTATAACTCTTTACGATGCTTGGCATGATAAACTCGTGTGCCTTCATCGGTCCGCCGAAGAAGATGAAAGCCTCGGGGCTGCAGAATGTGGTGAAGTCGGCACAAGCCGATCCGAGTATCTCGCCCGTCACGGCGAATGTGCGACGTGCTATCTCGTCGTCCTGTCGGGCTGCTTTGTATATCTCGTAGGTCGAGAGTTCTGCCCCGGGGATGTTGCGCAGCAGGCTCTGCTGCGATGTGGAGGCCAGCAAATCGACAGCTGTCTGGACGATGCCGCGTGCCGAGCAGTAGGTCTCGAGACAACCTTGACGTCCGCAACTGCAGAGGCGTGGAGGCAGGGGGGTGAGCACACGTATGTGTCCCAGTTCACCTGCAAGCCCGTCGTGTCCTACAACCATCTGGCCGTTAGCCACAATGCCGCTACCCACACCTGTGCCCAGGGTGATGAGCACGAAGTCTTTCATGCCACGCGCGGCTCCTAACTTCATCTCGCCCATAGCGGCTGCGTTGGCATCGTTGGTAAGGCGTACGGGCAGACCAAGGCGGTCGGCAAATAACTGAGCAAGCGGGGTGCTGCCTTTCCACGGAAGGTTGGGCGGTGCAACGAGACGGCCGGTGTTGAAATTACCATTGGGCGCACCAATACCCATGCCTGCAATGACATCAATACCTCCCACCTGGGCGATGAGGGGTTTCATACATTCGATGCTTGCATCGATGAAATCAGCAATGTAAGGGTAGGATTGTGTTTTGATGGAGTCTTCGCATATTATGTTTCCGTCTGTATCAACGATTCCGAAGACTGTATTGGTGCCTCCAAGGTCAATGCCTATTCTGAACTTCTTATCCATAATAAAAAGTGTATTATGTAGTTTGTCGATATTAATTTTGTGCCCTTGCATGTATTCATAGATTTAGAGCACATCCTGTTATTTTTGCGCAAATATACGATTTTTGGCGTATGTAGAAAAATGTTTTGTCAAAAATATGCAGGCATCGGTGCCGATAGTGTTATTATTTCGCCAGTAAACGGGTGTATGAACTCAATCGATTGGGCATGTAGCATCAAGTGACCTTCGGGCATGTGCATAGGATTTTGACGTGTCATGCCTCCTGGTGAATAGAGGCGGTCGCCAACGATGGGGCATCCGAGGCCTTCGGGGCTGGCTGCATGTACTCGCAGCTGGTGGGTGCGTCCGGTTTCGGGGTAGAAAGCAACGAGGGTGTGTCCGTCGTCGGTGCGTCTGATGACTTCATATCGAGTGACGGCAGGCTTGCCATGCAGGTGGTTCACCATCTGGCGCGGACGATCGAGGGCATTGGGCGAAAGTGGGAGGTCGATGGTTCCGCTGTCTTCAGCCACGATGCCGTCGAGCAGGGCTACATAACGTTTCTTGATGATGTGGCGGTAGAACTGCACTTGAAGCTCGCGGTGTATCTCTTGGCTTTTGGCGATGAGCATGATGCCAGAAGTGTCCATATCGAGGCGGTGAACGGGGAAAATAGTGCAAGCCTCCGTCTTATCACCCGAAAGGGAGGAATCCCCAGAAGTGGAGGAAGGCACGTCCTGG
The DNA here is from genome assembly GCA_947166155.1 of uncultured Prevotellaceae bacterium. GTDB lineage: Bacteria > Bacteroidota > Bacteroidia > Bacteroidales > Bacteroidaceae > Colivivens. The sequence goes on along the minus strand of CAMVDC010000099.1, from coordinate 4,985 downwards.
CTGTCATTGTATAGTTTCTCTATTTCGGATTCCACGCTTGGGGCATCGATGTTGCCACGCACGGCGAGCATTCCGGCTGGCTTATCTACGGCTATGATGTATGGATCGTCGTAGATGATGCGCATTTGCTTTGCTCGTTCACGCAGGATGGGTAGCAGTGGGTTTTCCTCCACATCGAGTCCTTGCAACATGTGGCGCAGTATGGGTTTGCACTTGGCTTGGCAGGCGGGGTAGTAGTCGCCGTCGTAGCGCAGCTGGCCGTGTGGCGAGGCTCCCATCCAGAATTCGGCCATGCAGAGCGGATGCAGGTTGTGGCTGTAGGCGTATTGCAGGAGTTTCGGGGCGCAGCATTCACCGGCTCCCGATGGCGGTATGCGGCAGGTTTCGTGGTCGAAGATGTCGGTGAGGGTGCGGCTCGTCCCGTGTGCGTTCAGCACGGCGTATTGGTTGAAAAGCCATAGTTGCAGGTTGTGTGAACGGAGGCTCTTGGCTTCGCTGTCGGGCATTTGGCTTATCTCGGTATCTTCTTGTTGGAAGTATTGCCCTGGCTGCTGGAGGTCGAATATGGGTGGCACGAAGCCTTGCTGGCGGTTTTTGCCATCGAGCAGGCCTGAAAAGGCGGCGAGGAAGAAGAGGGGGAAAGCCTCGGCGGCCGAACCGCCGAGCACTGACGACGCGGACGATACTACCAGCACGCCAAACATCTTGCCGCGCGATATCTCGGCTTGCCATTCTGTTTGTGTGGCGAGGTATGCTTTCAGCTCTGTGGCTGCTTGTATGGCAAGAGGGTGGGGGGTGTAGAGAAATGGATAGGTGAAATGCTGTGGCAAAGCAACTTCACCCTCAGGAATGAGAGGGTGAAGTGTTGCGGCTGTATATTCTGCTTTTATAGCCTGGTGGTTATTACTTGCTTTGCTTGGCATTTATGCGGATGACGGTGAAACTGTATTTAGGCAGTTCGTAGCTGAACTGTGGCTGAATGTCGATGCTCGATTCTATAGGTGCGGCAGTGCGGTCGGATGGGTTTCCGGTCATGACGGTCAGTTTGGCCTTTGTGTCATATCCGTCGATGCCAGCGAGGTCTATCTCGGTCTTTACATTGGCAGGCAGCATGTTGACGAGTTTGACGATGAGGTCGCCGTTCTCGGCTTTCACCACCGATTGTGCCACTCGCAGTTGCACGTCGGTGTTACCTCTTACTTGGAGCGATGCTGGTATGTATTGGCATCCGCTGTTCTGTCCGGCCAGTCGCTGCACTTGGTAGCTTGGTGTGAGGGTGGTGATGCCTTCGTTGTTGAAGTAGATGAGGTCGGGGTTCCAGTTTGCGTGTCCTTCTTTGCAGAAGAGTGGTGCATAGGACGACATCACAACCACGTCGGCATTTCGCTCGAGGGTGGTGATGTGGAGTGCTTCGGCCAGTGCGTTTTCCAATCGGTTGTTGCGGCTTGCCCATTCGCCCAGATACACTTTTGTGCCGTTGCGGTCGTAGCGGTCGTAGTAGTTCTGGTTGTGTATGTACCATCCTGGGTCGACATAGTAGTGCTCGTCAACGATGTCAACGTTTTCTTTGCGTGCCAGCTGCCATCCGTATTCGTAGTCGCTACCTTCGAAGAACGGACCAACGGTGCCTACTACTTGTATGTCGGGGTAGCGTTGCTTGATGCCTCGATTGAGGAAGTTGAAGCGCTCGGCAAACACGTCGGATATGAGGTCTTCGTTTCCGATGCCGAGATACTTGAGGTTGAACGGCTTTGGATGACCTGCATCGGCGCGCATCTTTGCCCACTTCGAGGTCTTTGGGTCGCCGTTAGCCCATTCGATGAGGTTGCAAAGCTCTTCGAGATATTCCTCCATCGTGGGCAGTGGGTTCTGGTGTGGCACCTTGAAGTCTTCGCCTGCAAATGGGAGCCCGCCTTGCTGACCGTGTCCTTGATAGCTTGAGTTCTGACATGGCACGCCTGCAGGCAGTACCGGCAGCGGTTCGGCACCTATGTCTTCGCAGAACTGGAAGTATTCGAAGAAGCCGAGGCCCATCGACTGGTGGTAGTTCCAGATGTTTGGCAGCGACTTGCGTTCCCACAGCGGACCTACGGTGTATATCCATCGGTACATGTTGTCGAGCCCTTGTCCGTGGCTGACGCATCCGCCAGGGAAGCGCACGAATCGTGGATGGATGTCGGCCACCGCTTGTGCCAGGTCGGGACGCAGGCCATTGCTCCGGTTCTTGAATGTCTTTTGCGGGAATAGGCTCACGAAGTCAACGGCAATCTGTCCGGCTCCCTGTGGCTCGATGGCGAGTCGTGCCTTGGTTGCATCGGCTTTGGGTGTGAGTACAGCCTTTTGCTGTTTCCATGCGGTGGCGGCAGTGAGTTGTGTCTCGGCCAGGGTGTTGTGGCCGTCGATGAGTTTCACCACCACCTTGCCTGCCCCTTCCATCCGTTTGAAGAAGAGGCTGAGGTCGTAGCGTTCGCCTTTCTTCACGGAGATTCCGTCGAATCCTTCGTTCTGCAGCGATGCACCTGTCTGTGTGGTCTTCAGCACTGTGTAGTGGCTGTTGTTGACATGTATCGGAGCATCGGTGCTGATGGCCCATTCGGTTCCTTCACCCTCGAGGTGCCATGCCGTCTGTGGGTTCCACTCGCGGCGGTCGAGGTGTGAGTATTCGAAGTCGCGGTTCTGGATGAGTTCGGCGTAGAGTCCTCCGTCGGCTGCATAGCTGATGTCTTCGAAGAACACACCGATGAGGTTCTTGCTTATGTCCTTCTTGAGTTCGGGTTGCAGAGTGAGCGTTGCTTCTACGGTCTGCAGGTTGGGGAAACGGGTAGCATCATCGCGCATAGCCTCGGCATACTGGCGGTTGCGCAGTGTGGTTGCGTCGCCTTTGTTTATGAGGTTTTCGACGAGTGTCCACGGTGCGCGTGTTATGTTGCCTGTGTATTCGTTTCCCTCGACGGTGGCTTTCACGCTGGTCGACATGTATTGGCTCACCTCACGGGCTGCCGTCCAGTGGCGGAAGTCGGCGCTGGCCACTTCGTAGGTCTTCCCGTCGGTGGTCTTATATGTCACCACGAATTGGTTGCCGCGCTTGGTAAGCACCGGCTCCAGCACGTCGCGGGTCGACACGTATGGGTAGTCTTGCGGCTTCCATACCGTCAGCTTCTGTGTCAGCGTGGTTGCAAACTGGTTGATGCCGCGACCCAGTTGCCACACGGCGTACCATGTGTCGCCGTCTTTCAGTACACTGGGTGCATACATGTTCTTCTGTGCTCCCCACGTCCCGAAGTCGCTGGTCACGAACGACTGGTCCTGCCCGATAGCCTTCCATGTGCGGGCATCGGAGCTGTAGGCTATGTGTATACCCTTGTGTGGATCTTGGCTGATGGCATAAGTGAATATGTACACTGAATCGGGGGCTGCTGCATTCAGAAACATGGCTACCATGCAGAGTATAGCTGTTAATGTAGTTTTCATAGCTTATTTTGAATTAACAATAATTATCTTTTATTCTTCTACTGTTATTTTGGTGCTAACACTGTTGGTGGATCCATAGAGTTGGTTGCCGGTTGTGTAGGACACGCTTGCCTTCATGCTCACATTGTATGTTCCGGGTGTGGTGGGAGCAATGAAGTTGAACTTCAGTTCGCCGGTGCTGGTCTTGATTTCATCCTTTTCAATGATGTTGGTCACCGACCCCACCGTGTAGTATATACGGAAATAATAGTAGTATGCGCCTTCCTTTTTGATGGTGGCAGTTGCTGTAACGGTCTCGCCTGGGGCACATTTGGTATTGTTGAGCACCAGTTCACCAAATTCGGGCGACAGGGGAGTGTATTCCTTGTCGTCGCATGCACTGAATGAAAGCAGGCATATAGCCAATGCAATCAGAGCGAATGTTGTTTGTAGATTCTTCATAGTCTTATTTACAATTTACGAATTTACAGTTTACCTTATTTATTTAATCATTTTCAATTATATATTACAGGAGGTAGGAGTGTTGGAGTTGAGGAGTGGAGACAAATGTAGTTGCAAGTAATTTAGATTTTACTTTTCACTCCTTTTTAGGAGCGGCTCTCGTCTTTCACATACTCTATCGCCCTGTTCACATAGTCGATCATGGGTTTGCCCGACTTGAATATCTCGGTGGTACGCTCTACCATATCGCTTTCGAGCATGAAGCGGTTGTTGGGTTCATAGTAAAGGCAGAAGTTCCTAAGGCGCAGGTATGCCTCCCATGGCGAATCGGCGGGAAAGCCCTTTGGCACGCGCTTGAGCTGACTCGTGGTTTCGAGCCTCAGCAGTGGTGACGCACTTTTCACTGCTGCATCGAAGTCACCATCGCCGTAGCAGATGTCCTCGCGCAGGGTTTTCAGCACTTGTGGCTCACAAATGTAGTCGCCTATGGCCAACATGTGGGCATGTGGGTAGCCATCGGCCAATCCTGTACCAACGTGGAAGTAATATCCTGAATATCCCGACTTCTTACCTCCTCGACAGATGTAGGCACCCATGTGGGTCTTGTAGGGACGTTTGTCGTTTGAGAACCTTATGTCGCGATAGATGCGAAAAGTACAATCCCTGGCCGTGAGGTTGCTTACAGTAGGGTCGAACTGCGAAATACTCATGATGAGCTTTTGCGTGAGCGACTCAAACTGTGTCTTTGCTTGCTCGTAACGACTCTTGTTGGCTGCGAACCACGAGCGCTCGTTGTGCTCGTTCAGTTCGCGAAGAAATTCTATTATTTCGTTCATGGCGACAAAGTTACGAAATAATTGTCAAACAACAATCGAAACACTTCAATTATTTCCCTTTTTGGGGTAATAATCGCGCTGTGCAACAAAAGGAAGGGCACATCATGGCTATCCGATGATGATGTGCCCATAAAAAGTAGCGTAAGTGTAGTCAAAAATTAGTTACTCTTTTTTTTGACAGTTTTGTTTTCAGAAAAAGTCAGACTAGTTGTTCGTATGAGTTTTGATTACTTAATC
>CAMVDC010000098.1 GCA_947166155.1 uncultured Prevotellaceae bacterium | reverse complement strand
AATCCCTGCTTTTGCTAACTCCACATAGCAACAATGCTTTCATTCACACATTGCAGCAAGGTGTAAAAAAGGGAGATTATATAGGTAAAAAAGTAAAATATCAACTTCATGAAACTCGTGATGATTACCAAGTGCAGGGGTTACTTTGTGTCTTCGTGTCTTTGTTTCAACACATATATCTGCGGCTGTAGCCGCATTTTGGTTAGCGTTTCTTTTGTTGCACGTTTCTTTTGTTTCCTTATTATGTTTTTCTTCGGGCTTTTTATATTCCAATGATGGACGGGGGGAGCTTTATGACGTTTTTGCTTCCCCTCCCGACCTCCCAACAAGGAGGGGGCGGAAGACTGCGATTGGTCTTCCGCCCCCTCAGTGTGTGTGTGAATATATATGTGTGTATATATGTATGTAGCGACTATTTCTTTATCCGGCTGATCAGTTTCTTGGTTTCTTCGCGTATGCGGCGGTTGGTACGTTCGGTCTGCTCGCGTATGCGGCGGTTGGCTTGCCGATTGGCTCGCAGCAGTTCGTCGGAACGCATCTGCATGAGGCCAAACTGCTCCATCACCACGTTTTGGATGTTCTCGGCCACATCGAGCACTCCCTCTTTCGACGGGCACACGCAGTTGATGCCGTGGGGCACGACTGATATGTGGACCTCGGGCCCCGACATGATGGGGTCGCCATCGTAGTGTATCACTCCCGACTTCTGACGGTGGATGATGATGCTGCGACAGCGGAAGGTGCTGAACAGGTGGTTCGACTCGACGGTGCCGCCAACCAGCTGGAGTGCCACTTGTGGTGCGTCGAGCACGGTGAAGGGCTTGATGATGGTGACATCGAGCAGGCCGTCGCGCACCGAGGCACCGGGGGTGATGTAGAAGTTGTTGCCATATTGCGACGCATTGCCGCATGCTATGAGGAATGCCTTCTGAGTGCTGTGCTCTTCGTGCTCGCCGATGATGTCGATATCGTAGGTTTCGGGATTGTATTTCAATCCGTTGGTCAGCACGTTTTCAACGTATGTGAGTGGTCCGCGGAGCTTTGCCTTGGCAAATTTCTCGGATATGAATGCATCGAACCCCACGCCGCAGGTGCAGAAAAAAGGGTGTTGGTTGATGAGTCCGTAGTCCATCTGCCGGATGGTGGCAGTGTTGATGAGTTCGATGGCGCGTATGGGGTCGAGTGGTATGTGGAGGTGACGTGCCAACCCATTGCCCGAGCCACAGGGGATGATGGCAAGTGCCACGCGGGTACCTATCAGCGCGCGTGCCACCTCGTTCATGGTTCCGTCGCCCCCCACGGCACACACTATGTCGGCTCCTGCCTCCACAGCCTGTCGCGCCAGCAAGGTGGCATGTCCTGCCCATGCAGTCTTCACCACCTCGATTTCGAATTGTGTGCGGTCGATCCGTTCTTCGACTTGCGACATTATCATGCGCTTGCCCATCACTCCGGACACCGGATTATATATGAATGTTATTTTCTTCATGACTGTCATTTCGGAGTGCAAAAGTAGGAAAAAACATTGACTTTACAGCTACATCGGAGGCGATTTTTCGTCGAAAGAGCATTTTTTCGTGGAAAAAGGGCGATGTGTTGCAGTTTTTTTCGTAACTTTGCAGCCCGTACGCGCAATAACGTATCAGCTAACAATAACTAATAACAAAAAAGAGAGCAGGCTTTCAGGGCCACATGGGTACACCTTATTATATATATAATATATAGTGCTCATGCCAACCAACCGAGACGGAAGCGACTTCCACCTCATGCCCCGGGCCCGACCTCTGGTTTTAATTATGGGTTTATTACAAGACAGATTTAAGGAGTATCGCGAGCCTCAGAAGTATATGGAGGCGGGTATATATCCTTATTTTAGAGAAATCGACAGCCATCAGGATACCGAGGTAATCATGGATGGTAAGAAAGTCTTGATGTTTGGCTCCAACTCATACATGGGCCTCACATACGACAAGCGAATAGTCGATGCAGCCATAGCGGCTATCAAGAAATATGGGACAGGATGTGCAGGTTCACGATTCCTCAACGGTACACTCGACCTACACGTTAAGCTCGAGCACGAGCTGGCAGAGTTTGTAGGCAAAGACGAGGCGCTGGTCTACTCCACCGGATTTACCGTGAACTCGGGAGTTGTGTCGGCACTCACAGGCCGCAACGACTACATCCTGGGCGACGACCGCGACCACGCATCAATCGTCGACGGCCGACGTCTCTCGTTCTCTACCTTCTACCACTACAAGCACAACGACATGCACGACCTTGAGGAGCAACTCAAGAAGTGCCGTCCCGAGGCAGTGAAACTCATCGTGACCGACGGTCTCTTCTCGATGGAAGGCGACCTGGCCAAACTGCCCGAAATCGTGGAGCTGAAGAAGAAGTACAACGCCAGCATCATGGTCGACGAGGCTCACGGCATCGGTGTGTTCGGTAAGAACGGACGCGGTACATGCGACCACTTCGGAGTAACCGACGACGTAGACCTCATCATGGGAACATTCTCAAAGTCGCTCGCATCAATCGGCGGATTCATAGCATCCGACAAAGACACTATCAACTGGCTCAGACACACATCGCGCACATACATATTCAGCGCAAGCAACACACCGGCAGCCACAGCAGCTGCAATGGAAGCACTCCACATACTCAAGAGTGAGCCCGAGCGAGTTGAAAACCTGTGGAAAATCACCAACTACGCACTAAAGCAGTTCAAGGAAGCAGGATTCGAAATCGGCGATACCGAGAGCCCAATCATACCGCTCTACGTACGCGACGCAGCCAAGACATTCGAAGTCACGAAGAAAGCATTCGAGAAAAACGTGTTCATCAACCCAGTCATACCACCTGCATGTGCACCGCAAGACACACTGGTGAGAGTGGCGCTGATGGCAACACACACCAAGGAGCAAGTCGACCGATGCGTCGCAGCACTTGTCGACTCGTTCAAAGAATGCGGAATTCTGAAATAAACATCACACATGACAACAGAAAAGACCCACATGCCATAACACACAAAAACATGGCAAAGGGTCTTTTCCACTTTTCTGACACAACACAACACAAACAAATAAAAACACAAACCTCAACACAACAACAAATATGTGTGGAATCGTAGGATATTTAGGACATAGAAACGCATATCCAGTACTCATCAAAGGCCTCAAACGCCTTGAATACCGCGGATACGACAGCGCAGGAGTGGCACTCATCACCGGGGACGGCGACCTGCAAGTATACAAAACAAAAGGTAAGGTGAGCGACCTCGAGGCTTACGCCAACGAGAAGGACACCAGCGGATGCATCGGAATAGCACACACACGATGGGCTACACACGGCGAACCCAACTCGACCAACGCACACCCACACTACTCGGCATCGGGCAACCTGGCCCTCATCCACAACGGAATCATCGAGAACTACGCATCGCTGAAACACCAACTCACCGAGGCAGGAGTGGAATTCAAGAGCACCACCGACACCGAAGTACTCGTGCAACTCATCGAATACATACAGACATCACAACACCTCGACCTCCTCACCGCAGTGCGAGTAGCACTGCAACGAGTCATCGGGGCATACGCCATCGCAATACTCGACCGCAGCAACCCCGACCAAATCATTGCTGCACGCAAGAGCAGCCCACTGGTGGTGGGGATAGGCGACGGCGAGTTCTTCCTCGGAAGCGATGCATCGCCCATCATCGAATACACCGACAAGGTCATCTACCTCAACGACGGCGAGATAGCGGTGATACGCACAGGCAAGGATGTGGAAATCGTGGACCTCAACAACACTCACCTCGAACACGAAGTGAAGACCGTCGACCTCAAACTCGGTCAGATAGAGAAAGGCGGATTCCCACACTTCATGCTCAAAGAGATATTCGACCAACCCGACTGTCTGCGCGACTGCATGCGCGGACGCATCAACACCGAAGCCAACAACGTGGTACTCTCGGCCATCATCGACTACAAAGAGCGCCTGCTCAATGCCCGCCGCATAATCATCGTGGCATGCGGCACCAGCTGGCACGCATCGCTCATCGGAAAACAACTCATCGAAAACATCTGCCGCATACCCGTCGAGGTGGAATATGCATCCGAGTTCCGATACTCCAACCCTGTCATCGACAGCCACGACGTAGTGATAGCCATTTCGCAATCGGGCGAGACGGCCGACACACTCGCAGCCATACACCTGGCCAAAGAGCGAGGAGCCTTCATCTACGGCATCTGCAACGCAGTGGGTTCGTCGATTGCCAGGGCAACCGATACTGGTTCATACATCCACGTAGGTCCCGAAATCGGTGTGGCATCAACCAAGGCATTCACGGGTCAAGTCACCGTACTCACCATGCTGGCACTGGCCCTTGCCAAGGCAAAGGGAAGCATCAACCAAGCCGACTACGAACAGATAGTGGGCGAACTGAACAGCATCCCCGACAAGATGCAACTGCTGCTCAAAGAGAACGACCGCATACGCGACATCAGCCGCATCTTCACCTACGCCCACAACTTCCTCTACCTGGGCCGCGGCTACAACTACCCCGTAGCGCTCGAAGGAGCACTCAAACTCAAAGAGATAAGCTACATCCATGCTGAGGGCTACCCCGCTGCCGAGATGAAACACGGCCCCATCGCCCTCATCGACGAAGAGATGCCAGTGGTGGTCATAGCAACCCACAACGCGCTCTACGACAAACTCATGAGCAACATACAGGAGATAAAGGCACGCAAGGGCCGAGTCATAGCTATCGTAAGCGAAGGCGATACACGCGTCAAGGCACTGGCCGACGAGTTTATCGAACTGCCCACCACCCTCGAATGCCTCGAACCACTCCTCGCAACCATACCACTACAGATGCTGGCCTACCACATCGCCATCTGCAAAGGCAAGAATGTCGACCAGCCACGCAATCTGGCCAAAGCAGTAACAGTTGAATAATAACCGCCCGAGGATTCTCCCCTTAAATATAGAAGGGGAAGAGGTCCGAAGGACAAAGAGGGTCCATTATGCGCATCGACATCCTCACCGCCGTACCCGACCTGCTCGAAGGGTTCTTCGACAAGTCGATACTCGGCCGGGCACAACAGAAAGGCCTGGCTGAAATACATGTTCACAACCTACGCGACTACACCGAAGACCGCCACCGCCGACTCGACGACTACGCTTTCGGCGGATTCCCCGGCATGGTCATGCAGTGCCAACCCATCGACTCGTGCATCACTGCCCTGAAGGCTGAGCGCAACTACGACGAGGTGATCTTCGTCACACCCGATGGCGAGCAATTCGACCAACCCATGGCCAACGAACTTTCGCTGAAGGAGAACATCATCATCCTGTGCGGCCACTACAAGGGTATCGACTACCGCATACGCGAGCACCTCATCACCCGCGAGGTGAGCCTCGGCGACTTCGTGCTCACCGGCGGAGAACTCGTGGCTGCATGCATGGCCGACGCAATCGTGCGCGTACTGCCTGGTGCTATAGGCGACGAGCAGTCGGCACTCTCCGACTCATTCCAGGACAACCTGCTTGCTGCACCCATATACACACGCCCAGCCGACTACAAAGGATGGAAAGTGCCCGAGATACTGCTCTCGGGCAATCAAGCCAAGATAGCCGAATGGGAGTTGCAGCAATCATTGGAGCGCACAAAACGACTGCGACCCGACCTGCTTAAAAAGTAATGAAGAATGATGTCGCATGACCTTTTTCAATCGTTCATCGTAACTTAGATTTTTCACTCTTCACTCTTCACCAAAGATTAGCCATGAAACAAGTAAAGTATTATTTAATGTCATTGATGCTGATTGCCATACCAACAGCACTTTCGGCTCAACGCACACTGCTGTGGCACGATGAGTTCGACACCGACGGAGCACCCAATCCAGAGGAGTGTAACCACGAACACGGCTTCGTGCGCAACCACGAATATCAGTGGTATCAGCCAGCCAACGCTCGCATCACCGATGGAATACTCACCATACAAGGACGGCTCGACAGCATACCCAACCCACGATACCGTGCCGACAACACCCGACGCAACGACTGGAAGCAAAGCCGACCCTACGCCCGATATTCTGCATCGAGCATCAACACCCGCGGTAAGTTCGAGTTCCTCTACGGCACCCTCGAAGTACGCGCACGCATTCCTGCAGTCATCGGCTCATGGCCTGCCATCTGGCTGCTCGGCAGCAAATGGGGTTGGCCCTCGTGTGGCGAAATCGACGTGATGGAATACTATCATGTGAACGGCCGTCCACACATACTGGCCAACGCCTGTTGGGGCAACGACCAAAACGGCTCGGTGTGGAACTCAAAACGCATACCCTACCAGCATTTCCTTGAGCGCGACCCCTACTGGAACGAACGCTTCCACATCTGGCGCATGGATTGGACCAAGGACTACATACGCATCTACCTCGACGACGAACTCCTCAACGACATCGACCTCTCGAAAACCATCAACGGACGTGCTGGCGGCAATCCAAATCCATTCCACACCCCGCAATACATACTGCTCAACCTCGCCATCGGTGGCGATAACGGAGGCGAACCCGTCGACGATGCATTCCCTATGAACTACGATATCGACTACGTAAGAGTGTATGCTCCATAATTAATGAATAATGTATAATGAATAGCGGACGATTGGGCACCGCATAGTTAGCATCCGCTATTCATTATTCATTTGCAAGTCGCTTCCGCTATTCATTATTCATTATTAATTATTCATTTCCATAAATGAGCCCTCAACTACCGACACTCAACCTGCCACCAGCCGACCTGCGCACTCGCACCGAGGACGGCCGCATGCGAATCCTCGACCCCCTGCGCCACACCTTCGTGGCCCTCACCCCCGAAGAGTGGGTGCGGCAGAACTTCGTGTCGTTCCTGCATCATCAAAAAGGATACCCCCTTGCGCTGATGGCCAACGAAGTGAGTATCAGCATGGCAGGCATGTCGCGCAGGTGCGACACAGTGGTCTACGACCGCAACCTGCGCCCGCTCATGATAGTGGAATATAAACGCCCCAACGTGAAAATCACCCAGCGCGTGTTTGAGCAAATCAGCCGCTACAACCACGCCATGCATGTCGATTACCTCGTAGTCTCGAACGGCATGCAACACTACTGTTGCCGCATGGACTACGAAACCTCCTCCTACACTTTCCTCGACGACATCCCCACCTGGCAGTGACCGAGGCGAATAGCGACGAGAAACGACTAATAAAAAACAGAGCCGCACAACACTGGATGGTTGTGCGGTTTTCTGCATACAACATGTATATTGAGTTTTTATGCTTCGATATCGTTGTCGGTAGGTTCCTGTGCTTTTCTTGAGCTGCGACGAGTGCGGCGCTTGGGTTCCTCGGCAGGTTTTTCGATCTTCACTCCAGCCAGTTCGGGGTCGATGAGTATGCGTCCACAGTATTCGCACACGATGATTTTCTTTCGCATACGTACGTCGAGCTGACGCTGTGGAGGTATCTGTGCGAAGCAACCACCACATGAGTCGCGCTGCACATACACGATTCCGAGTCCGTTGCGTGTGCTGCGACGGATGCGCTTGAACGAAGTGAGCAGACGTGGTTCGATTGAGAGTTCGAGGTTCTTGGCCTTTTCGCGCAGTTTCTCTTCGTCGGCCTTGGTCTCTGCCACGATTTCATCGAGTTCGTTCTTGGTCACTTCGAGGTCCTGCATGCGCTCGTCGAGTGTTGTCTTGCTGCTTTCGAGCAGTTCCTGCTTGGCACGCTCAGCAATCTGAGCTTCGCGGATGCGCTTGTTGAAGAGTTCGACTTCGAGGGTCTGATACTCTATTTCCTTGTTCAGGGTGTCGTATTCGCGGTTGTTGCGCACGTTGTCGAGTTGCTGCTTGTAGGTCTCAATCTTGCCCTGAGCAACCGAGATATTGTTTTTCAGTTCGTTGACAGTGCTACGCAGTGACTCTATCGACGACTGAGTGCGTTGCATGCGTGTCTTCAGTCCTTCAACTTCGTCCTCGAGGTCCTCGACTTCGAGTGGCAACTCGCCACGCAGGGTGCGTATGCGGTCAATCTCGCTCAACACGGTTTGCAGCTGGTAGAGCAACTTGAGCTTGTCCTCAACGGGTAGCTCGCTGGGTGATAATTTCTTCTTTGCCATAATCTTATTTACTATTTACTGATTTACCATTTACAATTTATTTCGATTTATACATTTACTATTTATTCATTTCCTTCCGGATGGAGTCCCCCTCCTTGGGAGGGGTTAGGGGAGGTTTTCTTAGGAGGGGTTTGAGGAGGTTATTATCGGATTGGTTTGCAACTCTGTATATACAATCCGAAGCTCCGGACACGCACGATGTAGGATATCGTGGAGGATTTCGAGTGTGTATTGCTCACTTTCGTAGTGCCCTATCTCCATGAGCAGGAGGTCGGCTTCGTGTCCGAAGAATCGGTGATAGCCTATCTCGCCCGTGATGAATGCATCGGCTCGCTGGCTGATGGCATCGCTGATGAGGAATGCACCAGCACCGCCACACAGGGCCACACGGCTGATGTAGGGTTGTGCAGCATGGTTGTGACGCACGCATGGCACTTTGAATGTATCGGCCACCATGCTTATAAACTCATGGGCTGGCAATGCTTTGGGCAACATACCGACAAGTCCGCTGCCGGCATCAAGGCCCGACTTGGGTTGCAGCCAACACAGGTCGGTGAGTCCAAGGCGCTCTGCCATCTTGTGGTTTACACCCCCTGGAGCGTTATCGAGGTTGGTATGAGCCGCATAGAGCGCAATGCCGTGACGGATGGCGCTCATCACCGTGCGTCCTACATAGTCATCATCAGTAATCGACTTGAGTGGATGAAAAAGTAGCGGATGATGGCTCACCACCACATTGCAACCGCGCTGTACCGCCTCGGCAACAACGTCCTCGGTCACGTCTAAAGACAACAATACCCCTGTAGCATCCACATCTCCTGTCAGTCCTATCTGCAATCCGGCGTTATCGAAGCTGTCTTGCAGGGCAAGAGGTGCAAAGTCTTCAAGGGCATGAAAAACTTCTTGTACCTTCATAAGTGACTGCAAAGTTACGAATTAAAGTGAAAAGTGGAAAGCGAAAAAGTGAAAAAGATGGCTTCAACACATAAATATATGCTGCATAAAGGCAGTTTTTCATTTTTCATTTTTCAATTATCAATTATTTATTGCTATCTTTGTGCATCATAATCAACAAACAAAAACAACATGAAACCGAAGAAAATCCTTACATCACTATTGCTGGCCGTCGGTCTGTCGGCCTCTGCTCAGACCTCCAATCCCATATACCTCGACCCCTCGGCTCCCATCGAAAGCCGCATCGACGATGCACTGAGCCGCATGACGCTTGCAGAAAAAGTGCGTCTGTGTCATGCTCAAGGTAAATTCTACTCCAACGGAGTGCCACGCCTCGGCATTCCAGGCCTGTGGTCGAGCGACGGACCTCATGGTGTGCGTTTCGAGATGTTGTGGGGCACATGGGGACATGCCAACTGGGAGATCGACTCGTGTACGGCATTTCCATCACTCACATGCCTGGCTGCCACATGGAACGAAGACCTTGCATACCTGTATGGCAAGGGTGTGGGCGAGGAAGCACGCTATCGCAACAAGCAGGTGATGTTGGGTCCGGGTGTGAACATATACCGCACTCCGCTCAACGGACGCAACTTCGAATACATGGGCGAAGACCCCTACCTCAGCTCGCGCATGTGCGTGCCTTATATAAAAGGTGTGCAGAGCCAGG
>CAMVDC010000097.1 GCA_947166155.1 uncultured Prevotellaceae bacterium | reverse complement strand
GAAGCCGTTGGTCAACACGGCATCCACCGGTTTGTCGAGCAGTTCGCGGCACTCGGTGGCTGTGATGTCGCTCACGGTAGTGAAGCAGTCGACGTGGGCCGCCGTCTGTTTCTCTATTGAGTGTTTCGACTGCATGTTGAGTTCGGCTGCCATTTGGTCGCCGTTGTATGCCCACAGGTAGTCGTAGAGTGGTTTGTCGTTGCCTGCAATGCTGCGTCCGATGCTGGTGGCATGTGTGGTGAATATGGTTGCTATCTCTGGCACATGTTGATTCAGGTATAGCGCTCCGAGGCATGTCATCCATTCGTGTGCTTGATAAATCACGTTGTCGGCTGCTTTGAGGCCGAAGTGTCGGTAGTAGCTTTCGGCTACCTTGGCTGCTGCATAGGCAAACATTGATGCTTCGTCGTAGTCGCCGTAGGCGTGGAGAGAGTCGACTTGGTAGGTGTTCCATGCCCATGTGTAGATGTCGTTCTTCTGGTTGTAGAATGGTGTGAAGTCGACGAGCACTGCTATTGGTTCGCCTGGTATCTGCCAGCGTCCTACTCTTATTTTCAGTCCTTCAGCTTCGGCTTTCTTGCGCCATGGAGCCATTAGCCGGCGGTTTTCCTTGAATAGCGGGTTGGTGTCGTCTTTCCAGAAGTCGGGACCGATAAACAGAAGTTTGTCGCCTATTTGGTCGTGCAGGGTCTTAGCTCGTGTGGAGAGTACGGTGTAGATTCCTCCTACCTTGTTACATACTTCCCACGAAGCCTCGATGATGTATTTCGGTTGTTGCATTTATTTGTAGTGTGTGTGGTTTTTGTTTAGTGTTGCAGTGCAGCGATGTTTTCCTTCAGTGCTGCAATCTTGGTCTCGGCGTCGGCTTGTTTCTTGCGTTCGAGTTCTACGACTTGTGCCGGTGCGTTGGCCACGAATTTCTCGTTCGAGAGTTTCTTCTTTATGCCGTTGAGGAATCCTTCGAGACGTGTGACCTCGGCTTGCATCTTCTGCAGTTCGGCTTCGGTGTCGATGAGGTTGCCCAGTGGCACTGCATATTCGGTGGTTCCGATGAGGAACGATGATGCCGAGTCGCTCTTTTGCTGCACGTAGCTTATTTCGTCGAGGTTGGCCATCTTGGTGATTACGGCTCCCAGTGCAGGGCAGTGGGTTATGTTGCGTGCCTCGGTGTCGGTTGTGACTACCTGTAGTTTGAGGGTTTCCTTCTGTGCGATGTTCTTTGCGTTGCGCACGGCTCGTATGCCCGATATGATTTGCTTTGCCTCTTCGTATTGGCCGATGAGGTTCTTTTCTTGCTCGGTGAGCGGATTGAGGTGCAGTGTGGCTGTCATGATGCTTTCTCCCTCGGTGCGCTCTGCTATGTGTTGGTAGAGTTCTTCGGTGATGAATGGCATGAATGGGTGGAGTATCTTCATCAGTGTCTCGAAGAATCGTAGTGTTGCCTCGTAGGTGTTGCGGTCGATTGGTGCCTGGTATGCGGGCTTTATGATTTCGAGATACCATGCCGAGAATTCGTCGGTGAATAGTTTGTAGGCAGTCATGAGTGCTTCGCTCAGTCGATATTTGCTGAATAGGTCTTCAATCTCGGCATATTCGGCTTTGAGCTTTGCTTCGAACCATGCAATGGTCTTGGCGTTGGCTTGTGGCTGCTCGATGTCGGCCACCTGCCATCCTTTTACGAGTCGGAATGCGTTCCATATCTTGTTGCAGAATGCGGCTCCTTGCTGGCACAGGGCGTCGTCGAACAGGATGTCGTTGCCTGCAGGTGCTGATAGCAGCATGCCCATGCGGACTCCGTCGGCTCCGAATCGGTCGATGAGTTCGAGTGGGTCGGGGCTGTTGCCGAGGCTCTTCGACATTTTGCGGCCGAGTTTGTCGCGCACGATGCCGGTGAAGTATACGTCGCGGAATGGGTAGGTGCCCATGTATTCATATCCTGCCATTATCATGCGTGCCACCCAGAAGAATATGATGTCGGGACCGGTGACGAGACATGATGTGGGGTAGTAGTATTTGATTTCTTCGTTGCCTGGGTTGTTGATTCCCTGGAAGAGGCTGATGGGCCATAGCCACGACGAGAACCATGTGTCGAGTGCGTCTTCGTCTTGTCGCAGGTCGGCCATGCTGAGGTTTGTGTTGCCTGTCTGTTCGATGGCCATGCGCAGTGCTTCCTCGGGGGTCTCAGCAACTACGAATCCTCCGCCTGGCAGGTAGTATGCCGGTATGCGGTGTCCCCACCACAGCTGGCGGCTGATGCACCAGTCTTTGATGTTTTCGAGCCAGTTCTTGTAGGTCACCTTGTATTTCGAGGGGTAGAATCGGATTTCGTCGTTCATGACCGGTGGCAGTGCGATGTCGGCAAAGTGTTGCATCGACAGGAACCACTGCATCGACAGTTTTGGCTCGATGGGCACACCGGTACGCTCTGAGCAGCCCACCTTGTTGGTGTATGCCTCTACCTTCTCGAGCAGGCCTGCCTCGTCGAGGTCTTTCTCAATCTGGCGGCGCACATCGAAGCGGTCCATGCCTACGTATAGTCCTGCTGCGGGGCTGAGGGTGCCGTCGTCGTTGAATATGTCGATGCTCTCGAGGTTGTGCTTGTCGCCGAGCATGTAGTCGTTTACGTCGTGGGCGGGAGTCACCTTGAGGCATCCTGTTCCGAATTCGATGTCGACGTATTCGTCTTCAATTACGGGGATGACGCGTCCCACCAGTGGCACAATCACTCGTTTGCCCTTGAGCCATTGGTTTTTCGGGTCGTTGGGGTTGATACACATGGCCGTGTCGCCCATGATGGTCTCAGGACGTGTAGTTGCCACAACGGCATATCGGTCTTCACCCTCGACGTAGTAGCGCAGGTAGTATAGTTTCGAGTGCTCTTCCTTATAGATCACTTCCTCGTCGCTCAGTGCTGTCAGTGCTTTGGGGTCCCAGTTCACCATGCGCACTCCGCGATATATGAGTCCTTTGCGATAGAGGTCGCAGAACACTCGGATGACGCTTTTCGAGCGTTCTTCGTCCATGGTGAATGCAGTGCGGTCCCAGTCGCACGAAGCACCCAGCCGGCGCAGTTGCTTCAGGATGATGCCTCCGTGCTCGTTGGTCCAGTCCCATGCATGTTCCAGAAATTGTTCGCGGGTGAGGTCGGTTTTCTTGATGCCCTGGCTTGCCAGGCGGTTCACCACCTTGGCCTCGGTTGCAATCGAGGCGTGGTCGGTGCCGGGCACCCAGCAGGCGTTCTTGCCGTCCATGCGGGCTTTGCGTATGAGTATGTCCTGTATGGTCTCGTTGAGCATGTGGCCCATGTGGAGCACTCCCGTCACGTTTGGTGGCGGGATGACGATGGTGTATGGTTCGCGGTCGTCGGGGTGTGAACTGAATAGTTTATGGTCTTCCCAATACTTATACCATTTGCCTTCTACTTCGGAAGGGTTGTATTTCGAAGCTAATTCCATGACTTGATGATTGTAGGTTGTCTGTGAGAATATTACTTTTATATGCTAAAACGGCTGCAAAGTTACGACTTTTTTCTTTTTCTACCAAATTTATGCGGTGTCATAATGCTTTATAATAATAAATAAGGTGTAAAAGCACGGCTTTTGACCTCGCCGACAGTGGCCGTTGGCAGGGCAGTGTCGACACCCGTCTCGACCCCATGCTACAGGTACCTGTGGAGGGGGGTAAAAATGAGTGCGCACTTTCGGGCCTGCGAGTGCGCACTCTCGGGCCTGTGAGTGCGCACTCTCGGGGTCGCGAGTGCGCACTCTCTGACGCTCCTTTGCACCGCCATCTTGCAAAACCACCTTTTTCACCCTCATTTTTGAGTGTAAAAATCCCTTTTTGCATCAAAACACTTCCGTGTTAATGGGAAGTTTCGTAACTTTGCACTTGATATATACTCATCCGATAACAGAAAACAACCAATGCGACAGTTCATATATACCGCATGCCTCATGATGTGCATGCTGGGCATTTCTGTAGTTGCTGCTGCCGACGACAGCAAGTTTGTCGTGGTGCTCGATGCCGGGCATGGCGGACATGATGCAGGAGCCGTGGGAGTGCCTAAAACCAATCGTGAGAAAGACATCAACCTGGCCATAACCCTGAAGGTGGGACAACTGCTGAAGCAGAACTGCCCCGACGTGAAGGTGATCTACACCCGCGAAACCGACGTGTTTGTAACCCTGTCGGGACGTGCCGACATAGCCAACAAGGCTGATGCCGACCTCTTTGTGAGTATTCACACCAATGCCATCGACCGCAGCCCGAGCCGACAACCAATGGGGGTGCAATCATACACACTGAGCCTCAAGACAGCCGAAACCAACCTGGAAGTGGAGAAACGCGAAAACTCGGTCATTCAGTTCGAGGCTGACGGGCAACAGAAATACAGCTTCATGAACCCCAACTCGTCGGAAAGCGAGATTATGTTCGAACTCATGCAACAGCGCGACATGCAGGAGAGTGTCAACTTCGCCAAGTTGGCACAAGAGGAGATGGTGCGCAGCGGAGGCCGACGCGACATGGGAGTGCAACAAGCCAACCTGGCAGTGCTGCGACTCACCTACATGCCTTCAGTACTGCTCGAAGTGGGATTCATATCCACACCGGCCGAAGAGAAGTTCCTCATGAGCGATGCCGGACGGACACTGATGGCACAATGTATCTACAACGCCATTTCGCGATATAAGACCATGCACACCGGACGCATGTCGAACCTCGAACGCATCGACGTAAAAGCAGTGGAAAAGAAGGTGGACGAGGAAGCAAAAATAGCAGAGGAACAACAAGCGGCCGATGAGCCTGCATCCGACACCGACAATGCACCACGTATAGTCACAATACCCGACCCACAGCCACAGCCCACAGCCGAACCCGAGAAGCCGGCAGGGCCAGTGTTCAAAATACAGATACTGATATCGCAAAAGCCACTCGAAGCAGGCAACAGGCAGTTCAAAGGACTGAAAACCGAATGCTACAGCGAGGCAGGCATGTATAAATACACCTACGGTGCTACAACCGACTACAACGAAATACTGAAACTAAGGAAAGGAATCGTCGACAAATTCCCCGATTCATTCGTCATTGCATTCGACGGCAACGAGAAGATAGTCCTGCAAGACGCGATAAACCAATGGAAAAAAAACAGAAAATAACCATCATAACATGAAATCAAAAGAGATAAAGATTGCCATCACCGCCATTCTGGCCATTGTCATCATCTACTTTGGAATCATATTCCTCAAGGGACTCAAACTGTTCAGTTCCGACAACATCTACTATGTGGAAATGAAAAACGTGGGAGGACTCAACCCCTCGGATGTGGTCATAGCCAACGGCATGAGCATAGGCATGGTGAAAAACATAACCTACAACCCACAGCGACAGACCCTGGCCGTGGCCGTAGAACTGAAAGAGGGATTCGGCCTGCCACAAGGCAGCCATGCCAACATAACAAAGGAAATGCTCGGATCGCCAAAACTCAACATCATGCTCGGCAACGACCCGAACCAAATGCTCAACCGCGGCGACACCATACAGGGCGAGGCAGGACAAGACCTCATGAGCGCTGCCGGCAACATGTTGCCACAACTGCAACAACTGATGCCACGACTCGACTCCATTGTAACGGCAATCAACACATTGACCAACGACCCGGCACTCGTTGAGGCTCTGCACAACATGCAATACATATCGGAAAACCTGAAAACCACAACCGACGACGTCAACAAATTCATGGCACACGACATGCCGCAAATCGTGGGTAAAGCCAACAACGTGATGGCCAATCTCGAGTCGACAACCAACCAAATAAAACAAGTCGACATACAGTCGATAGCTACAACAGCAGGAAATACCCTAACCGCTGCAAACCAGGCAATTGAGCACGTAAACACACTGACATCAAAACTCGACAATCCAAACTCGAGCATAGGCAAACTGATGAACGACCCAAGCGTGTATGACCACCTCGACTCGACCATGACCAACGCATCCCGTCTGCTCGAAGATTTGCGCCTTAACCCCAAGCGATATGTCCACTTTTCACTCTTTGGAAAGGCAGGTAAGTAAAAAGGTCTAATTTTTATTAACCCAAATAAGGGGTGCGTCGTGCCTAACATTTGTCAACAACACAAACCACTGCGAAAATCAAGCAAATACAAATATGGTTAAAAGATGTAAAAAACCTTTTTCCAAAAATACAAACACACTAATTGTTTGAAACGCAAAGACATCACAAAATAGCCGCTCCGAGAGTGGCTATTTTGTTTTACAAATGTGTAAAAAGCTGAAAAAAACAACCTTGCCCAAACTATATAAGTACTACCACAAAAAAACCACATTTGGTCAATTCAGAAATTCATATTACCTTTGCATCGTAAAAATTGAATCGAAACCAAATAATTGAATCGAAACCAAAAAGAATTAAAATCCACGATGACTAAAGAGCTGAAAGAACAGTGGGATGAGTGTGTCAAAATAATACGCGACAATATATCAGCCGAACAATACGACACATGGTTTGCATGCATAGAGCCAAGGTCTTACAACGACCAGCAGCTTTTGCTTGCAGTGCCAAGTCAGTTTGTATATGAGCGTCTGGAATCTACATATATAGATCTCATATACAAGGTGATTACAAGAGTGTTTGGCCATGGCGTACAACTGAGCTACACAATACGTCAGATACAAAATAGGGAGGAGACGCTGAAACAATCAGACGCCACCATTCCACACAACCTGGGGCAACAAGACAATGGAGCACCACAAACCGAAATACCCGACCAGACAATACCGTCGGACCAACTCGATTCGCAGCTCAAACCACAGTACACCTTCCAAAACTTTATAGAAGGCGACAGCAACCGACTGGCAAGAAGTGTGGGCGAGGCAATAGCAAAGAATCCGGCAAAGACGTTCAATCCATTATTTATTTATGGACCATCAGGATGTGGAAAGACACACCTCGTCAACGCTATTGGATGGAGCATAAAGCAACAACACCCGGAAATGAGAGTGCTGTATCTGTCGGCACACCTTTTCCAAGTGCAATACACCAACGCGGTAAGGCAGAACAAAGTGAACGACTTCATCACATTCTACCAAACCATCGATACACTCATAATCGACGATACACAAGAGTTGTCGGGACTCAGCAAGACTCAAAACACGTTCTTCCACATATTCAACCACCTACACCTCAACGGAAAACAAATAATACTGACTGCCGACCGCCCACCGATGGCAATCAGTGGACTCGAAGAGCGACTGCTCACACGATTCAAATGGGGACTGCAGGCTGAAATAGAGCGACCGACAAAAGCACTGTGCAGGGCGATCTTGCGACACAAAGTGAAACAAGACGCGATACCAATGCCCGAGGCAGTCATAAACTACATAGCAGAAAGAGTGAACGGCAGTGTGCGCGATTTGGAAGGCATACTCAACTCAATCATGGCATACTCGGTGGTATACAAATGCGAAATCAACATGAAACTGGCCGATATGGTACTGCCACGGTTCGTGAAAGTCAATGAGGCTCCGATTTCAATAGCAGAAATCAAGCGTTTCCTATGCCAGCGCTATGGTATCAGCGAAACAGAACTGTGCTCGCAAAGCCGCAGACAACCAATAAACCAGATAAGGCAAACAGCTGTCTACCTTGCAAGCCGACTCACCGACAATACTAACACTCAGATTGGAGAGCAACTGGGAGGACGAACTCATGCCACTGTGATACATGCGCTGAGGCATGTGAAAGAACTGACTGAGGTCGATGCCAAGTTCAGAAAAGAAATCGAAGACCTCGAGGACGAAATAAAAAGAAACAGGTAGGAATACATTTCCAACCTGTTTCTTCTTCTTTGATTGATAATCCCGATGAGGAAAAAAGAGGATTATGAGCTTGATATGATTAATATGAAATAGTGGACGTGATACCTTACAGCCAAATCAACTTAATGGGATTTGTAGATGCTTGCCTACATTTGCGTATTCGCTGATTATATTCTGTTATAATCAACTCAATGGGATTTGTAGATGCTTGCCTACATTCGCGTATTCGCTGGTTATATTCTGTTATAATCAACTTAATGGGATTTGTGGGCTTGATAAGAAGCCACTAATTGCTCCGCACATCGTTCGCCATCAATGGCAGCCGATACTATGCCACCAGCATAGCCAGCACCTTCGCCACATGGATAAAGGCCTTGCAGGCGAATGTGGCTAAGTGTGTCAGGATTGCGCAATATGCGCACAGGTGAAGACGTGCGGGTTTCGATACCAATCATCAAGGCCTCATTGGTGAGAAAACCACGGCTACTGCTCGAAAAATGGCGGAAACCTTGTGCCAATCGTGATGTGATAAACGGAGGCATCCACTGATGTAGTGGCGAGGAAACAACCCCTGGAGCGTATGATGTGGAGGGAAGACTGACCGAAATACGGTGGTTTACAAAGTCGTACATGCGTTGGGCAGGGGCGGTTTGGCGCTTGCCTCCTTGCTCCCAGCATTGCCGTTCGAGATATTCTTGAAGGCGAAGCATAGCCAAAGGGTCGTCTGCTTTTACCGAAGGGGCGAGGGTGGGGTGGTTGATGTCGGAACAATGTATCTCTACAACCATGCCACTATTGCTCCAGGGACTATTGCGCAAGCTGGCCGACATGCCGTTGACCACTACCTGCTCAGGTCCGCTGGCTGCTGGAACAACCGTGCCGCCAGGGCACATGCAGAACGAATAAACGCCACGCTCTGCCACCTGGGTCACATACGAATACTCTGCTGTAGGAAGGTATTGACCCTTGCCTTCACGATTGTGATACTGAATCTGGTCGATGAGGTGTGACGGATGTTCAAGACGCACACCTATGGCCAAGTCTTTGGCCTCAATCTCTATCCCATCGGCATATAACCAACGATATACGTCGCGTGCCGAATGACCAGTAGCAAGAATGACCGGACCTCGAAATTCCACTTCGTGACGACTGCCATCGTCACAAATGCTCACAGCGCGTACACCGTATACTTCATTTGCCTTACTTATCAAGCCTGTCACCTTTGTCTGGAAATGTACCTCACCGCCACAGCCGATGATTGTCTGTCGCATATTCTCAATCACTTTGGGCAATCTGTCGGTGCCTATGTGAGGGTGGGCATCCACCAAGATGTTGGTTGATGCACCATGTTGGCAGAATATGTTTAGAATGCGGTCGGTGTTGCCACGCTTCTTGCTGCGAGTATACAACTTACCATCTGAGAATGCGCCTGCTCCTCCTTCACCAAACGAATAGTTCGACTCTGGGTCGACCACGTGTTGGCGTGAGATGAGTGCTATGTCTTTACGTCTGCTATGCACGTCCTTACCCCGCTCCAACACTATTGGGCGCATTCCAAGTTCGATGAGCCTCAATGCAGCAAACAAACCACCAGGACCTGCACCAACAACGATTGCAGCGGGTGCTCCATCAACATTGTGGTAGTCTATGCGTGTCACCATGTCAGTTTCGGGCTGTTCGCCAACAAAGGCTTGTAAGCTCAGGTTGACGAAGATGTTGCGCTGACGTGCATCGATGCTTCTGCGTCTGACCCTCACTACATCGGCATCAATACCTTTTTCGCGTTTTAGGTATGCCTTGATGTTTTGCTCGTTGGCAGCGTCGCGCGGCTGAAGTCGTAGGTTGTATTCGTAGACCATAAGTAGTATTTGTGATATAAATATCAGGCATTCTGAATTTCAAAATCGAGGCATGTGCGCTGATGGGTGAATGGACGCACTTTGGTGTCTGCCACAGCTAAATGTGCAGGATGGGTGGCATACCCCTTGAGTGCTTCGGGCGAAACAAGTGTGCTATCGAGCATCAAGTCGGCATTCGATGAATTTAGACGACCGTCAATATGTACCTCTGCGCTTATTAAACCAGGCACTATACCTACCAACCCTTCCAGTCCTGTCTTTATTTCTTCTTTCACTCTTTGTTTCTCTGCGTCGGTCAACTCGGGGTTAAGAGTCCACAGAATAATGTGTTTTACCATATATAGTTCTCTTTCCGTTTGTATGTGATTATTGTACTTAATGCACCTTGCAATTAGTGTCTTACACTTAAGTAA
>CAMVDC010000096.1 GCA_947166155.1 uncultured Prevotellaceae bacterium | reverse complement strand
ATGTTTCGGTACGGCAAAGGTACGGTGAAAATCGTCTCGTTTACCGATTGCTCGAAATTGTCGAGGGGCCGCAACTCGTCCGTGTAGTCAAGGTTGAGGGGCTTGTACTTGGCCACCTCGTCGCAAAACTCACGCACCGTGTTGCCCACAGGGTTCACCGCATTCACCAGTTGTCGGTTGCAGGCGTAGGCGTAGATTAACGCCTCTACCGCGTCACCGATGTAGGTGAAGTGGCGCACGTTGCGTCCGCCGTTGTAAATCGTGCAGGTCTCTTGGGTAAGCAAGTTGTACAGCAGAGTTCCCTCTCGTGGGTCGGGACCATACACGTTGTGAAGACGGACGCCGGTTGCTCTCGGGCAGTAGGCTTTCGCGAACTGCTCGTCAAAATACTTCGTCATGCCGTACATCGAGGTCGTGTTGCAGGCGTTCGCCGTGCTGCTGGACGCATAGACCAGTTTCACCCCGTAGCGGCGGCAAGCGGTGGCCACCACCATGAACGCATGAACATTCTCCCTCTCGATGTCGTCGAGGCGGTCGTTGAACACGCTCGTCTCGGCTGCGAGATGAAACACCACGTCAATGCCGCCGTTGGCGAGCAGAGGCTCGATGCGGGCGGCGTCACCGCCAATCTTCGTGTCGATGCGGATAACATCGAACTGCGGTGCAAGTCTTCGGCAGAGGGCTTTGCCAATGAAGCCCTCGCTGCCGGTTACTATTGCTCTCAATGTCGCAGGTAGTGCTGCCGTCTAAGAGTGATACGTCAAGGCACAAGATTGTCGAACAGCCCGGGAAGCCTCGGTTGTAGGGCTTCGTGTTCCTCGTGGAAGAACTCGGCTTTCGTCTTGCCCATCTTGCGGCCTTTCTTGGTGTGAATGTCGAAGGTGTATTCCGGCACCTCCAGCGGTTGTCGGCGCGCATCGTCCAGGGCGGCGAGGATCTGCGGGTCGGTGAGCGCGAGTTTGTCCACCGCAAGGTTGTTGAGGTGGTCGGCGTCGCGGCTCTTGTAGCACTCGCAAAGCAGGATTATCGCCTTGCCGATGAAGATGCGGCCTTTCGGCTCTTTACTCCCTTTGTTCACCAGCTCATAGCCGTTGTGCAAGGCGTCAATCTCGTGGGTGATGAGTCCCCAGCAGTCCTCGGCACTTATGGTGTAGAGTCGTTTCCACACATAGTTGCCGTAGCCGGATGCCCACAGTTCCACCCCGAAGAATGCCGCCACCACCACATCGTTGCGGCGGATGCTCTTCTGCAATGCGCTGGCGCACTCAAGGAAGTCATGATACACTGCGGAGTCGTTGTCCATCGCTTCAAACCTCTCTCGGAACTTGTCTTTCGGCTTCGGCTGGTCGAACTCCATGCCCCAGTCGGCGAGCTCACTTTGGAACTCCGCCCACTCGTTGGCGATGATGTCCTTGTCATTCTCGCCGTAGTTGATGTTGTCCTTTGAGGCGTACTCCCTCAGCTTCTTCGCCGGGGTATTTGCCGGGAGTATCTTGCACGGCACAGTCTTGTAGCCAAGTTCCTTGCAGGCACGAAGTCTCAAGTTGCCGCACACGACGACATAGTGGCCGTCCATGTACTCCACAACGATGAGTTCGCGGAGTTCCAACATCTCGGGACTCTCCTCTATGCTCCGCTTGGTCGCCTCGTAGCGTTCTTTCTTCACCAGGCGCGGGTTGCGAGGCAGTCCAGGGACTTGCCCCTTATTGGGTGATATAAGGGACACATCAATTTCTTTTCTCTCCATTGCTTTCGCATTTCAACAATTAAACTTACAACAATACTCACGAAAGCAACATCAATCCTTGTGCCTCAACCTCCAAGCGATGCGGTCTTTGATGACCTGCTCGATGTTCTTGCAGCCGAGTTGGCGCAAGGCCAGGGCCGTGTCGATGATGATGTCGGCGGCGAGTTCCTCGCGCTCGCTGAACTCATGCTCGTAGGTCGGGCAGGCGTCGGTGGCGTGCTGCTCGTCCACGAACTCTTGCGTCAAGTGCAGCGGCGGTCGGCTCCAATGGCAAGCGTCCATCCGGCGCCAGTCTCGGGAAATCCTTATCGACATGGCGCGAGGGGAAGTCTGCTCGTTGATTTCGTCCCGCCTCATCATCTCATCATGCAGCTCTTTGGTCAATTTGTTAAGCGTAATCATATTGACTAACGGATTAAATGTTGCTGGATAGGTTCATTTTTACGGCGGTCTGATAGTTGTCATAATGGTGATACTTATGGTGAATTACGTCTCCAGTACGTTGTGAATGGCCTCGATGAGGTGGCCGACCATCGGCAGGGGGATGCTGATGCGGTAGCGCCTGTTCCCCTTGTTATGCTCGGTGATCATCAAGTAGTCACTCTTCCCGTCTTTCCCTTCGTGCAGGTCGACGCTGTATTTCTTGCCCGGCGAGTTGACCCACACTTGTTTCTGAATTTCCAGTCCTTTGCACATAGTGCTGTTGATTTGTAATTTCTCATTTTCCGCTGCTGCCGTATCCGTCTGCGCCCCTTTCGCTGTCGCTCAGGCTGTCGGCCTCCTCGAGCAACACGTCGGGGTAGTGCATGATGATGAGTTGTGCGAACCGCTCCCCTGCTGTGTATGGCAGCATGTAACCGTGTTGCCGGAACACTGACGTGATCTCTCCACGGTAACCGCTGTCCACCACACCCACGCAGTTGGTCATGGTGAGTGATGTCCTGCAAATCGACGAGCGAGGGAACACAAGCCCCACGCAGCCGTCGGGAATCTCGATGGCGATGTCGGTGTGGCAGACAATCTGCCCGAGGTCGTTGCGCTCCACGCGTGATGCGTAGAGGTCGAAACCGGCGTCGCTCGGATGAGCCTTTGTCGGCATGGTGGCCTCCGGAGCCAGTTTTTTGAATCTAACTTTCATGATTTAATGAACACTTCTTTGATTTTCGTCTCTTTGATTGCCTCAATCTCGTAATCCTCGACCGCTGCGGTCATGTGCTTGCGTGCAGCCTCCTTCGCCTTGTCGATGGTCGAGTCTCTGAACAAGACATACATCGCGTTCTTGCGTTCCTTGCCGGAGCGTTCGTCGATGGCGATGAGGTTATACTTGACGAGGAAGTAAAGTTCGCCCTCGTTGAACACCACTTCGCCGTACTGCGCCTTCTTCTCGCTCGTGACCTCGAAATCGCCCACGATGTACGGCTCCATCTCTTTCGTGATGCGTGCCTCGGCCTCCGTGAACGAGAAAGCCTCGACAGCATAGGTCTCGCCGACCCTCTTCTGGGTGCCGTCTTCCAACACCCGCTCAATCTTGATTTTTACTTCAAAATATTCCATATTTCGTCAACAAATTAGTGTTTACCGCCATTTTATTGGCGTAATCTCAAATCAAAAGTCGCCAACAATCGCTCTATCGCGTCCACATTCGCCGCACCGAGGAAGCGGATGCCCAACAGGTCGGCTCGGGAACGCGAACAAAGGTCTTTGAGGGTGGTTATCCCTTGCCCTTTGAGTATTCGCAACACATTGGGAGGGAAACCGAGTTCGTTCAGTCTCGCACGCAGCACCTGCGCCATGTGCAGCTCATTAGCATTCAGCAGTTCGTTGATGTTCATCGAGCTCTTTCAGTTTGTTGAGTGCTTCCTGCATCCCGTCGCGGTACTTCGGGTTCTCCTGCATGAACCATGATACAGCCGAGAAGATGACTTCACACAAGGCTTGCTGCTGCTCCATCATCATCGCAATGGTTGTGGTGACATCTATCATACGTTTCTCGTCCGTGTCCTCGGGCGAGCCCATCATGAACGCTCCGTGCTTGTCGGTGGTCGTCCCGATGAATACCATTGTCGGCACGATTTTGCCGACCTTCTGCAAAAGCAGGTTGAGTTCTTTCTGTAAGTCCATTCTTTTTTCGTATTCTTGGTTAAGTTCATCAAATATTTTCTTTAACTCGGTGCCCATTTCACTGGTTCTAAGTTCAAGTTCAACCGATGCTGTTGGTCTCATATATTGTAGCTTATATAGTCCCTCCACGTCGGAGGCACGATGGCCAGCCAATCCCTTCCTGGGTGGATTGCTCTCCAGTACCGGACACTCTCCAGCATCTGTGCGGCAATCATCTCGGGAGTCATGCCCCTGCGTTTGATGCTCGGTATCGCCAGCAAATCGGTGCAGTCGGGGATTGGTGGCACTTCGTCAAACAATCCGTTCATAGCCCCTCCTTTCCGATTGACCCTTGCGCCGGCTCTTCCTCGCAGTCGAGCAGCACCTCGGTAACGTCTTTCCCGTCCATGCCGTCCTCCACGACAAGTTCTTGGTATGTGATGCTGCGCAGACGGTACAATATTTGGAAGCAGCCCTGCTCGTCACATTCCTGTTCCCAGTCCTTGACGAGGTAAATATCTGCGTCCTTCGGGTACTTCTTAAGTTGCTTGATTGCTTCTGCTACTGTCATAGTTCGTCCTCCCAATGTTTTTTGACGTAATCTACTATGCTCGTTTGGCTCTCGGTGGTGTACCATCGCTTGTAGAGCCGCACGATGCGGTGAATGGTCTCGTCGGCGGGGTGAGCGTCCGCCCACTCTGCGCCTTTGGTGAAGTGGTGCAAGGCACGGCACTCGCTCCCGTACTCGGCGAGCGCTCCGGCCTCAATGTGCTGCTGTCGGTTAGTCATTGTTCGCCTCCTTTCTTTAAGAAATAACAACCATTGCACACCTCTTTGCATAGTGCAGCGAATCCATAAGAGACTGGATTGTTGTGAGGCCGCTTACATTCCTTGCCACAAGGGTCGAAACAATACGTTGAATCGTCCACGATAAGCAAGTCATCCTCGCACCAATTAAGGGCAGTTAGGCGATGTGCTTTGCCGAATCCGCCTTTCAAGAACTCAAAGTAGTCGCCACGTTTTGATTTGCGGATTTTGACTGGGAAATGATGCTCTCCTTGCATGCAATCCCACACGGTCATGTCGAGTAGCGTATTGTATGGTATGCGCTTGCCGTTTGAATCTTCAAACTTTGTGTAGCTCATTCTTTGCCTCCTTTCTTTAAATCAGGGTTGTCATGGATGTTTCCAATAATATCTGCCCATTCATGCGTTGGAGAGCCTGTGGGGAACTCATCATCAAGGTTACCATTCCACAAGAACGCAAACACACCACGTACAAACCGTACTTCAAGTACTCCTATGTCACCTGCTTTAAGCAAGTCTCCTTCATAGATATCCTTGCCATTCTTGTCAAGCAAGCCCGTAAACTGACCGACAGTATTATGATTTACTGGCGTATATAGCATATTATAACCATTGCAATCTTTGATATAATTCTCAGACGCATCTTCTTCTGTCATAATACAATGCCATTCCTTGAACTCGTTTCTAAGTCTGGCGTAATAACCATAAACCCACTCGCCGTCATCACATCGCTTGCCTCTGAATTTAATAATTCTCATTGCTCACCTCCTTTCTTTGGCACAATTTCACCTTTGACTATCTTTTCCACGATGTCCGTTGGAATATCCTGCTCAGTTCTGCAATTATGCTCTATGGCATATTCCAATGCCGCCAACACTTGATTGTTCGTAAGGGCCTTTCCATCGACAGTAAAGAAACCGTCAAGACGTTTTCTTGGATTGTTTCTATGCCAGCGCATAAAACCTGCCATGTTTGTTGTTACTTTCATTTTAGTATCTCCTTTTTGTGAAGTTAATAATTACAAGTGGCTTGGTTCGGTCGTAGTCTTTGAACCATTCAAGCCAGTCGTCTATTGAAAGTCCATCGTTAAACGCTAAGCTACTTAAGCTAACATTATAGCCATCAACGATATACATATCACATCCATCAATGTTGACGATTTCGAGACATTGAATACTTATGCCGTCCTCGCGGGTAAGACGAGCAAGTTCTTCTTGCTTGCTGCGATAAGGAGCACCAGTCCATTGACGAACTGAGAGACAAGCCTCACCTGCGGCAATTTTCTCGAAGCGTTTGGCCCAAAGTGTGTAGTTGGCACGTATGGTGTGCAACTTTTTTGACACCATACCATTGCTGTCAGGATAAGAGAATTTATCCCGAAAATCTGTCGGCTCCCCATGTCGCTTATGCGTTGCAGGGAATTTTCGTGAAAGTGTGATTACATAAGTTTTCATTGTTCAATCAAAGTTTTACAAATGGCTTCGCAGAGGACACGAGCCATGTTGACCTCTACGGCGTTGCCGATAAATTTCTTTTGTTCTGCCTGAGTGCCGATGAGGGTGTAGTCGCTTGGGAAGCCCATAATGCGCTTGAGTTCCTTGATGCGGAGCATACGCATACGAATGTCGGCGATGCAGTAAAGGGCCATAAACTCTTTTATGCGCCTGGTCATGGGGCTGTCAGTTTCGTAAACTTCAATGGCAAGCCCCTCGTTTGCGCTGACAAGATACGGCGGCATCTTATCCATCCTCGCAATGAGAGTGAAGCATGGTTTGTCGATGCTGCCACCGTCGCTCTTGAATGAATATGGATTCATGAGGTATTTGGCAGATACCAGGTTGTGCTTTGGGTTGGTTGTGACAGTTGGCGCCGGCTCATCCGTGCTTGCAGGAGTTCCATTGCCATACTGCATCTCAAGGAAGCTGCTTGTAACAAGTCCGAGTCTGTCCTTTGTGGTGAGTGTTGGTGCTGGTGCGTTAACGGAAGTATTGAACCCTTTGCCATAGTGTGCAGAAACAAATGCGTGGTGGTCACGGCAAGTTACAGTTCCTGCCGGTTCATCAACACTGATATTCTTTCCGCTTGGGTCTCCTCCGTACTGCTTGGAGAGGAAATGCACCTTTGCCATACCGAGGCGGTTCTGGCACGTAACAGTTGGGCTCGGATTATCAATGCTCGGTGGCACATACTTGCCAGTCTTGCCGTTGACGCTGTTCCACTTGACAAGGAAGGCATCTTTGCCTCCAGCGATAAACTTAACAAGGCCTGCGTAGATGCGTTCCAGTGTGCGCTCACACAACGGCTTCTTACGCATGAAGATGCTCTCGCCCTCATCGTTGAGGTTGAGGACTTCGCGCACAGGCTTCCAAGGCTGTAATGTGCGATCGGGAAACAGACTGCTCTCGTCCTTGCCCGGACACTTCGAGTGTGTCGCCTCGGGAAACACTATAGGCAAATCATGCAGGGCGAATTGTCCGAAGAAACGCTTACGGCTGGTGTAGGCGCCATAGTCGGCTGCGTTGAGGATGCGCCAGTCGAAGTGATAGCCATATTCACAGACGTTATTCACCCATTGCAGGTAAGAGCATCCCTTGTCTCGGCTTACTGGCTTGCCGCTGGCATCTACATCGCCCCAGCTCATAAATTCTTCTACGTTCTCTATCTGAATATAGTCGGGACGAAGAGCCTCGATATATCGGAACAGATGTTCTGCGAGTGTACGGCTATCTGCGTCACGAGGCATACCACCTTTAGCCTTGGAGAAATTAGTACACTCCAGCGAAGCCCATAGCACAACGCGTGTGCCTGGTCGTCGCATCGCATTCACATGGCGGACCAGCGGAGTCAGCTCAAGTGTGCGGATGTCCTCCGTGAAGTGAAGCGCATCGGGATGGTTGGCAGCGTGTGAAGCAATGGCATTTGCATCGTGATTTACGCAGGCAATGACCTTGGCACACTTATGACCATCCACTTTTGCATGTTCAACTCCAGTGCTTGTGCCGCCGGCCCCGCAAAAGAGGTCGATGTATAAGAGTTTTATTTTGCTATCCATTGTTTGATTGTATTTTTGTATTCAGGCATGTAAAAGAAGTTTACTTCTCCACGCTGGATGCTTTCAACTTCTCCTTGAATGCGCTCTATCTTTTTGTCGTGCGCCTCTTGGGTAAAGCCAAACAAGTCATCTTGCACAACTTGGCCTTTAAGCTTCTTTATCTGAGCAAGCTTTCTCGACAACAAGCTTTTTGCTTTCTTCTCTATTTCCTCTTTCTCGGTGAGCCATTCATCATTACCAGCAATGAGTTCCACTCGACGATGGGGGTTGTGTACTTTCACCAAAGCAGCGAGGTACTCGAAGTACCATTGCCACCTGATGAATAAGTCAAGGCTCATTTGCCTTCTGTAATAGACAGTCTCTTCAGGAATGCCATGATGTTTGAGCATGGAGATTGTAATTTTCACCACATAGCGCTTTGCGTCAAGTGGCAGCTCGGAATATTGTACATTCATCATGATGTCATCAACTCATTTATCTCGTTTTGGAATTGTTTCAGTTCTTAAATTCCACTTCTCTTTGGCTTTTTGCACTAACCATGTCGTGCTAAATTTTAAAGCGGCAGTACGTTGTTCCGCACCACATCGAGCGCATTTGACAATGAGTGTCCGCTTACCCTCGAACAAGTTACCCTTGATGTACCACATTGGTGTGCCACCGCAAAAAGGGCATTGCTTCAACTCATCGGAGGTGGTTTCGTAATTATGTATCATCCCTCACCTCCTCTCTTCTGGTAGCTCTTATATGGATACCTGGCCACCTTCGGATATTTTGCCTCACGACGGTATGCAGGCGTTTTGTTTTCCATCTCGCACCACGCCTCTGCACGTTCTTTAGTCGTGGGGCCTGTTATGGCTTTCCTCACTCCGTTAACAGTGGCGACCACACAATACTTTTGCTCTCTTTCTTTGTAGCCGTCTTTACACTCCTCGCTGCGGCCAGACCTTTCTTTACCGAGCCAGTAGCACCAGCCAATGCCTGGTCCATACGCGTTATGTTCTTTGTAGTTGCCGCAGGTTTTGCACTTGCGGCGCATTACTGTAGATTTCATTGCTCACCTCCTTCCGAGTCTCTTTTAACAATCTTTGCAACGTACGTTTCACCGAGACCAAGTTCGTCAGATATTTGTTCAATAGTCATACCCTCTCTCGACAAATGAATTACTTGTGCTTCGATTGAATCATTTACGCAATGCTCAGTTTCTGGATCCTCTGCAATTTCTTTGTCTGCGCAATGGGTACATATTGTCCTTTTATCATCAGCCCAGCCGCATAACCCATGTTTTGGGTTATAGCATGGATTATCCTCGGTGCAACCGCAGATTTCACATTTTCCTCCAAATCCAAATAGGCTCATTTCTTACCTCCTTTCCGTTTCAGTTGTTTGATGAGTTCGTCGGCCGCTTCCACAGCACAAAGTGACATAAATTCAGTACTTACGCCTTTCATCTCATCTTCATGGAAACAATTGGCCATAATTTCTCGTGCTATTTCGTAGCGTCGTTGCTCCCAGTCGCGGTGCTTTCGTCTAATACTTTGTAATGAACAAAATTGCCGCATTCTTTTGCAAGTTCTCTTGTTGTTATGGTCCTGTTTTTGCGTTTTTCGCAGACCACTTCGTGAATACAATAGCCACAACCAATTTCTGCTCTCTTCTTGGGGGCTGGATTGGGGTTGTACTCTTCCGCATCATTCACTTGTGCGGCTTTGAGTACTTTGTACGCTATCTCGTCAATCGGGCGAATTTTTGGACATTCCGATATGCCCCACGCCTTTGCGCAATCGGCAATATCGCCGTAGGTGATGCCGGAGCCATATCCGTTGGCTTCCCACAATCGTTTGAAATCTTCTTTTGTATAAACCATAAATTTGAATTAAAATGTTTGACTTATTTGCTTGATTACACTGTAAAGTTAGTCATTTTCAGCGAGATAGAAAAATTTTTGAGTCTCTATTTTTTGCTGAAAACTCTATTTAACTTTGCCTCGCAGGTGCCAGCTTCGGCACGTCAGCGCGAAGTTGGTCTCGAAGTTCTCTATACCCTTAAAGCAAGGGTATTTCCAACAGTTCCGGCACACTTTGGCGCGGTCGTAGCGTTCTCTGCGGACGTGGGCTTTTGAGGCATACTGCGTCACGGTTTCAACCTTTGTGCCGCACTCCTCGGCTATCTTCTCTACCGGGTAACCTTCGGCATACATCTTGAGAATTTTCTGACGGTCCAGCCGTCGTTTCGGCATGATGCCGGCCTTGCGGCGGCGCAATCGTTGGTCTTCTTTGAGTTGTTCACGATGTTCCGCCCTGTACTTGGCCATGTGGGCAAGTTGTTTCGCCCGGCCTTCAGGCGTGGAGTAAACTCTACGGTGGTACTCACGAGCCCGGGCGCGGTCGCAGGCTTTGCACCATTTCGAGTGGCTACCGTCCTTGCGGTGGTAGAACTCGGAGATGAGTT
>CAMVDC010000095.1 GCA_947166155.1 uncultured Prevotellaceae bacterium | reverse complement strand
GTGCGCACTCATTTTTTGCCCCCTCCACAGGTACCTGTAGCGGGGTCGGCGCTTGGGTCGTATCGACCTCCCTTTCGGCAGCCTTGCGCGGAGCCCAAAAACGGGCCGCCTGTCGGCAAAAGTCGGGGGAACGAAGGCTAAAAAAACGTGCCTTGATGAAATAATCGGGATTTGTGTGCCGCGGTTTCTGAATTATTTTGTATCTTTGCACGGATTTATATACCCGACACGCTCCAAGGTGTGCGGGTTGCCCCTGTCGGGCGGGGGCGGTATGCCCTGCCGGGGCATCATGATTTGCAAACCAGAAAAGAAATTAAAATAATGGGATTTTTCAGTTTATTTGGCGGTAAGAAAAAGGAGACCCTCGACGAAGGGCTGGCCAAGACCAAAGAGAGTATGTTCTCGAAGATTGCACGTGCCGTGGCCGGAAAGTCGAAGGTCGACGACGAAGTGCTCGATAACCTCGAGGAAGTGCTCGTAACCAGCGATGTAGGTGTCGATACCACCCTGCGTATCATCGAGCGCATCGAGGCCCGTGTGGCTCGCGACAAATATGTCAGCACCTCCGAACTCAACAACATCCTCCGTGACGAAATAGCGTCGTTGCTCACCGAAAACGGAAGCGACGACACCGAGGGTTTCAACCTTGAAGCCAGCCACGAAGGCCCATACGTGGTGCTTGTCGTGGGTGTGAACGGTGTGGGTAAGACCACCACCATAGGCAAACTGGCTTACCAACTGAAGGCTGCCGGCAAGAAGGTGTACCTCGGTGCTGCCGACACATTCCGCGCAGCAGCCGTAGAGCAACTGTGCATCTGGGGCGAAAGGGTGGGGGTACCCGTCATAAAGCAACAGATGGGCAGCGACCCGGCCAGTGTGGCCTACGACACCGTCAGCTCGGCCATTGCCGGTGGTGCCGACGTGGTGCTCATCGACACAGCAGGACGTCTGCACAACAAGGTGGGACTGATGAACGAACTTACCAAAATACGCAACGTGATTCGCAAACTGCTCCCCACAGCCCCCGACGACGTGCTCTTGGTGCTCGACGGCTCGACCGGACAAAACGCATTCGAGCAGGCACGACAGTTTACGGCTGCCACCGAAGTCACCTCAATGGCTATCACAAAACTCGACGGGACAGCCAAGGGAGGAGTCGTGATAGGCATCAGCGATCAGTTTAAGATTCCAGTGAAATATATAGGCTTGGGCGAAGGGATGGAGGACCTCCAGCCGTTCAACCGCCGCGAATTTGTCGACTCACTATTCGACACCAAGGCATGAGGCAGACTATCGACATCATAACACTCGGCTGTTCGAAAAACCTGGTCGACAGCGAACGCCTCATGGCAAGGCTCGAAGCAATGGGCTACAGGGTGAAACACGACCCCGAGCAACCACGCGGACAGATTGCCATCATCAACACCTGCGGGTTCATAGGCGATGCAAAAGAGGAGTCGATCAACACCATCCTGCAGTTTGTGCAGCGCAAAAACGAAGGCCGGCTCTCACGTATCTACGTCATGGGATGCCTCTCGCAGCGATACCTCAAGACCCTGGGGCATGAACTGCCCGAAGTCGACGGCATATATGGCAAATTCGACTGGGACAAGATTGTCGACGAACTGAAGGAGACAACGACATCCGAATGTCCAAAGCCCATCGCATCCGGCGAGATGCCTCGTCACATCACCACCCCCAGCCACTATGCCTACATCAAGATATCCGAAGGCTGCGACCGACATTGTGCCTATTGTGCCATACCAATCATGACAGGTCACCACCACAGCCGCCCAATCGAGGAAATACTCGACGAGGTGACATGGCTCGTAGGTCAGGGAGTGAAGGAATTTCAGGTCATAGCACAGGAACTCACCTACTACGGCATCGACCTCTACAAAAAACGCCGCATTGCCGAACTCGTAGACCGCATGGCACACATCAAGGGCGTGAAATGGATTCGCCTGCATTATGCATATCCGCATCAGTTCCCTATGGAACTGCTTGACGTTATGCAAGCCAATCGCAACGTGTGTCGCTACCTCGACATCGCACTCCAACACATAAGTACACCGGTACTCGAAAACATGCGCCGACATGTCGACAGCCAACAGACCTACGACCTCATTACACAGATACGCCAGCGGGTGCCAGGCATTCATCTGCGCACCACACTTATGGTGGGATTCCCAGGTGAGGGCGATGCAGAGTTTCAGGAACTTATGGACTTCGTGCGGTGGGCACGATTCGAGCGTATGGGAGCATTTGCCTACAGCCGCGAAGACGGCACCTACGCAGCACGCCACCTGCCCGACTCGGTGCCGCAAACGGTGAAGCAGGCGCGCCTCGACCGACTCATGAGCCTGCAACAACGCATATCGGCCGAAGTGCAAGCAGAGAAAGTGGGGCAAACCATGAAGGTCATAATCGACCGGCGAGAAGGGGAGTACTACGTAGGTCGCACCGAGTTCGACTCGCCCGAAGTCGACCCCGAGGTGCTCATTCCAGCCAGTGAACGAACACTGCGCCGCGGATGCTTCTACAACGTACACATCACCGACTCCGACGATTTCGACCTGTATGGCACCGTGGTGGCACGAGCCAACTGAACACATTCACCCCTACATAAAGCAGAAAAACAATACTAAATAAGAGAGATATACACAATGGTAACAACCAGACAATTCGTAAATGCATTGGCAAAAAATGCAGGCATGACAACTGGGGAAGTAACCGACATGCTAAGCCATTTTACCGATATAATAGTAGAGAGCGTGAAAGCCGACCAAACAATCAATATGCAAGGATTCGGCTCGTTCGAGCAGAAGAAGAAAGCAGAGAAATGCCTCTACAACCCCAACACAAAGCAGATGAGGGTGATACCGGCAAGCCTCACAATCACATTCAAGCAAAGCCCGAAACTGAAGGAGAGGCTGACAGGTGCCAACAAGGCTGAAGAAGGAAAGGAGCAGAAGGCATGAGCAAGATGAACACACCTCAGCTTGTGGCGCGATTGGCAAGCGCTACGGGTACCACCAACCGTTTGTCCGAGACATTCGTAAGGGCTTTTATCGAGACTGTTATAGCCAAGGTCAACGAAGACGGAACAGTCAAAGTGCAAGGATTCGGAGTCTTCAAAACACAGTCGGTGGCAGATCGAGAAAGCGTGAATGTAAGTACCGGACAGCGATTCACCATTGCGGGTTACAACAAACTGGTCTTCACACCCGACCCCGCTGTGGCATCAATCTTTGCTGACCTCATTCCTGCATTGCCACCACAGCCGCAAAACGAGGAACCTGTCGACCAAGCACCTGCAAAAAACGACGAGGCACCAACCCCGGTTGCAGAAGATGATACTCCTGCGGAAGAACCGGTTAGTCAGATAGAAGAACCAACTACTCTGGCAGAAGAACCAGCTACTCCGACAGAAGAACCGACTTCCTTGACTGAGGAACCGACTGTGGAAGAAGCAATACCTGTTGCAGAGGAGGTCCCTGCAGTGTCTGAACCGGCTCCCGTCATGGTAACAGAGGAACCTCCAGTGGTTGTCGAAGAGGTGGTTGAGGAAGTTGCCGAGGAAACTCCAGTCGATGTAGAAGAAGTGCCGGAAGAAGTAGTTGAGGAAACGCCTGCTGTTGTCGACGAAGAACCCGAAGTAGCAGAAGAGCAGGAAGAGGAAGTTGAGGAAATTCCTGTATCTGAGACCGAAACTCAGAATGAAGCAGATGTTGTAGAAGGAGTAACAGAAGCAGAACCAGAGGCAGTAGCAGCAGAACCAGAGGCAGTAGCAGCTGAACCAGAGGTAGTAACAGAAGTACCAGAGGTAGTAACAGAAATGCCAAAAGCGGTAGCAGCAGTACCGGAGGTAGTAACAGAATCCGAACCTGTAGCATCAGAGCCGGAAACTGCAGATGAAACGGAAACAGACACGGTATCAGACGATGAGCAAGTTTCAACTTCGCCCTTTAAGGCTCACAAAGGATTGTGGATGATATTGGCTGCCGTGATTGTGGCCCTCGTGATTATTGCCATCGAACTTGCTACCGACGATTACATACAGCCCACAGGGATGCAAGCCGAAGCAACTGCGGTGGAAACATCGGCTGTATCATACGAACAGCCCGACGAACCCAAACGCAAGGTACATATATTGCAGAAAGGCGAATCGCTCACTACAATATCTGTGGCATACTACCAAACACCCGACTCCATGCGGGCTATCTGGAAGCTCAACAAGTTTGAGGATCCCAACAACATACCGCTGGGCACCGAGATCCTGCTGCCTTAACGACATCGGGGCGTCAAATCAAACCGTGACATTATTAACAACACACATATATTATAATTATGAAAACAAACTATGAAATTCGTTATGCGGCACACCCCGAGGACGCGAAGAATTACGACACCAAGCGTCTGCGCCGCGACTTCCTCATCGAGAAAGTGTTTGGGGAGGACGAGGTGAATCTTGTGTACTCCATGTACGACCGCATGATTGTGGGTGGTGCCATGCCAGTCAACGAGTGCCTGAAACTCGAAGCCATCGACCCACTCAAAGCTCCTTATTTCACTACTCGTCGCGAGCTCGGCATATTCAATGTAGGCGGAGCCGGACAGGTGAAAGTGGGCGATGAAGTCTACGACCTTGACTACAAAGAGGCTCTCTACATCGGTCGCGGCGAACGCGATGTGATGTTCTGCAGCAAGGACCCGAAGTGTCCTGCCAAATTCTACATCAACTCTACAACTGCACACAAGGAATATCCCACTAAGAAAGTAACCAAAGCTGATGCCGACGTTCTCGCCCTCGGATGTCTCGAAGACAGCAACGACCGTGTCATCAACCGCATGATTGTGCAGAAGACCCTCGACAGCTGCCAGTTGCAGATGGGTATGACCGAACTGAAGCCAGGCAGTGTGTGGAACACCATGCCTGCTCATGTCCACAGCCGCCGTATGGAGGCTTACTTCTATTTCGAAGTACCAGAAGACCAAGCTGTGTGTCACTTCATGGGCGAAATCGACGAGACACGCCACATTTGGATGCGTGGCGACCAGGCAGTCCTCTCGCCCGAATGGTCGATACACTCAGCTGCTGCTACACACAACTACACCTTCATCTGGGGCATGGGTGGTGAAAACCAAGACTACGGCGACCAGGACTTCTACAAAATCACGGATTTGAAGTAATAAGCCTTCTGCTTACTCCTTCCCCAAAAGGTGCGAGGTACGCATTGGGGGCGTACTCCGATATTTCCGAGACCTCCAGGACCTCTGCCACCACTATTCATTATTCATTATTCATTGTTCATTATTCATTGTTCATTATTCATTGTTCATTATTTTTTTTATGACTAACATGTTTTCACTTGAAGGTAAGAACGCATGGATTACCGGCGCATCTTACGGAATAGGTTTCAACATCGCAAAGGCATTTGTAGCTGCTGGAATCAAAAACATCATTTTCAACGATATCAACGAGGCAGCGCTGCAACGCGGACTCGACAACTATCGTGAGGCTGGAATCGAAAACGTACACGGATATGTGTGCGACGTTACAAAGGAAGACGACGTGCGCGCTCTTGTAGAGACGATACACGCCGAAGTGGGTCAGATCGATATCCTCGTGAACAACGCAGGTATCATCAAGCGCATACCGATGCACGAGATGAAGCGCCAGGAGTTCCAGCAGGTAATCGATATCGACCTCGTGGGACCGTTCATCGTTTCGTCGGCTGTGCTGCCCGAGATGATGGAACGCCGCGAAGGCAAAATCATCAACATCTGCTCAATGATGTCGGAACTCGGACGCGAGACTGTCAGCGCCTACGCTGCTGCCAAGGGTGGACTCAAGATGCTCACTCGCAACATCTGCTCCGAGTATGGTGCATACAACATTCAATGCAACGGCATAGGTCCGGGCTATATTGCAACACCACAGACAGCACCGCTGCGCGAACGTCAGCCCGACGGCAGTCGTCATCCATTCGACTTGTTCATCTGTGCCAAGACACCTGCAGGTCGTTGGCTCCAACCCGAGGAACTCGGCGGACCGGCTGTGTTCCTTGCTTCCCATGCATCCGATGCCGTCAATGGCCACATACTCTATGTCGACGGTGGTATCCTGGCATACATAGGCAAGCAACCATGATGAAAGTTTCAAATGTGATGTAGCAACAATGCATCGCAATTTGCTTCAACGCGGAAGCGGTAGTGCCCCCAACAGGCAATGCCGTCTCCGCGTTTTTCGTTTACCGGCAGTGGCGGCCGTCTGTCTGTGTTTCAACAAAAAAGTAAAAATGTTGTAAAACTGCTGTCACTGCTGTCACTGCTGTCATACTGCTTGATATGTAGTCGGTTAACTGCCGAAAATGAGTGACAGCAGAGTGACAGCAGTGACAGCAAGCGACCCATACGGCCGCTATTCCCAGTGGTGGGAACGCCATTCCCAGTAGCGGGAATGCTATTCCCAGTAGCGGGAATGCCATTCCCAGTAGCGGGAACGCCGTGAATATCCGCACGTTTCGTGTTTCTCTTTTACCCGTATGATTTCATTTTCCTTTTGTGATGTGCAGGGGTGAGTCACTCC
Organism: uncultured Prevotellaceae bacterium; assembly: GCA_947166155.1. Classification (GTDB taxonomy): domain Bacteria; phylum Bacteroidota; class Bacteroidia; order Bacteroidales; family Bacteroidaceae; genus Colivivens. Next base: position 3,624 of record CAMVDC010000095.1, on the reverse strand, counting down.
CTTTTTGCCCTCCACCTGTCAATTCCACTTACTTACTACGTAAGAATCACAGATATTTGAAAAAAAATGCATTATTATTTGCTTGTGTCAAAAACTACTTGTATATTTGCAAACGAAATTAAAATGGAGTTAAACCGTCAATTAATCAAATCAATTAATAACTTTAAAACTTTAATCAAATGAAACAAACATTACAGAAATTATCCATGCTATTGCTTATGATGGTAATAGGCATTGGAAGCTCGTGGGCGCAGAGTGACTACTCGAAGACCCATGATAGTAACGTTACGTTATCTACCGAAGGTGGTACAAAGGTAAATGCATGTGTCATACAGATAACTGATGCTACAGGTGCTACAGTTGGATATGCAGGACTTAAAGCCGGTACGGCGTCATTGTCTGGAACAATTGTTGTAAAAGTGCCTGCTGGAAGCAAGTACCTTCACTTGCATGTTGCAGGTTGGAAGGGCTCAAATCCTAAAGTGACAGTAACAGGAGCAATTCAAACTTCCATTAATGCAACTGGAGATGACGGAATAACAAATAATACTCCTTTTTCTTTTAGTGGTGATGCAAGTTCAGAGTCTTTCTATAAGGTCTTAATTTTTGACTCACCCCTGCAAGAAGATACAAACGTTGAGTTCTCATCAACAAATCGTTTTGTCATCTGGGGCGTAAACGCAGAGGAGGCTGGTGCAACTCAGAAAATTACTACCTCCATCGCACATCCAACAGCTGACAACAACAATGGAGTTATAAATGCAGAACTTGGAATGGAGGACCCGTTCTTCGGAATCTTCGTTATTAATACCGATGATGGTTCACGTATTGAGAACCCTGTTCTTACCTACTCGAGCAGCAATGAAAACGTTGCTACTATTGACGAGAGTGGTAACATCACACTTGTTGGTGCTGGCGAAACTACCATCACGGCTACATTTGCCGGCGACGATACTTATTATGGTAGCACAGGTAGCTACAAACTGATAGTGACCAACCCAGATGCAGTACCTGTTGCATCGCTCGAGAAAGCATTTGATGCTGCTACAACAGATGAACAGGATATTTATTTCGACTTTACAGGTCTGCAAGTAACGGCTGTAAACGGAAGCAACGCTTATCTGCAGGATGAAGACGGATTTGGTGCCATGATTTATCAGAGTGGACATGGATACCAGGTAGGTCAGGTGCTCAACGGTGCCGCCAACTGTAAGTTTATGCTCTACCGCGGTGCTTTGGAATTCAAGGGAGTTACAAAAGAAATCGTTCCAGTAGAAGCAACACCCGAGATGCAAGAAGTACATCAGTTCTACTATGAGACAGTGACCGACCTCACTGCATATAATCATGGCTCGTTCATCAAGTTGGCGAACATGACTTATACGGGCCAAACGGCAAATGGTAATAACATCAATTATAATTTTACTGATGCTACCGGTGCCGCATTCATTCTTTACAACACATTTAGGATTGAAATGCCCGAACTGACCGAAGGTGCTACCTATACCCTCAATGGCATATTTGTGGTTTTCAATGAGACTCATGAAATTGCTCCACGCAATGCAAATGATATAGTAATTAATAAGCAAGATCCTACATACAATGTCCTTGGTCTTGAGTCGGTAACTACCAACGGCGAGTTCCCATTCACTGTTGAGACAAGAGCTTCAGGCCTGAATGTTGAACTGGAACAGACAGAGCTTGCAGAACTTATTCCTGGCACAGTTGTAGGAAGTTACACACTCAAAACAAACGGCAGCGAAGGTGACATAATTCTCAACATCTCTACAGAAGAAGATGCCACATACTATGCTAAAGAAGAACCGTATAATGTACATATTTCGTTTAGCCAAGGTGGCGAAGAACCTCAATTTGAGATAGCAGACGGTGTATTCGACTTCACAGCAGGTGTAGATTATGGAAGCAAATGTCCAGAAGGTAATTCAAATAGTATTAAGACTGATGAATATACATGGATTGCAGGAAATGTGACACTTGTAACAGGCGGCCGCCATATATGGAATGAAAAATCAGAACTTAAGCTTTACAAGTCCACAGATAGTCAGCCTACTGCTGGTTTCGTTACTCTTAGCGTTCCACAAGGATATGTAATCACAAAAGTTGCCTTCACATTCGGACAAAAGAATAAGTTGGCAGCTCAAGACGGACTTGACACACAAACAGGAATCTGGACAGGTATATCACAGTCTGTAACAATATCAACAGGAACAGACCGCACAGATATCGATAAGATTGAAGTAACCTACGAAGAAGGCACAGTTCCTGTTGAACCTACAGAAGTAACTATCGACGTTATGAACGAGGATGGTACTCCAATGGATGAGAAGATCGTTATGAATGTAGGCGAAACTAAGAACTTCACGGTATACGCAAGCAATCAGGCTCATGTTTCATACAGAGGTGACAACGATGAAGTTGCTACAGTAGAAGCTGCTACTACATTAGATGGTGGTATCGATGGTGGTATCATCACTGCTAAGGCAGCAGGTACAATGACCATCACATTCACTATTGATGTAACATCAAATCAGCCCTCTGCTGAAAAGAAGATTTCTGTGACAGTGGTTGACAACACAGAACCTCAATTTGAGATTGAAGACGGTGTATTCGACTTCACTGCAGGTGTGGATTATGGTTCGGGCATCAAAACTACTTCAGAATCTAACCACTACGAGGAAGCACCTTCAACTTGGACAGCAGGAAACATCACTCTCGTAGCTGATGTTAAGTATCGTTGGTGGGAAAATGATGCAACATTAAGATTCTACGCAACCGGCTCTATGACATTCTCTGCTCCTGCCGGATATGCTATAACTTCAATCAAGTCGAACGTAACTTTGACAGGATTCACCGCAACCGATGGTGAATTATCTGGAAATACATGGACAGGAGAAGCCAATGCCGTGACTTTGACCAAGGCAGAAGGAAAGAGTGTAAATATCAGCAATATTACTGTTCAATATCAGAAGGCTGATACTTATACTCGCGATGTTGCTAAGGGCGAATATGGTACACTCTGCTTGCCTTACAAGTCATACGTAAGCGGTGCAACGGTTTACGACATCGTGGGTGTGGTTAAAGATGGCGATAAGCTGACCGACCTTGGTCTTGAGGAACACACAGGTGCTCTCGAAGCTGGTGTGGCATATGTATTCCATGCAACATCAACCCAAGTCGTTGCAACTCTTGTAGGCGAAGCTGTAAAAGAAGCTGCACAGACTGTAGGTCTTGTAGGTAACCTCTCTGCTGAAAATATCAAGACTCCAGACGGATGCTACGTACTGGTTGACGGCGTTCTGCGCCAGGTACAGGGCGGTACTGCTTACATCCAGACCAACCGTGCTTACTTCGACCTCTCAGGTGTTGAAGCAATCGAAGGTGAAGCAACTGCAGGTGTGAAGTACATCAGCATCAGCTTCGAAGAAGATGCAACAGGAATCACAGAGCTCACAGAGAAGACAGAGGCCACAGAGGGTGCTATCTACAACCTCCAGGGTCAGCGCGTTAACAGCCTGCAACGTGGTATCAACATCGTTGGTGGCAAGAAGGTGCTGGTTAAGTGAGAGACCGGATGGACTGTCCCACCTGAAAGGGGGACGAGCG
>CAMVDC010000094.1 GCA_947166155.1 uncultured Prevotellaceae bacterium | reverse complement strand
CTTATCGACGTGCTTGTAACGGCTCCTATCAATAAGCACAACATCCAGAGCGACACATTCCATTTCCCTGGTCACACAGAATATATCGAAGAGAAGGCAGGCAACGGACAGAAAGCACTCATGATGTTGCTAAGCGGTTCGCTGCGCGTTGCACTTCTCACCACCCACGTACCTCTGTCGAAGGTGGCAGAAGCTGTGACCAAGGAGAACCTCACCGAGAAAATCACTACGCTCGACCACACTCTGCGTCGCGATTTCATGATCGACAACCCGCGCATTGCAGTCCTCTCGCTCAATCCACACTGTGGCGACCACGGTGTCATCGGTACTGAGGAAGAAGAAATCATCACGCCCACCATCAACGAACTCTTCAAGCAGGGCATTCGATGCATGGGACCGTACGCTGCCGACGGCTTCTTCGGCTCGGGCAACTACACCCACTACGATGCCATCCTCGCCATGTATCACGACCAGGGACTGGCTCCCTTCAAGACCCTCGCCATGGACAACGGCGTGAACTACACAGCAGGTCTGCCCGTGGTGCGCACATCGCCCGACCATGGTGTTGCATACGACATTGCAGGCAAGGGCGTAGCCAACGAGACATCGTTCCGTCAGGCCATATACGCGGCTATCGACATCGTGCGCAACCGCATGAGGTACGACGAGGCACGCAAGCATCCACTGCAGAAGCAGTACTACGAAAAGCGCGACGACAGCGACAAACTGAAGCTCGACCAAGTGACTGAAGAAGATACACTCTGATATAATATGTCGAGGAAAGCCCGCAACATATTCTTCATCTTCGGACTTGTGGCCATCATCGTGATGATACTCACGTTCAAGGTCAGCTTCGTCGAGATGTGGCATCACATACAACATGCCGGATATTGGATATTCGCAATACTCGGCATGTGGATTCCACTCTACTTCATGAACACCCTGGCATGGCGTATCATCATACGCGGCAGCGGCGAGTGTCCCATCCCGTTGTGGAAACTTTTGAAGGTGACCATAAGCGGGTTTGCACTTAACTATGCCACTCCGGGCGGACTGATGGGAGGCGAGCCCTACAAGATTATGGAACTCTCGGCATACATAGGTCGCGAGCGGGCCACGTCGTCGGTGTTGCTCTTCGCCATGATGCACATCTTTGCCCACTTCTGGTATTGGATAACGGCAGTCGTACTCTACTTCATCTTTATTCCTCTCGACTTCCAGATGTCGGTGCTCCTGCCCTGCATGGCGCTCTTTTCCCTGGCGGGCATATACCTCTTCCTGCGCGGATACAAAAACGGCATGGTGGTCAAGGTGATACGATTCGTGTCGCGCATACCAGGATGCCGCAACTGGGGACGGCGTTTCCTGCAATCGCATCAAGACGAACTGCGCAACATCGACACCCAGATAGCACAACTACACAATCAGAACAAGCACAGCTTCTACGGTTCGTTCGCAATCGAGTACATAGGGCGATTGCTACAGTCGTTCGAGATATTCTTCATGCTGCGGCTTGTGGGCATCCAAGGCTCAATGCCACAGCTCTTTATGTATTCCCTCATCATACTTTCGTTCACCTCGTTCCTCGCCAACCTCCTGTTCTTCATGCCCCTGCAGCTGGGTGGACGCGAGGGCGGATTTGCCATGTCGACCGCCGAGATGAAGATGACGGGCGTGAGCGGCACACTGCTCACACTGAAGGAAGCCATGACCACAGCCGTGTTCATATCCATCATCTGCCGTGTGCGCGAACTTGTGTGGACAGCCATCGGGCTTCTGCTCATGAAGCTGGGCACAAACGACAGACGGCAACCACCCCCATCAACCAAGACATAGACGTCTAATCACACCTTGTTCAGACGTCTAATCACCCACGTTCAGACATCTAATCACCTACGTTCAGACGTCTAATCACCCACGTTCAGACGTTTAATCACCCACGTTCAGACATCTAATCACCCACGCGCAGCTATCTAAAACAACCATCATATACGAACAATGAAATACGCAATACTTGCAGCAGGCGAAGGCTCACGATTGGCACAAGAGGGCATCGCGAAGCCCAAACCACTCGTGAAGGTAGGCGGAGAGGCAATGATAGACCGCCTCATACGCATTTTCATGGCCAACCAAGCCGACGCTATATACATCATCACCAACAACCTGACACCACTCACAGCCGCACATATCGAGCAGTTGCAGAGCCAGGGACTGCCGCTCCACCTCGTGGTGAAGACCACACCCAGCTCCATGCACAGCTTCTACGAACTGCGCCGACTGATGGGCGAGGGCCCATTCTGCCTCACCACGGTCGATACCATATTCCGCGAAGCAGAGTTTGCCGACTACATCCAGTCATTTCTCAACGGCAGTGACGACGGCCTCATGGCTGTGACCGACTACATCGACGACGAGAAACCCCTCTACATCTCCACCACCGACGACCTACTCATCACTGGCTTCCATGACACCCTTAGTTCCGGCATCAAATACATCTCGGGCGGCATCTACTGCCTGAGCCATACGGCATACCCCACACTCGACCGCTGCATCGAGTCGGGCATGTCGCGCATGCGCAACTTCCAGCGACAGCTCGTGGCCGACGGCCTCAGACTGCGTGCCTATCCATTCACCAAGATACTCGATGTAGACCATGCATCCGACATCGAAAAGGCCGAAGAGTTCCTGAAAAATTGAAAAATTGAAGAATTGAAGAATTGAAGATTAGCATCCGCTATTCATTATTCATTATTCATTATTCATTAAAAGATTATGAACATAGCGTGCATATATCGCGAATCGCGCTTCTCGCCCAACATGGCAGATGCCGATGCAGCCATACTCGATGCCGTAGCGCAGCGCCTCGCGGCTCAAGGGCATGTCGTCACCCACGATGTAGACCACGCTCAGATGGTCTTCACCATGGCACGTTCGGTCGAAAAGCTCAGCCACCTGCGGCAAGCCGAGGGTAGGGGAGTGCGTGTGATAAACTCCACACAAGCCATCGACAACTGCAATCGCACTCGTTTCACCAACCTTTTCATCCAGCACCACATACCCATGCCGCCAAGCATCGTGTGCACAGCCATGCCGACCATCGACCTCAACTACCCGCTGTGGATAAAGAAGGGTGAAGGCTACTCGGAACGACCCGACGATGTGGTATTTGCAACAGACCCCGACGCTGCTACACAGGCCATACACCAGATGTTGGAGCGAGGTGTCGTGTCGGTCGTGGTCAACCAACATGCGGTGGGCGACCTCGTGAAGTTCTATGGAGTTCGCGGCACAAACTTCTTCCGTTGGTACTACGCAGCCGACGGCCATAGCAAGTTCGGCCTCGAAAGCGTAAACGGCAAGCAGCAAGGCTATGAATTCGACCTCGAAAGCATGATGCACACATGCAACCATGCAGCCGAAGTCCTCGGGCTCGACGTCTATGGAGGCGATTGTGTCATCAGTAGCGACGGCACTTTCCAAATCATCGACTTCAACGATTGGCCCAGTTTCTCACGATTCCGCGACGATGCAGCCGAAGCAATAGCAAACTTAGTCGTAAAACAATAAATTCATTACGTTCAGCATAATGTCAAAACTGATAGAACAATATAAGAAAGACAGACTGTCGACCATAAAGTCGCGCGACACCGAGGAATGGCTCGACACCGTGTTCACACGCCCCATCGGATATCTGTGGGCACGACTTTTCAATCATTTCGACATCCATCCCAACGTCGTCACCGTCATGTCGATGATACTCGGAGCAGCAGCCGGTGTGCTCTTTGCCTTCGATGCCGACACCACTCGCGGCTTTCTGCTCAACCTCGGCGGTGTACTCTTGCTCATGTGGGCAAACTTCTACGACAGCACCGACGGACAAATGGCACGCATGACCGGCAAGAAGACGCGCCTGGGCCGAATACTCGACGGGGCAGCAGGCGACATCTGGTTCATCTGCATATACGTAGCAATAGCCATACGCCTATATCCACACCTCATTCCGCTCACCCACATCCAGTGGAAGTTGTGGGCACTGCTCCTCGTCAGTGTGGCTGGAGTAATATTCCATTCGCGCCAGAGCGCACTTGCCGACTACTACCGCAACATACACCTCTATTTCCTCAAAGGCAAGGAGGGCAGCGAACTCGACAACTACCCTCAGCAATATGCCATCTACAAGGCTGCACGATGGAAGGACGACCCCGTGTGGAAGTTCTTCATGTGGACATACTACCGCTACACACGCGGACAAGAACAGCAGACACCGCAGTTCCAGCAACTCATGCACACGTTGCGCTCCAAATATCCAGGCGGTATGCCGCCGCAAGAGTTCCGCGACGAGTTTCGCCGTCGTAGCCTGCCACTCATGAAGTGGACCAACATCCTCACGTTCAACACACGTGCCATCGTGCTCTATATCAGCTGCCTTGCCGACATACCATGGGCTTACCCACTGTTCGAGATTACCGTCATGACAGCAATACACTGGTATATGCGACACGAGCACGAAAAGATGAGTAAACAACTAAACACAGAGATATGAACACAGAAAAGTCATACATGACCCGCATCTCAGGCCTTATCTTCGACTACGGAGGCACCCTCGATACCGACAGCGTCCACTGGTCGTGGGTGTTGTGGGATGCCTACGTGGCAGAAGGCGTCGATGTGACCCTCGATCAATTTCGCGAAGCCTACGTGCATGGCGAACGCACATTGGCCAAAGAGCCGCTCATCAAGCCCGAACACAACATGCTCGACCTCCTGCGCATCAAGGTAGACGTCGAGACACGATACCTCATGGAGCATGGCTGGCTGAGAGTGGAGGAGGTGACACGGCGCGCACAGACCGAACACATAGCACTGCGTTGCTACAACCACGTGAAGCAAGTGCTGGAGAGTAGCCGACAGGTGCTCGATGCGCTGCAACCACTTTATCCCATGGTGCTCGTCAGCAACTTCTATGGCAACATACACACCATCCTGCGCGACTTCCGTCTCGACCATTATTTCACGACCGTCATCGAGTCGGCAGTGGTGGGAATACGCAAGCCCGACCCACGCATATTCCAACTCGGAGTCGATGCACTCCACATGCCTGCATCGCGCGTAGCAGTAGTTGGCGACAGCTACGGCAAGGACATCGTGCCGGCCTCGTCGTTGGGATGCAAGACCGTATGGATACGTGGCCGCGGATGGAGCGACGAATCGGACAACATCGACCCCGACACCCCCTCTGCCATCCTGCAATCCATCACACAACTCACACCACATCTACTCGAATCTTTATAGTTTCCACCATTCGTACTAACAGTCCGAAGCGCTCGGACTGACAGTTTCCACCGCACGGACTGGCAGTTTTCACCGCTCGGACTGACAGTTTCCACCGCTCGGACTGACAGTTTTCACCGCTCGGACTGGCAGTTTTCACCGCACGGACTATTAGTTTTCACCGCACGGACAACAGATTTCACACATCAGTGTGCAGCTTCACACCCAGCGGCTCATGCATGATATTGCTACTCCGACTTCCGAAATCGGGAGTGGGTAGGGGAGTAAAAGCATGGGTGCGCTGCATTTTTATTCCATATTATACGTTGTATGTCGTGGATTTTTCGTAACTTTGCGCGGTTTTAGTAATTCAACCTATGGTTGTAATGGAGCAAAACTCCTTCTAACTCCTAAAAGATTTAAATAATTATATATTTCATTTATGGCGAATTTAATCAAATTATGTCATGGCTTAGACATCAACCTTGCTGGCAAGGCTGCTGCCGAGGTCGTGCCTGCCAAGTCGTCGGCAGTCTATGGACTTGTGCCCGACGCATTTGAAGGCATGAAACCAAAGGTGGTTGTGAAGGAAGGTGATGTAGTGAAAGCCGGCGATGCTCTCTTTGTCGATAAGAAGCATCCGGAAGTGAAGTTCGCATCGCCCGTGAGCGGCAAGGTGTTGCTCGTGGAGCGTGGCGAACGCCGCAAGGTGCTGAGCGTGCAGGTGGAAGCCGACGCACAGACCGTGTATGCAGAGTTCGCTAAGGGAATCCCTGCAGACGGCAAGGCTGTGCTCAATGCATTGCTCGACAGCGGTCTGTTCGGTTATTTCCTCCAGCGTCCGTATGCAGTGACTGCCAACCCCGAGGATTGTCCCAAGGGCATTTTCGTGTCGGGATTCAGCGACATGCCGCTGGCTGCCGACTTCGAGTTTGTGGTGAAAGACCAGCTCGATGTGTTCCAGACTGGTATCGACGCACTGGCAAAGATGGCCAAGGTATATCTTGGCGTGAAGCCAGGCAGTGTGCTCGAAGGTGTGAAGAATGCCGAAGTGACCGTATTCAAGGGCAAATGTCCTGCAGGCAACGTAGGTGTGCAGATTAACCACATAAGCCCAGTGAACAAGGGTGAAGTGGTGTGGACACTCGGTGCAGAAGAGGTGCTGTTCGTTGGCCGCCTGTTCAAGGAAGGCCGCGTTGACCTCACACGCACACTGGCCGTTGCAGGTAGCGAAGTGAAGAAGCCAAACTATGTGAAGACAGTGGTAGGTGCAAAGATTGGCGACATCCTTGCCGACAACGTAAAGAGCGACCGCAAGGTGCGCATCATCGACGGTAACCCGCTCACAGGCATGAAGACCTCGACCGATGCATTCCTCGGTGCACACTCTACCGAAGTGACCGTCATCCCCGAGGGCGACGACACCCACGAACTCTTCGGATGGATTTCTCCACGTCTGAAGGAATTCTCGGTAAGCCGCTCATACTTCTCATGGCTCATGCCAAAGAAGGAAGGATACGTGCTCGATGCCCGCGTGAAAGGTGGCCACCGCCACATGATATTCAGCGGCGAATACGACAAGGTGTTCCCTATGGACATCTATCCCGAGCAACTTGTGAAAGCAATCATAGCCGGCGACATCGACCGCATGGAGGCACTCGGTATCTACGAAGTAGCACCCGAGGACTTTGCTGTGGCCGAATTTGTCGATAGCTCGAAAGTAGAACTTCAGCGCATCGTCAGGGAAGGTCTCGACATGCTGCGTAAAGAAAAAGCACTATGGCATTTATTAAAAACATGTTAGACAAAATGAAGCCTACCTTCACAGAGGGAGGTAAGCTCAGCGCTTTCGGCTCGCTTTTCGACGCAATGGAGACTTTCTTCTATGTGCCAAACGAGACAGCCAAGGTGCGTGGCGCACAAATTCACGACGCCATCGACTCGAAGCGCTCCATATTCTTTGTGATTATAGCCCTCATACCGGCTATACTGTTCGGTATGTGGAACATAGGCTATCAGCACAGCCTCGCAGTGGGATGCCAGGATGCAACCATCTGGTGCAACTTCCTCTACGGACTCGCTGTCATACTGCCTAAAATCGTGGTGAGCTACGCCGTAGGTCTCGGCATCGAGATTGCTGTGGCTCAGTGGAAGAAGGAAGAAGTACACGAAGGATTCTTCGTTACCGGTATGCTCATACCACTCATCGTGCCGGTGAACTGCCCATTGTGGATCATCGCACTTGCAACCGCATTCTCCGTAATCTTCGCCAAGGAAGTGTTCGGCGGAACAGGTATGAACATCTTCAACCCTGCACTCGTCACACGCGCATTCCTCTTCTTTGCATACCCGTCGATGATGTCGGGCGACAAAGTATGGGTGAACGCCAACTACATGGACAGCATCAACGGAACCATCGACGGATATAGCGCAGCCACTCCACTCGGACAACTCGCTGCCGGCGAAGCAGTCACCGCCTCACCTATGGACACCATCATCGGAACCATACCAGGCTCAATAGGCGAGACATCGTTCATAGCCATCATGATTGGTGCATGTATCCTCATCTGGGCAGGCATCGCAAGTTGGAAAATCATCCTCTCCACATTCGTGGGTGGTGCCGTCATGGCATACTTCCTGCGCTACGGTGATGCCGAGGCACTCAACTTCCCTTGGTGGGAACAACTCACTGTCGGAGGCTTTGCATTCGGAGCCGTCTTCATGGCAACCGATCCAGTCACCGCACCCCGCACCGAGGCAGGCAAGTGGATATTCGGTCTGCTCATCGGAGCCATGGCAATCATCATCCGTGTGCTCAACCCTGGATACCCAGAGGGCATGATGCTCGCAATCCTCTTGATGAACGTGTTTGCACCGCTCATCGACTATTGCTTCGTACAGTCAAACATCAACAAGCGCGCCAAGCGTGCCGCTATTAAATAATAAGGAGGACAGACACTATGGCAAAATTGAATACCAACAGCAATGTCTACACAATTGTGTATGCAGCTATCATAGTTATCATTGCAGCGTTCCTCCTTGCATTCGTGGCTTCAGCACTGAAACCAACACAGGATGCCAACGTTGAGAACGACCGCAAGTCGCAAGTGCTCGCCTCGCTCAACCTGAGAGATCAGGCCGACATCGAAGGCAAGTACAACGAAGTAATCAAGGAAGTCGTCTATCTCTCCGAGACCGACTCATGCTTCAAGGCAGAAGTCGATGGCCAGCAGAAGACCGTCATCCCTGTAAAGGGAGCAGGTCTGTGGGGCGGACTCTGGGGCTATGTGGCAGTCGATGCCGACGGTGAGACCGTGTTCGGTACCTACTTCTCGCACGAGAGCGAGACAGCCGGACTTGGCGCACGCATAGCCGAGCAGTGGTTCCAAGACTCGTTCAAGGGCAAGAAACTGTTCAAGGACGGCGAAGTGGCACTGGGCGTTTACAAGCAAGGCAAGGCACCAAACGGACTTGAGACCGACTACTATGTAGATGCAGTGACAGGAGCTACACTCACATCCAACGGAGTTGACCAGATGCTCAAGACAAGCATCGCCAAATATGTAGAAGTGCTCAAAGGCAATGCAGCACCTGTTGCCGACCCTAACGAGGGAGTGACCGTAGAGGTCGAAGAATACGAAGTGGTTCCTACAATCGACCATCCAGTTGAACCTAAAGTAGAAGAAATGGAGGACTAAGAATATGAGTTTATTTTCAAAAGAGAACGGAGCCATATTCACTGGCCCACTCAATCTAAACAACCCTATAGCCGTACAGGTGCTGGGTATTTGCTCGGCTCTTGCCGTCACCTCTCAGCTCAAGCCTGCCATCGTGATGGGACTCTCTGTCACCGTCATCACGGCTTTCTCTAACGTGATTATATCGCTCATCCGCAAGACCATACCAAACCGCATCCGCATCATCGTGCAGCTGGTAGTTGTGGCTGCTCTCGTCACCATCGTGAGCAACATACTGAAGGCATACGTATATGATGTGAGCGTGCAGCTCTCGGTCTATGTCGGACTCATCATCACCAACTGTATCCTCATGGGTCGCCTTGAGGCATTCGCCATGCAAAACGGACCATGGGAGTCGTTCCTCGACGGAATAGGCAACGGACTCGGCTATGCAGCCGTGCTCGTAGTCGTAGGTTTCGTGCGCGAACTCCTCGGCTTCGGTACCATCTTCGGACTCACCATCATCCCCAAGGAAGCATACATGGAAGCAGGCGGACTCTACATCAACAATGGTATGATGACCATGCCTGCCATGGCACTCATCCTCGTTGCATGTGTCATCTGGGTACACCGTGCAGTGAATAAAGAAGAGAATAAGTAAACATATCTAAACAAGTAAACAGCAAATCAATTATGGAACATTTCATTAGTTTGTTCGTCCGCTCCATCTTTGTGGACAACATGATATTCGCGTTCTTCTTAGGTATGTGCTCTTATCTCGCAGTATCTAAGACCGTTAAGACCAGTCTCGGACTCGGTATCGCAGTGACCTTCGTGTTGCTCATCACCGTGCCGGTTGACTACCTCTTGCAGACCAAGGTCCTCGCCGACGGCGCATTGGCCGAAGGTGTTGACCTCACATTCCTCGCATTCATCCTCTTCATCGCAGTCATCGCCGCCATGGTGCAGCTGGTCGAGATGATTGTCGAGCGATTCTCACCATCGCTCTACAACGCACTCGGTATCTTCCTGCCACTCATCGCAGTGAACTGCGCCATCATGGGTGCATCGCTCTTCATGCAACAGCGCATCCAGCTCGACCCTGAGACATCAACTCAGGCCATCGGTGGGGTAGGCGACTGTATCGCATACGCTCTTGGTTCAGGTATCGGTTGGACTCTTGCTATTGTCGGTCTCGCTGCTATTCGCGAGAAGATGGCATACAGCGATGTGCCAAAGCCCCTGCAGGGACTGGGAATTACGTTCATTACCGTGGGACTCATGGCAATGGCTATGATGTGCTTCAGCGGTCTAAGCATATAAATTGTAAATAGTCAAATAGTAAAATAGTAAATTGTCAAATGGTACAGTTTATAGCATATAGCATAGGAGGATTTCTATCTCTGATACTCCTG
>CAMVDC010000093.1 GCA_947166155.1 uncultured Prevotellaceae bacterium | reverse complement strand
GGTTAGGAGGGGGCTCCTATTCAGAAATTCATTACTATGAAAGTATTCGTAAGTGGTTGCTACGACCTGCTGCACAGCGGACATGTGGAGTTCTTCCGCCAGGCAAGCCAGTTTGGCGACCTGTATGTTGGCATTGGGTCTGACGCAACGATTCTGGAATATAAGCACCACCGCACACTCTATCCCGAACAGGAACGGCTGTTTATGGTGAAGAGCATACGCTACGTGAAGGATGCATTCATCAATGCCGGCAGTGGGGTGATGGACTTCGTGCCCACGGTCGAAGCCCTGCATCCCGACCGTTTCGTGGTCAACAGCGACGGGTCGAGCGAAGAAAAACGCAAGTATTGCGAGGAGCATGGCATCGAATACATAGTGCTCGACCGCACTCCGGCCGACGGACTCACCCCTCGCAGCAGTACCGACATAAAACGCACCCTCGCAAACAGCGGCATACCCACACGCCTCGACCTTGCAGGCACGTGGATCGACCAGCCATACGTCAGCACCTACGCCCCGGGGTGGGCCATCACCATATCGCTCGTTGCCGATTTCGACGTGCGCGAACGCTGCGGACTCTCTACATCCACCCGCAAGCAGATACATCGCCTGTGGCCGGTACGACTGCCCGATATGGACCCCGAGATGCTGGCCAAACTCGTGTTCTGTTTCGAAAACGAACCCGAGCGCAACGACGGAATCATAAGCGGAGCACAAGATGCCATTGGGATATGCATCCCGGGCCTCTGCCGCCATTACTACGATGCCCACTATTGGCCCGAGAAGATAGAACAATGCCACGACGAGCATATCCTCTCGTGGCTCGAACACCACATCTGCCTCGTGCCTATGTTCCCACGTCGGCCCGGCTGCTCGGTGGTCGAAGGCAAGCAACTCAACGAACCAAATGTGCGGGCACTGGCCGCCGCAGCCGACAACTGCTGGAAGGCCATCATGCAGTGCGACCTCGACGCATTTGCCAAGGCATACGCCGACTCGTTTAACGCACAGGTCACACTCTTCCCGGCAATGATACAACCCGGGGTGCAAGACTACATCGACCGCTATTCAGCCATGCCCGACGTCCGGGCATGGAAGATGCCGGGAGCCGGCGGCGGGGGCTATCTGGCACTCGTGGTCAGCGATGCCACGACATTCTGCAACACACATAGCGAAGCAATACCACTAACCATCCGACGCAAATGATATGACCGACGGCTATTCACAACGTCATTACGACTTCCCTACAAAACGATACGTACAGGTTCTCGACCTGCGCGACGACCCTGCCATGATTGCCGAGTATCGCAAATGGCACTCCGAACCTTACCACTGGCTCGAGATTCGCGACGGAATCCGCAGCGTTGGAATACTCGAGATGGAAATCTACATCCGCGACAATCATCTTGTCATGATAGTCGATACACCGGCCGACTTCGACTGGACATCGGCCATGAACCGCCTCGCCACCTTACCGCGCCAGGCAGAGTGGGAAGCATTCGTTGCACGGCTGCAAGGCTGTAACCCCGATGCGCGCAGCGACGAGAAATGGCAGATGACAGAACGTATGTTCCGACTCTACGACTAATAAACCATCACCTGATATGAAACGCTCGATAGCATATATCGCATTCTTCATGCTGATAAATTCAGCTGTCGTGGCACAGAAAGCGACGGCACCTGCACCATGCGGCCCGTTGCCCAATGCCAACCAGCTGCGATGGCAGGAACTGGAGATGTACGCATTTATCCATTATTCACTCAATACCTACACTGACCAAGAGTGGGGATTCGGCAACGAACAATTGAGCTTGTTCAATCCATCCGACCTCGACTGCCGTCAGTGGGCACGTGTGTGCAAGCTGTCGGGTATGCGTGGCATCATCTTCACAGCCAAGCACCACTGCGGATTCTGCATGTGGCCTTCGGCCTATACCGACTATTCGGTGAAAAACACACCATGGAAGGGCGGACATGGCGACGTGGTGCGCGAGTTGGCCGATGCCTGCCGCAAGGAAGGCCTTAAGTTTGCTGTCTATCTCTCGCCATGGGACCGCAACCATCCGCAATATGGCCGTCCGGAATACATCACCTACTTCCGCAATCAGCTGCGCGAACTCCTCACACAGTACGGCGACATCTTCGAGGTGTGGTTCGACGGTGCCAACGGAGGCGATGGATGGTATGGCGGAGCCAACGAGACACGACGTATCGATGCCAAGACATACTACGAGTGGGCCGAGACATTCCGCATGATACGCGAACTTCAACCCAAGTGTGTTATCTGGAACGACGGAGGCGACCGCGGAGACCTGCGATGGGTTGGCAACGAGGCTGGCAGTGTGGGCGAGACCAACTGGAGTCTGCTCAACCGTCTGGGGACAGTACACGGAGGTATGTTGCGCAATGGCTTGGAGGATGGCGACTCGTGGGTGGCAGCCGAGACCAATACCAGCATACGTCCCGGGTGGTTCTATCACGAGACAGAAAACGAGAACGTGAAGAGCCTGTCGCGGCTTATGGACACATATTATAAATCAGTGGGCCGCAACTCAACCCTGCTGCTCAATTTCCCAATCGCACCAAACGGACGCATACATCCCACCGACAGCTTGCGCGGCATCGCATTCAACCGGATGATAAACGAAGTGTTCCGCACAGACCTGGCGCGTAAAGCAACGGTTGAGGTAAGCAACACCCGTGGCGGAAGCCGCAAGTATGATGGGCGTCATGCTATCGACGGAAAGACTGATACCTACTGGGCCACCGACGATGGTGTGACAAATGCAACACTCACACTGTCATTTGGCAAGCCCACAACATTCAACCGCTTCCTTGCCGAGGAATATATCCCATTCGGACAGCGCGTGAAACGCTTTGCACTCGAGGCCTTGGCCGGTGGAAAGTGGATACAACTCACCGACCAGCTCTCCGAAGTGGGCGACGGGATGACAACCATAGGTCACCGACGCATCATCTGCTTTCCTGCGGTAACCGCAACGAAATTGCGGTTCACAATACTCGACGCCAAGGCTTGTCCGCTCATATCGAAGGTGGGCGTATATATGGCTCCCGACATAACAGCCGACACTCCCGACTCGGGCGAGAAACGCTGTGCCAACTACTACATCTTCTTTGCAACCGACCGCATGATGTTTGTCAACCTGGGAAAGGAACAGACCGTAACAGGATTCCGATACTTGCCACCGCAAGACAGCAAGGATGGAACTATCACCCGCTACCGAGTATCGGCTACCACCGACTGGAACCACTGGGAGGTGCTGGGCGAAGGCGAGTTCTCGAACATTGTGAACAACCCAATCTGGCAAAGCATTAGTTGCAAACCCACTCGCGCCAGTGTCATACGCTTTGAAGGCCTACGTCTGGCTCAGGGCGAACGCATGGCGTATAGCGATGTGGAAGTGGTGGGGAAATAAGAGAGGGGCTAATCATCAATCATCAATCTTCAATCATCAATCATCAATCATCAATCATCAATTTAACTATGAATACAAGAAAACTATTCCTTTTGCTTGGCATGACTGCTGCAACGGTCGTGATGCAGGCACAGAGTTATCAGATACCAGTGCTCGAAACCGACGAACCGATGCAGACAGGTCCGTTCCAACCTACATGGGAGTCGCTCCGCACCTACGAAGTACCCGAGTGGTTCCGCGATGCCAAGTTTGGCATCTGGGCACACTGGGGACCACAATGCGTCGAGGGCAGTGGCGACTGGATGGCACGCGAACTCTATATGGAGGGCAATGGCAAGTACAACTATCATCGCGACCACTACGGACACCCGTCGCAGGTGGGATTCAAAGACATACTGCCACTCTTCCGTGCCGAACACTGGACACCCGACGAACTCGTACGCTTCTATAAGGAAGAAGTCGGGGCACAATACTTCTTTGCTCTCGGCAACCACCACGATAACTTCGACCTCTGGGATTCTAAATACCAGGAATGGAACTCGATGGCCATCGGCCCACATCGCGACATCCTGGGCGAATGGGCAGCGGCTGCACGTAAGGTGGGACTGCCTTTCGGTGCGTCCTTCCATGCCGACCATGCATGGATATGGTATGAACCCAGCCGGCGTTTCGACCTCCACGGACCGCTGCGCGGGGTGAAATACGACGGATGGCTCACCAAGGAAGACGGCTACAAGCTCAATGCCGACGGCAGCGTGAAGTGGTGGCGCGGTCTCGACCCTCAAAAACTATATGCGCAAGACCACGACTTCAGCAACGACACATGGAACAACGGAGCCATCCACAATCAATGGGGGTGGGGCAATGGTGCCAACCTGCCTACA
This sequence comes from uncultured Prevotellaceae bacterium, assembly GCA_947166155.1. Classification (GTDB taxonomy): domain Bacteria; phylum Bacteroidota; class Bacteroidia; order Bacteroidales; family Bacteroidaceae; genus Colivivens. The sequence continues at coordinate 6,083 of CAMVDC010000093.1, read as the reverse complement.
CAGGAGTATATCACCAACTTCTACAACCGCACCATCGATGCCATCAACCGCTACAACCTCGACCTCATCTATTTCGATGTCACCGTCCTTCCGTTCTATCCAGTGAGCGATGCAGGCATGAAGATTACCACCCACATGTACAACCACAGCGCTGCTCAGCACGGAGGCAAGACCCAGGCCGTGGTGTTTGGCAAGATACTCGACGAAGACCAGAAGGATGCACTCGTGTGGGATGTGGAGCGCGGGGCACCAAACAAAATCATGCCTCGCCCTTGGCAATGCTGCAACTGCCTTGGCGACTGGCACTACAACACATCGGTCTATCAGCGCAACGGCTACAAGAGTGCATCGACCGTCGCCGAGCTGCTCGTGGATATCGTGTCGAAGAACGGCAACATGTTGCTCAATGTGCCACTGCGTGCCGACGGAACTCCCGATGAGAAGGAACTCGCCATACTGCATGAGTTCGGTGCATGGATGAAGATAAACAAGGAAAGCATCGTGGGGACTCGTCCGTGGACCATCTTCGGCGAAGGGCCGATAGCCGATGCCGACATCAAGATCAACAACCAGGGATTCAACGACGGACAATACACACGTGCCGGCAGCGACGAAATCCGTTTTACACAAACCGAGCGCAACCTCTATGTCAGTGCTCTTGCATGGCCTGAAGACCATACCATCACCGTCCGCTCGCTGGCTGAAGGCAGCAAATACTTCGCGGGCAAAATCAGCAAAGTGGAACTGCTGGGATACGGAAAAGTGCAGTTCAGCCGCACTCGCGATGCGCTCATCGTTACACTTCCCGACACCCCTCTCAACAACATCATGCCTGTATTAAAGATTGCGCGGAACTAGTCATCAACCTTATTCTAATGTGAAGTTCGTTCCTTTTCACGAATACTCAAAAGTGTCAGAGCCTCGGCCAACAAATGGTCCGAGGCTCTGATTGAAAAAAGAAAAGGGTAAATTATTCTATATGTTTAACGAGACTTTGTGGTACTATTGTCGTTGTGACGGATAGTACTATTGTCGTTGTGACGGATGGTACTATTGCCCCGACTGAAAGGGTTGTGCGTGATTATTTAGTTCCTTTCTCGTACTCAGTCTTCATCGACTGGAATATCTGCTTAATCATTTGCTTGTTCGCACCCTCGAACTCCGACGTGAGATCGGCAGTAATGGTGCGTCCGTTGCGCGAGTAGTTGGCTTCCTCGTCAGGTTCGAGGTCTTCCTTCAGTTCCTTCCATGCTTCGTCGGCCAGCTTGTCGGTAGCATAGGTTGTGGTGACGATGTATTTTTTCAGTGTCCCATCGCTATTGAATGTAGCGGTAAACACTTCGGTCATCACGCCCTGCCATACGGCGGTGAACACCAGTTGTGAGGCCGTCTCGGTGATTGATACCGTTGGCTTCATTGTCCCATTGTCAATCTTTTCAATTGCCTTTTCTACGTCGTCGTCATCATCGCCGCAGGCGGTGAAGCACATTGTGCCCAGCAGCATCATGGCTGCCATCAATAGATACTTTGTCTTCATGTCCTTTTTTTAATGAATAATTAATAATGAATAATGAATAGCGGATGCTTCTTTTTAATGAATAATGAATAGCTGATGGGAATAGCTCTGTGCCCTCTGTTCTCATTGCCCTCTGTCTTCTCTCTTCTCTGTGTCCTCTGTCTTCTCTGTGCTCTCTGTGCTCTTTTATTTCTTCACAAACTCCACCCTCCTGTTCTTTGCCCTTCCATCCTCGGTCTTGTTGTCGGCTATCGGTTCGTGCGAGCCTTTGCCCACTGCCTTGAGGTTGAATCCATCCACACCCATGCCTTCGAGGGCCTTCACCACTGCCTCGGCACGCTGCTGGGAGAGAGGGTCGTTCACTGCATCGGAGCCTTGGTTGTCGGTATGTCCCTGCACCTCGAAGCGAGCCGTCGGGTTCTTCTTCATGTAGTCGGCCACCTTCTGTATCTCGGCCATCGACTCGGGCTTGAGTGTTGCCTTGGCGGTCTCGAACAGGATGTCGTTGGTGACGAACTTGCCCGTCTCCTGAATGGCCTTCTCGACGGCAGACATGTCGGTGGCGTTTCGTTCGTAAAGTGCAACGGCTCCCTTGGCCACCACAACGTTCTTCAAGTAGGTGGGCCGGTCGTTCTTACCTCCTGACCAAATGGTGAACCAGCCGGCACCGGCCTTGGCATTAGGCACGTTGATGACGCGCTTGCCATCGACGTAGAACTTGATGGCGCGCTTGTTGAACGACAGTGCATAGTGATGCCAGCGGCCATCGTTGACAGTGGCCACCTCATGTGCAGAGGTGTGTCCCTCCGTACTTGTCCATCCTTCGTCTGTCGGGCGCACGTAGTCGCAATCGAACGACTGCTTATCGGAGGCCATCGACCAAAGAACGGTGAAGATTTCATTGTCGTGACGCTGGCTTTCGTGCATGAAGTCAAACTCAATATTGGGTGCGCCATCCTTGGGGCGGTCGTCGAAGAGCATGTCGAACTCGACGGTGAACTCATCGCCAAGGTAGTTCTTGATGCCACCTTTCACCAATGGGGTGATCCAGCCGTCGCCATCGATGAGGGCTATGCACTTCTGGCCTTGTATGGTTGCAATCTCGGCATTACCTCGAACGAGGTCCCACTTCGATGGGAACTCGCCAACCTGCTCACCCTGCATGTCGTCCTCGAACATGACAGCAGCTCCACGCACAAAGTCGCTCTTGGCTGCACCTGCCTGGGGATCGTAGGTGTCGGCGGCTGCTGCATCCTTGCTGTCGGCATCGTCTGTTTTACCTTCGGTCACTCCGTCAATCGCTCCGTCGATAGCATTGTCTATCTTCTGCTCTATCTTGTCGGTCACCTTTTCCTTCACTCTGTTGGCTATGCGTCCCAGTATGCCTTGTGCCGATAGGTTGGTGGTGCAGGCTCCCAGCGCGAGGAGCAGCACTGCGAAAAGTGTCTTGTTACTCATGTCGGTTTATTGTTTAAGTGGTTTTACGGCTTCAAAGTTAAGGTATTTATGCGTATAAACACCCACCCGAAAAGGTGGAATTGTGGGCAAATATGCGAAATTCTACCCAAAAGGGTGGAGCAATCGGATGTTTTTACTTAACTTTGTAGGCAAATGAGTACAAAAAACATAGATAGATATCTGTTGCTGTTCATCATGCTTTGCTGGTGGCAGTTTGCGGCGTTTGCCTACAACGACCACCGCGTGACGGGTACCGACTCGATAGAGCAGGCGTTGAAGCACCCCGAACGCCTCAGCGACGAGCAACTGATGAATGCCTACAAGTCGCTGATGTGGGCCTATCTGCCACACGACGGCGAGCGCTCTGCCGGCTATGCCATGCAGGCGCTTGCGCTTTCGTATGAGCACGACTGGCTCAATTCCAGGGTAGATGCACTGCGCCTGCTGGGACTCAATGCCTATGGTGGGGGCGACTACGAGCGCGCACTCGCCCTCTACGACTGGGCACTGCAGCTGAACGACACGATGAGCCGTAAAGGTGGATATGAAGAGAGCACCATCGACGACAATCTCTCGGCACTGTATGGCTCGATTGCCAATGTATATAACATGCAGGACCGTCTGCATCTGGCCATTGCATACTATCAGAAAGCGCTGCCGCTGTTTGAGAAATACGAGTGGTGGGAGTCGGCCTCTATATTATATTATAATGTGGGTGAACTCTATTCCAGCATGGGTAATGCCGACGAAGCTGAAGACAACTACCGCAAGGCAGTGAACATAGGAACCCTGACCGGCGACACGCTGATGGTGGTAGTGCCCTACAAGGGACTGGCGGCAATCTACCTCGACCGCGACGACCGCCAACGTGCCAAGGCTGCCATCGATACCCTATATGCCTACTACAGCCATCACCGCGACGACGAGGTGGCCGACTATGTGACCACGCTGTGCCGCAAGGCACGATACGAACTGAAGTGGGGTGGAGGAGTGGCAGCAGCTGGGCCACTGGCCGACGAGGCACTGAGGCTGACTGACCACGAGATGATGTCCGACACGCGGGGCGAAGTCTATGACCTCTGTTGCGAAGTAGCCATACTGCAACACAGGTGGCACGATGCACTGCATTTCGCTTACCAGGCACTCGCCACCGACCCCGAAGAAACCTATGGCGACGTGGTGACATATTCATCACTCATCAAGATATATGGCGCCTTGGGACAGGCCGACAGCGTGGCCGAATACACCGACCGTATGCACCATTGCCTCACACGGTTTGCCAACAGCCACTACCAGTCGGGGCTTTCCGAGATGCAGGTGCTCTACGAAACCGAGAAGAAAGAAGCCGCCATCGAAAGCCTGCAGCGCGAACGACGCTGGATGATGTGGGGCAGCATACTGGGTGGAGTGGTGCTGCTGCTCGTCGCACTGCTGTTCTTCCTGCTGTGGCGCAGTGTGCGCATCGGACGCAAGTCGGCCCTCTTCAAAGCCAAACTCGACGGCGAGGTGGAGGAACGTAGCCGCGTGGCACGCGACCTGCACGACGGTCTGGGCGGTATGCTCTCGCTGCTGCGCATGAAGATAGAGCAGGATGCCGACAAGGGCGAGACACTGCAGCACCTCGATGCAACATCGCGCGAACTGCGACACGTGGCCCATCACCTCATGCCCGAGCAACTGTTGCGTAGCGGCCTGACCACAGCACTATCCGACTTAGCCCTCGCGATGCCCAACACACAGTTCTACTACGACGGTGAACCCGATGCAAAAATAGATAAAGATATCGAAATAGTGCTCTATCGATGCACATACGAGCTGGTGAACAACGCCGTGAAACACTCGGGAGCCGATAAAATCGACATTCAACTCATTTGCAACTCCGACACCGTGATGCTTGTAGTTGCAGACAACGGCCACGGATTCGACCCCGCAAAAGCTTACTCTGCAGGACATGGACTTGCCGGTTTAGAAGAACGAATAAAGAGTTATAAGGGAAAGATGCAAATCATCTCGTCGCCAGACAAAGGCACAAGGGTAAGTATAATAGTAAAGAGTTCTTGAGTTCTTGAGTTCTTGAGTTCTTGAGTTTTTGAGTTCTTATGAAATATCTGATAGACATAAATATCGTTGACGACCACCGAATGCTGGTCGAAGGCTTGCGCGAGTGTATCAACAGCAGTGGAACGGCTCACGTGAGCCGTGTGTTTACCACCATCAGCCAGTGTCGGCAAACACTTCAAGAGCGGAGACCCGATGTGTTGCTGGCCGATATATCCATGCCCGACGGCAACGGAATCGACTTCTGCAAGCAACTCTTGGCCGACTATCCGCAGATGAAGCTGTTGGTGCTCACCTACCACGACGAGTATTCAATGATAAGCCGCATGATAGATATCGGTGTTCATGGCTATGTACTGAAATCGGCATCGACCAGTCAGCTGATGGAGGCCATCGACTGCGTATATCATGGCGGACAATATCTGAGTCCCGAGGTGCAACAGGTCATGAACCGTGGAGCAGCAACCCACGTGTCGATGTCGCCCACCGAACATAAGATACTCACCCTCATCTGCCGCGGCCTCACCAACGCTGAGATTGCCGAGCGTGTATTCCTTGGCGTGGAAACCGTCAGCTGGTATCGCAAGCGACTACTTGCCAAATATGGAGTGAAGAACTCAGTACAACTCGTTGCTCTCGCCATTCGCGAAGGAATAGTAGATACTATTTTTAATGAATAATTAATATTAAAGAGGAGTTAAAGAAAACCTCCCCTAACCCCTCCCAAGGAGGGGAACTCCATCCGGATGGGAATAGCGAAATAGTTAAATAGTACATAACAGAAGTTAAAAGGAAGTTAAAAGGGAGTAAAAAGGGAAGTTAAATGGAAGTTATCGCTTCGCTCTGAAATTAAAAGGACGGATGTCGCCTCGGAGTCGGTATCGTCCCTTTAACTTCCTTTCAATTCCTTTCACTTCCCTTTCACTTCCCTTTCTCAATTGCCCCCAAGAGGAGATGATACCATCCGGATGGAGTCCCCCTCCTTGGGAGGGGTTAGGGGAGGTTTTTCCCTTACTCCCAAAATCCGTCGCTCCAAACGTCACGGTCTTTC
>CAMVDC010000092.1 GCA_947166155.1 uncultured Prevotellaceae bacterium | reverse complement strand
ACGGGCACTTAGGGGCAAGCAAATTATCAGACAACCCTTGTATTGGAGGATTACACATTACCCACCAACAACGTTGTAAAAAACAGCAATCGGACAATTATATAAACCCTCCTATTAAGTCCGCCTCTCATTATATCCATCTGTATCTCATTTCAGAATGATAAAACTCATGCGGGAGTCATCGTATCCGCTCAGTTTCATGTGTCTTTTATACCATAGGTCAATATATTTCTTATCTGCTTTTATTTGTTTGTTAAATCGGCGCTGTTCCTTGGAGTTCGATGCAAGACTATAGTACACCTTGCCATCAAGGAATGAATACCGTGTGAAATCCTGCTCCAGAAACTTGTCAATATCATCTATACGATATATAAACATATAGCGATATCGCATGAATGGCATCGTCTGTGGTGCTCGTACCCAGTTATCGGGTCCGATGGTCTTCTCTTCCTCAAACTCATATACCGATTTGCCAGATATACGTTCGAGCGTAAGTTCTCCATCCTTACCATACAACACAGCATGCCGGCATTGCATGGTGTCAATATCGGGATATTCATTTTCAGCAATGCACGTTATGGCCAGAGCATATCCTGCACTGTATTTGCCCAGCTGCATATATGTCTGATAACGCCTTTCGCCATTGCAACTCAACTCGTGTTCATACGACAGTTGCATATACCGTTGATCAATGTCTTCAATGAGTTTTCCGTTTCTGTATACCTGTCCATACATATCCACATTAACAAACATGGATGTAAGTACGGCCGCAGCAAGGAGCAGCATGTACATTCCGCTTTGTTTAGTCTTTGTTTCCATTTGTTTTAATTATTGATTATTTATGCCTACTCTATTAAAGGTTTTCGGCTTTTCCTTATATCCTTAGGTTGTATTATTCAAGTTTTGCTACGCACATTCCGGGCACGGAGGGAGGTGGGCACATCGTCGGACTCCATGCGGAGCGAGTCTATATTATATAATAAGGTGTATGCCGAGTCGGGATTATCCGGAAGAACGGACCCTCTCTGCCCTTTGGGCATCTCCCCTCATCCCCTTGAGGGGACTGAGGGGTGACAATTCGGTTTTCTCCCCCCTCGCACTCCCCCGAGGGAGAGAGGGGAGAAGGCCTTCCGGATGGTATCATCTCCCCTTGGGGGCAATTGCGGAATCGGAGCAATTGGGGAGCGAAGCGACGGAGGGAGCGGGGGAGAGGTTAAAGGGACGATACCTGCCTGTAGTATCATTCGTCCTTTTAACTTCCTGAGCGAACAAAGCGAGCGATAACTTCTCTTCCATTCCTTTCTATTCCTTGAAACTGAAGCAAGTGGAACTTGCGAAACTTATATTATTATATTATACTTTTCTTTTTTTATAATAAACGATGATAGTTATTATATGCGTTTAATAATGTTGATAAGTGTGTTGAGCATATTGTATGTTTATGATTTTCTTTATGTTGTGATGGGTTGGTGGATGTTGATAAATGTGTTGAAATTAGGTTTATATCGTTTGCTTTGTTGATGGGGCGGGGTATGCCACGTGATGTTGATGATGATAAGTGAACGGGTTGTTATTTTGTTTTCAACTTGTTCTTGGCAGTTATCAACAGCTTATCAACAATATCTTTGGCACATTGGGTTTTGGGCTTGAGTGGGTAGGCATTGCTTCCGAAATGGTCGATGATGGTGATTTTGTTGGTATCGTAGCCAAATGTTGCGTTGGCATCGTTCATCGAATTGAGCACTATGAAGTCGAGGTTCTTGCGGTTGAGTTTGCTTTGTGCGTTGGTTTGTTCGTCGTTGGTTTCGAGTGCAAATCCTGCAAGCACTTGGTCGGTGCGTTTCATGGTGCCCAGGTGTGCTGCTATGTCGCGTGTGGGCTTGAGGCGCAGGACGAGTTCGTCGCCTTCGCGCTTTATCTTTTGCGATGCTACGCTTACCGGGGTGAAGTCGGCTACGGCAGCGCAGAGTATGGCTGCATGGCAATGGGGGAATATGTGGGCGGCGGCATCAAACATCTGTTGTGCTGATTCTACGCGTGTGATGTGTATGTGCGGGTTGTTGAACACCGGCGACTGAATTGTGACGGGGCCGAGCACGAGCGACACTTCCATGCCACGTGATGCACACTCGGCTGCCAGGGCTAATCCCATCTTGCCCGATGAGTAGTTGCCTATGAATCTTACGGGGTCAATACGTTCGTATGTGGGTCCGGCGGTTATGAGGATGGTCATAGTTTTAATGAATAATTAATAATTAATAATGAATAGCGGACGTGTAATTTATATAATGAATAATGATTTATGAATAGTGGATGCTTGGGGTTGATGATTAATGATAAGTTGACGGGGTATAAACGAATAGCAGATTTGCCTGTGTTTCCGCATAGGTAGGTTGCCGCTATTCATTATTCATTAATCATTATTCATTAAAAAAGTCTTCGAGGTGTTTCACTATTGCTTCGGGTTCTTCCATGCGTCCTTTTCCTTCGAGTCCTGATGCGAGCCATCCGCTTTGGGGCTGGATGATGTGGTTGCCCCATGATGCGAGTGTCTGCAGGTTGCGCTGGGTGGATGGGTGGCTATACATGTCGAGGTCCATGGCCGGGGCTATGAATACTGGTGCTTTCATCGAGAGGTAGGTGGTGACGAGCATGTTGTCGGCCACTCCGTTGGCCATCTTGCCTATGGTGCTGGCGGTGGCGGGTGCTATGAGCATGGCGTCGGCCCAAAGTCCGAGGTCTACATGGCTGTGCCAGGTGCCGTCGGCTGATGCGAAGAACTCGCTGATGACGGGTTTGGCTGTGAGTGTGGAGAGTGTGACGGGTGTTATGAACTGCTTGCCTGCAGGTGTGATGACCACCTGTACTTCGGCTCCTTGCTTGCGTAGCAGACGTATGATGATGCATGCCTTGTAGGCTGCTATGCTACCTGTGATTCCCAGTACTATGTGTTTGTCTTTTAGCATAATTGTGTGTGTGATAATGGTTAGTAATATGATTAGAGGCTGAGTTTTATTTTCTTGAGCATTTGTTTGGTGTTGAGCGCAAATTCGCCTTGCATCATCCAACTGTAGTATCCCGGGTCTTTGCGCAGCACATCGGCCACGGGTTGACCTTTGTATTTACCGAAATTGAATAGTGGTGTGCCGTGTTCGTCATATACCATGCGTCCGGCATAGTCGATATTGCGGTTTGACGATGAGAACTGCGAGAGGGTGTCGACATCGTTTTTGAGTGTGTCGGCATACATGTCGAGTTGTGCTTCGAGCACTTTGAGTGTGGCTCGTGTGTCGGCCATTGCCGAGTGTGCATCGTCGAGGTTTGCTTTGCAATAGAACTTGTAGGCAGCCGACAGTGTTCGCTGTTCCATTTTTTTGAATATGACACACACGTCGATACACTTGGCATGGCTGAAGTCGATGTTGATGCCTATCCTGAGGAATTCCTCGGCCAGCATGGGTATGTCGAAGTAGTTGGAGTTGTAGCCGGCGAGGTCGGCATCGGTGAATGTGTCTTTGAGCATTGGTGCCACATCCTTGAATGTAGGGCAGTTGGCCACATCGTCGTCGGTGATTCCGTGTATGAGTGTTGACGATTGTGGTATATGTATTGTGTTGCCGAGCGAGTCGGTTGGTCGCAGTCGCATGACCCTCGATTCTTCGTTGCCGTCGGGAAATAGTTTTATGTAGCAGAGTTCTACTATATGATCTTTTACCACATCGACTCCGGTGGTTTCGAGGTCGAAGAAAATGATGGGTCGCGTTATGTTTATCTTCATGATTTGAAATAAATATAAAGGGATTCAGAGCCATTTATTGCCTGAATCCCTGTTATGTAGTGGATGAATTAGTCGTTGAGCATCATAGGCATGAGCAGCATGAGCAAGTCTTCGTTTTCTTCTTGCTCGGCTGGCACGATGACTCCTGCCCGGCTTGGGTCGGCCAGTTCGAGTACTACTTCGTTTGACGATATGCTGCTGAGTATGTCGATGAGGAATGTACCCTTGAATCCTATGTTCATTGTGTTGCCGTCGTATTCGCATGCTATGCTTTCTTCGGCACGTGTAGAGTAGTCGACGTCTTGTGATGAAATGACCACTGTGCCTGCCGAAATTTTAATCTTGATGAGGTTGGTGCTGGTATTAGCGAAAACGAGCACTCGGCGCAGTGCGCTGATGAGTGTCTGGCGGTCGATGCGCACCTTGTAGGGGTTGTCTTTTGGAATGACAGAGTTGTAGTTAGGATATCGTCCCTCGATGAGTCGGCATGTGAGGATGTAGTTGTCGAGTTTTATTTCGGCACAGTTTTCGTCGAATGTGACGATTGCATCGTCGGAATCCTTCACCAGAATGTCTTTCAGGGTCTTTGCCGGTTTCTTTGGCAGTATGAATGAATTAGGAATCTGATCGGGCGATGTGACGCTGAAGTTGCGGTTACGCACGAGTTTATGTCCGTCGCTTGCCACGAATGTGATGCTGTCGGGCAGGATGTCGAAGTAAATACCGTTCATCACCGGTCGCAGCTCGTCGTCGGCAGTTGCGAATATAGATTTTCCGATTCCGCCGATGAGCACGCTTGTAGGTATGCTCACTGTCTTTGCTTCGCCTTCCACACCCTTTGGTGTAGGATATTCCTCGCCGCTCTGTCCGACGAATTCACATTTACCATTCTGATACTTTATCACGACCTTGAAGTCGTTGTCGTCGATGCTCAGGCGGATGGGTTGGTCGGATATTTCCTTCAATCCGTTGATGATTTGCGATGCGTTGAGAGCAAATTTGCCACTACCTTCGGCCGAGTTGACTTCGAGAGTCGACACGAGTGTGATGTCGCCATCCGATGCCGTCATTTTCAGGATGTTGTCCTGGAGTTCGAAAAGTATGCTGTCGAGTATAGCGATAGAGTTTTTCGAACTTATCACCTTGTTGAGTGTCTGCAAACGATTGCAGAACGTAGTGCTTGAAATACTGAAATTCATAATCTTTAACCTTTATTTTGTTATTGTTCATCCATGCGTCGATGTTGCGCCACAACTGCATCGCTCCATTTGCTGTGATGCAACAAATGAACAGCGATTTTGCAGTGTCGACAACACGTTTTGACTACAAAATTACACATAAGTTTTGAATTAGTAAAAGATTTTTTCAGAAAAACATTGTCGCGTAGCTATTTTTTCGTAAATTCGCAGCCAAAATCAATAAAAGAGCGTTATGGAATTAGCAGGAAAGGTAATAGCAGTGCTCGAACCACGTAGCGGCGTAGCCCGCACGTCGGGCAATCCGTGGATGATTCAGGAATATGTGATCGAAACTCATGAACAATATCCGCATCGTATGTGCTTCAGTTTGTTTGGAGAAGACAAAATCAACCAAGCAAATATTCAGTTGAACGACGAGATAAACGTGTCGTTCGACATAAACTCGCGTGAATATCAGGGACGCTGGTACACCGACATACGTGCATGGAAGGTGGATCACGTGACTGCCGACCAGGCTGCCGCACCCGATGCTGCTGCTGCTCCGGCTCCAGCCGCCGCACCAGCTGCTGCACCCGTTGCCGCCAGCGAACCCATGCCTGAGTTCAACCCAAATGAGTCGACCGACGACCTACCATTCTGACAACATGGAATGAAGCAAACGGATGGTAGCACGACTGTCATCCACACATAGTATATATAAATAAAGAAAAAGATGGAGCGAATGTGTATCAATCAGCGATACATCCATTCGCTCCATCTTTTTCGTTTTTTTGCGAGTGCGCAGTCGCAAGGTCGAGAGTGCGCAGTCACAGGGCCGCGAGTGCGCAGTCACAAAATCGCGAGTGCGCGGTCACTCCTGCACATACACTCTTTGCACTCGTGTCGACACAGCGGTAAACACCTCGTAGGGTATGGTGCCTATAGCATCTGAAAGGGTTGTGATTGGCAAATCCTGACCGAAAATGACCACTTGGTCGCCCTCGCTGCATGGTATGTCGGTGACATCAATCATACACACATCCATACATATATTGCCCACATAGGGTGCCGGTTTGCCACCCACGAGGCAATAGCAGTTACCGTTTCCCATTCGGCGGTTGAGTCCGTCGGCATATCCTATAGGTATGGCTGCTATGCGGCTGTCGCGAGTCACCACCCCGCGGCGGCTGTAGCCGATAGTGTCGCCTGCTGCCACATTGCGTATTTGCAGTATTGTGGTTTTGAGCGTTGCCACATTGTTTATCACGTCGTTATTGCGTGGGTTGATGCCATAAAGTCCCAACCCGAGGCGCACCATGTCGAGTTGATATTTCGGGAAGTGTTCGATGCCTGCCGAGTTGCATATATGTCGCAGAATTTTATGGCTGTAGGCAGCTTGCAACTGACTCGATGCCTGCTCAAACAGTGTGAACTGCCGGCGCGAGAAGTCGTCGAACTCGTCGCTGTCGCTTCCTGCAAAATGGCTGAACACGGAGCATGGCACGAGTGCCGACTGTCGCGACAGGCGGGCGGTGAGGCGCTCGATGTCGGTCACGGGGTTGAAGCCGAGGCGGTGCATGCCTGTATCGAGTTTTATGTGGATGGGGAAGTTGGTGATACCTTCTTTCTCGGCAGCATAGATAAGTGCTTCGAGCAGTTGGAAACTATATACTTCGGGTTCGAGCCTGTAGTCGAACAACATCTTGAATGAGGTCATCTCGGGATTCATGACCATGATGTTGGCAGTGATGCCTCCGCGTCGCAGGTCGGCTCCCTCGTCGGCCACAGCTACTGCCAGGTAGTCCACACCGTTGTCCTGCAGGGTCTTGCTGGTTTCGAGTGCTCCCATACCGTAGGCCGACGCTTTGACCATACACACCATCTTGGTTTCGGGCATGAGGAATGAGCGATAGTAGTGTAGGTTGTCGACAAGGGCGTTGAGGTTCACTTCGAGTATCGTTTGGTGTACCTTGAGTGTGAGCAAGTCGGATAGACGGTCGAAATGATAGCGTCGCGCACCCTTGATGAGTATGAACTCGTCGGTAAGGTTGGCAAATACGTCGCTGGCAATGAGTTCGTCGGTGGTGTGGAAGAAGTAGCTCTCCATCTTGAAGTATCCGGCACACGACATAATCTCGTTGCCCACACCTATTATCTTTTCTATGCCACGGCTTTCGGCCATGTGTGCCACTCTGGCATACAGTGCCCTGGGTGCTTCGCCGCTTTGCAGTATGTCGCTCAGGATGAGAGTGTGGCATCGGTGGCTTATGTCGGGGCGCCGGCTCATGAAGTCGAGTGCTATGTCGAGCGAGTGGATATCGGAGTTGTAGGTGTCGTTGATGAGTGTGCACCCGTTGATTCCGTCCTTCACTTCGAGTCGCATGGCCACAGGTTCGAGTGTCGACATGCGTTGGCATATCTTTTCGATGTCAATGTCGATATATTCTCTGAGGCTGAGGCATGTAGCCAGACAGATGACAGAGTTTTCGATGGCTGCATTGTCGATGAATGGTATGGTGTATTGTCCTTGCTGTCCGTCGAGGGTGTAGGATATAGTGGCTGTGCTTCCATGTTTTTCCACGCTTTTCACCATTGGCCAGCACTTCACCTTGTCGAGTACTTCGCGGCGTGCCACTTTGCAGATGAAGTCGTTTTGCAGGTTGATGACTGCGGTGTGGCAGTCTTTGAACAGCTTGAGTTTTTCGTCGCACTTGCCTTCGTGTGTGAAGAAGTTCTCTTGGTGAGCTTCGCCTATGTTGGTGATTACGCTTATGTCGGGGCGTATCATGCGGTTGAGGTTGTCCATCTCGCCGGGGTTTGATATTCCGGCTTCGATTATCGCTATGTCGTTGTGCTGGTTGAGCAGCCAGAGCGAAAGTGGCACACCCACCTGTGAGTTGTAGCTGCGTGGCGACCGGCACACGTTGTAGTCGGGCGAGAGTAGTTGGTACATCCATTCCTTCACGGTGGTCTTTCCGTTGCTGCCGGTGATTGCCACTACCGGCATCTGGAACTGCTGTCGGTGCCATGCAGCGAGTTGTTGCATGGCTTGCAGTGTGTCGTGAACGAGCAGGAAGTTGCAGTTGGGGTATTCGTCGATGTTGGCAGGCAGTGTGCTCACTACAAAGTTTCGCACTCCGCGTTTACACAGTTCGTCGATATATCGGTGTCCGTCGTTGCGGTTGGTGCGTATGGCGAAGAATAGTGTCTCGGCGGGGAAGCATAGAGATCGGCTGTCGATGAGCAGCCAGTTGATGAGTGCGTCGTTTATGCCGTGGCGGTCGGCACCCATGATGCGAGCGATGTCGCTAATTCTGTATTGCATATTTCAGTTGTTTTATTTGTTGTTCAGTAGTTGATTTCAGTGCTTGATACTCGGGGTTGGCGGCATCGAGCGGGCGGTGGGCCAGTGTCCGGTTGAGTTTCTCGAACTGATTGATGAGTTGTATGGTAGCTTTGTTGCAGTATGTGGTTGAAAACAGCTGCCATATATATTCCACAGCCAGTGTCGAGGGGTGTAGCATGTCGTCGGCATAGAATCGGTAGTCGCGCAGTTCGTCCATCATGATTTCGTAGGCTGGGAAATAAGCCACATGGTCGGGATAGCGTGCTTGGAGCGAGTCGATGGCGAGCAGCAGTGTTGCCTTGCTCAGTTGGTTGGCATGCATGCCTTCGCGCCGGTGGCGAATGGGGCTCACGGTGAAGATCAGTTTCTGTCGGTTGGGTATGGCTATTTCCTCGATGAAATGGGAGTATTTTGCTACAATCTCGTCGATTGGCATCTGCATGCGTGTGAATAGCGATTCGGGTTGTTTCTTACAGTTGGCCACGGTGTGCCCCGTCGATTTCAGGCGGTAAATCCACGATGTGCCGAGGGTGAGGATGATGATGTCGAAGTCCTGTAGCCGTGGTGTGGTGTCGGGTTGTTTCTGTGTCCACTCGGTAAACTCGGGGTTGGGTGTGATGGTGCTTTCGAGTGCCGTGATGATGGAGTCGGGATTGTAGAGCACACCCCACGGGTTGACCGTCACTTCGAATCCGGCGCCAGCCATACGGTTGCCTATGTTGTCGGTGAAGCACGAGCCGAGCATCAGCAATCTCGACTTGTGGTCGATGCTGATTCCGTTGCTGTCTATTTCTACTTTTGTAGTAAAATCCACGTTTTTATCGCCAGTTTTTTATTGTTTTTTGTAGTCGGTCGATTGTCGTTTCGGTTTTTATTCTTACCTTTGACATCCGAAAACGATTTGCAAAAGTAGTAAAAGTTATTCATATCATGAAACGAGACGAGATTTTTTTACAGATTGAGGATAAAAAAACGAGCGAAATACGCTTTGTTAAGCTGCGTACCGTCGATGATTTGAATCGTGCGATACGCGAAGGTTACTCAAAAGATGTGATCAACATGTCGGAAATTATGCTCGACAAGCGTATCGACAAAATTAGCGACACCATTGCCGCGCGACCGGAGGTGAAGGTGGTGCTGGTGAGCGGACCTTCGTCGAGTGGTAAGACCACATTCAGCAAGCGGCTTTCGCTGCATTTGCTTGCCAACAAGCTGAAGCCGTTCACAGTGTCGCTCGACGACTATTTTGTAGATCGCAGCCGTACGCCGCGCGACGAAAATGGCGAATTTGACTATGAGTCAATCTATGCCGTCGACCTCGAACTGCTGCACCAGCATATCGACATCCTGCTCAGGGGTGGCGAGGTGGAACTGCCACGCTATGACTTCCCGACAGGCACGAGCCAGAAGAGCGGACGGCAGCTGCACCTGGACGACGACATGATACTCATCTTCGAAGGCATACACGGGCTCAACCCGCTGTTTACCGACGCTATTGCCGACGAGGCAAAATACCGTATCTACGTCTCGTCGCTCGCACCCATAGAGTGGGACGACAATTCGTCGGTGTCGCGCACCGACAGCCGCCTCATACGCCGCATCTTGCGCGACCGTCGCTACCGCAACACCTCGCCACAAGCCACCATCGACCGCTGGCCCAGTGTGCGCCGAGGCGAGGAGAAGTGGGTATTCCCCTTCCAGCAATATGCCGACACGGAATTCAACAGTGTGCAATTCTACGAACTCTCGGTGCTGCGCAACAAAGTGTTGCCCATACTGGCCGAAATCACTCCCGACCAACCACAATACCCCACCAGCGACCGCCTGCGCCGCCTGCTGATTCAGTTTGAGCCTATCGACGACATCAGCCTCCTGCCCCCAATATCGCTGCTGAGGGAATTTATGGGTGGCAGTTCGTTCAGATACTGACGATGTGACCGACGGTTTACTTTTCACTACCAAGAACACACATTTTTTATTCCACACACGGAAGCAAAAATTTGCGACCGCATATTTTTCGATTTGCGAGCGCGCACTTTCGGGCCCGAGAGTGCGCGCTCGCAGCCCCGAGAGTGCGCACTCACAGCCCCGCGAGTGCGCACTCATTTTTCACCCCCTCC
>CAMVDC010000091.1 GCA_947166155.1 uncultured Prevotellaceae bacterium | reverse complement strand
CGGAAACCATGTAAACAGGCCGGCGGAACCGGCCTGCACTAACGGGGGATGGGAGGGGGATGTGCTTTTTTTAGCGAAAAAGGAGATGTAGGCGTAGAGATTAGTGCGCTTGTGGAGCATTGAGAAATCGTGTAAATAGAGTTGTATGTGCATTATTTGTTTGATGTATGCAGTTTAATTTAGGTGAAATGTTGTATTTGTCGCGCAATTCATTGTCATATCAAGAATTATTCGTAAATTTGCAGGAAATTACGTAGTGGCTATGAAGAAACTGTTACTTCTTATTATGTCGTGTGTGCTTATGATAGCATGCAGTAAGACTTCGGACGAAATCGACCAGAATGGTGGTAAGTATGTTGACATAGAGTTTAATGCATATTCTGTTGAACATACTTTGATGGATTCTCTTTCTACAAGGGTTGCTATTGGTGATGTATTCTCAAGTCTTGATTTTGTGATTTATTCGGTGACAGATGACGCTTATTCTGTTTTCAGTATTGTTCGTCAATCGAAGAGCAATGCTGATTTCGGCCATATCAAGTTAAGCAAGGTGCCTTATGGCGTTTATAAGGTTGTGGCAGTAGGTCATAACTGCAGTTCACCTGCCGTATTTAATTCTCCTGAATATGTTGATTTTGGTGGTAAGGTGAATGAAACCTTTGTTGCATATAAGGATATTACAATCGATGGTGGCACCGATGTTTCGCAGTCGCTGATGTTGAAACGCATCACTTCGATGTTCATGCTTCGTATCAGCGATGTGCAGCCGTCTAATATTGCTTCGGTTGACTTTTTACTGACAGGAGCCTCTACTAACTTCAATCCGTCAACAGGTCTTTCTTACTCAACGTCGGCCACGGTGAGGACCATTCATGTCGATGTCTCAAGTTTTGCTGGTAAAACAAACGTGGAACTCTTCTTCCACATGTTTTTACCCACCGATGCCGCTACTGTCACGATAGTTGCTAATTTTATGGATGCAGATGGAAATACTTTGCTCACAAAACACTTCTCGCCAGTCGAGATGGGAGTGAACGAGAAGACAATATATAGTGGAAATATATATTCGCAAGAAAGGTCATATATGGTAGATGTAGATGACACGTGGAGAGGAACGAACGAGATTTCTTTTTGAAATACTCACACCTTATTATATTATATATAAAGTACAACATTGAACATAAATAACGAAAACAAAAATACAATGGAAAGTAAGATTCAAGAACTGACAAATAAACTCCTTGCAGAGGGAGTGGATAAGGGTAAGGCAGAGGCCGAGAAGATTGTGGCTGCTGCCAAAGAAGAGTCGGCTAATATCGTGGCAGATGCCAAGAAGCAGGCTGAGACTATAGTTGCCTCGGCGAAGAAAGAAGCTGAAACCCTGAATGAGAACACCAAATCGGAATTGAAGATGTATGCAAGCCAAGCTTTGAGTGCATTGAAGACCGAAGTCGCCAATGTGCTGACCGATGCTTCTGTGAAGCAGGTTGTGAATGGCATGGTGGCAGATAAAGACTTTATGAATCAGTTTGTGCTGAAGATGGCAGAGAAGTGGGGCGCACAGGAGGATATAGTGATTTCTACTGAAGATGCCGAAAGCCTCAAGGCCCTTTTTGCAGCTAAAGCCAAGTCGCTGCTCGATAAGGGAGTAAAGATAGAAGGAGTGCATGGTCAGAAGGCATTATTTTCCATCCAACCAGCAGACGGCTCATACAAGTTGAATTTTGGTGAGGAGGAATTTGAAAACTATTTCAAGTCATTCCTACGTCCGCAGTTGGTTGATATGTTGTTCGCAAAATAGAATAAAAGGTAAATTGTAGATGGCAAATTACTATTGTTTGATGGCAGGATTGCCCGATTTGTCGCTTGATGATGCGAGGTTGGGGAATGGCATAGCCGGACTGAAAGAAGAGTGTGAGGAGGTTATCACCGATTCAGACAAGAAATTGTTGTTCTACTTCTTCCTGAAGTTCGACTGTCAGAATCTGGTGCGCCTGCTAAAGAATTCAGATGCCGACATCGACCCCAATGGAAATTATACGTTGGAGCAATACCAAGACCTCATAACATCGGCTCGCGAGATGAACTTCAACGTTCACCGTTACCCGCAGTTTATGTCGATATTTGCTCGTGAATATCAATATAATAAAGATAAACAGGGATATTTCGCCGAGGATGCAATGATGTTGGCATACTATGAATATGCCATGAAGTGTCCTAATAAGATGATTGCCGAATGGTTCAAGTTCAACTTCAACCTGACCAACATCCTTACGGCAATGATAGCACGTAAGAACGGATGGAGTGTGGGCGACTACATATTAGGCGATAACGAGGTTACAGAGATGCTTCGTACGAACAATTCGAAGGACTTCGACCTTATCAACGAGTACGACTATGTGGTTGAACTCATGAAGATTGTAGAAGAAACCGACCCTGTGCAGAAGGAGAAAAAGATCGATGTGTTTAAATGGCAGTGGCTCGACGAACGTACATTCTTCGACATATTCTCAATCGAGGCGGTGTTTGCATATTATTGCAAACTGGAAATGCTCGAACGTTGGGAACATCTCGACGTAGAACAAGGAAAGGAGACATTCCGCCAGATAATAGAACAACTGCGAGGCGAGGCAAAGGTGCCGGAAGAATTTATCAGGAAGTGAACGAACGAAAATAAAAGAAAAAATATAATATGACAAAAGGATCAGTAAAAGGCGTTATCGCCAATATGGTAACTCTGGGAGTTGACGGCCCTGTCTCGCAAGGCGAGATATGCTACATTGAGACAGGTGGCGACCGACTGATGGCAGAGGTTATTAAGGTTGTAGGTTCCGACGTATATGTCCAGGTGTTTGAAAGCACCCGCGGATTAAAGGTCGGTGCACCAGCCGACTTCACAGGACACATGCTCGAGGTGAAACTGGCACCAGGTATGTTGTCGAAGAATTTCGATGGTCTTCAAAACGACCTCGACAAGATGGAGGGCGTATTCCTCAAACGTGGTCAATACACCGATCCGCTCGACGAAGACCGCATCTGGGACTTCGAGCCGCTCGTGAAAGAAGGCGACGAGGTCATTGCAGCCGATTGGCTGGGCAAGGTGGAAGAAAACCATCAACCACTGAAGATTATGGCACCGTTCCAGCTTGAAGGCAAGGCAAAGGTGAAGAGCATAGCAAAAGCAGGGCAGTATAAGATTACCGACACCATAGCAGTGCTCGTGAAAGAGAACGGCGAAGAAGTGAAGGTCAATATGATACAGCACTGGCCTGTTAAGTTTGCCATGACCAACTACAAACAGAAACCACGTCCATTCAAGCTGCTCGAAACAGGTGTACGTACCATCGATACGTTCAACCCAATTGTTGAAGGCGGTACAGGATTCATCCCAGGACCATTCGGAACAGGTAAGACAGTGCTTCAACATGCCATCTCGAAACAGGCAGAAGCCGATATCGTGATTATCGCAGCATGTGGTGAACGTGCAAACGAGGTGGTGGAAATCTTTACCGAGTTCCCCGAACTGATTGACCCGCACACCGGTCGTAAGCTCATGGAGCGTACCATCATCATAGCCAACACATCAAACATGCCTGTTGCAGCTCGTGAAGCATCGGTATATACAGCCATGACCATGGCCGAATACTATCGTTCGATGGGACTTCGTGTCCTCCTCATGGCCGACTCCACTTCACGTTGGGCACAAGCACTTCGTGAGATGTCGAACCGTATGGAGGAACTGCCTGGACCTGACGCATTCCCGATGGACCTCGGAGCACTCATAAGTAACTTCTATGGACGTGCAGGATACGTCTATCTCAACAACGGCGAGGTGGGTTCCATCACATTCATCGGAACCGTGTCGCCTGCAGGAGGTAACCTGAAGGAACCTGTGACAGAAAACACCAAGAAGGTGGCACGTTGCTTCTACGGTCTCGAACAAGACCGTGCCGACAAGAAACGCTATCCGGCTGTCAACCCCATCGACTCATATTCCAAGTATCTTGAATATCCCGAGTTTGCCGAGTATATCTCGAAGAAGATAAACGACCAGTGGATACCGAAGGTGCTTGCACTCAAGACCCGTATGCAACGTGGTAAGGAGATTGCCGAGCAAATCAACATCCTTGGCGATGATGGTGTGCCTGTAGATTACCACGAGACATTCTGGAAGTCAGAGATTATCGACTACGTCATCCTTCAGCAAGATGCGTTCGACGAAATCGATGCAGTCACATCGCTCGAGCGTCAGGAAGAAATCCTTAACCTCGTAACCGATATATGCGAGATAGACTTCAAGTTCGACAACTTCCTCGACGTAGTAGATTATTTCAAGAAGATGATTAACCTTTGCAAGCAGATGAACTACTCCGAGTATAAGTCGGAGCAATACTACGACTATGTGTCGCAGATCCGTTCGATGCTCGAACCTCATAAAACCGCATAAGAACTATGGCAAAAGCATTTCAGAAAATATATACCAAGATTAGCCAAATCACGAAAGCCACCTGTTCGCTCAAAGCAACAGGTGTGGGATATGATGAGCTGGCAACCATCAACGGCAAGCTTGCCCAGGTGGTAAAGATAGTTGGCGACGAAGTAACGCTGCAGGTGTTTGAAGGAACGGGTGGTATCCCTACCAATGCTGAGGTTGTATTCCTTGGCAAGGCACCTACACTGAAGGTGAGCGACCAACTGGCAGGACGTTTCTTCAATGCCTACGGACAACCTATCGACGGAGGTCCCGAGATTGAAGGAAAGGAAGTGGAGATAGGTGGTCCGTCGGTCAATCCCGTACGACGCAAACAACCAAGCGAACTCATTGCTACAGGTATTGCAGGTATCGACCTCAACAACACCCTCGTGTCGGGACAGAAGATTCCGTTCTTTGCCGACCCTGACCAGCCGTTCAACGAAGTGATGGCCATGGTGGCACTGCGTGCAAAGGCCGACAAGATTATCCTGGGCGGTATGGGTATGACCAACGATGACTACTATTTCTTCCGCAACACATTCTCCAATGCAGGTGCGCTCGACCGTATCATCTGCTTCATGAACACAACCGAAGACCCAGCCGTGGAACGTCTGCTCGTGCCCGACATGACACTGGCAGCTGCCGAGTATTTCGCTGTAGAGAAGCATGAAAAGGTACTTGTGCTGCTTACCGATATGACCTCATACGCCGACTCTCTATCAATCGTGTCGAACCGTATGGACCAAATTCCTTCGAAAGACTCAATGCCAGGTTCTCTCTATTCCGACCTCGCGAAAATCTACGAGAAGGCAGTGCAATTCCCCGACGAGGCAGGAGGTGGTTCAATCACCATCATCGCCGTTACAACACTGTCGGGTGGCGACATCACACATGCAGTGCCAGATAACACCGGTTACATCACCGAAGGTCAGCTCTATCTGCGTCGCGACTCCGATATCGGAAAGGTCATCGTCGATCCATTCCGCTCGCTCTCACGTCTGAAACAACTTGTGGCAGGAAAGAAGACACGCAAGGACCACAGTCAGGTGATGAATGCAGCCATTCGTCTGTATTCCGATGCAGCCAATGCAAAGACCAAACTCGAGAACGGATTCGACCTCACCGACTACGACAACCGCTGTCTCGACTTTGCGAAGGATTATGCCGACAAGTTGCTTGCCATCGATGTCGATCTCGACACCACTGAGATGCTCGACGTCACATGGACACTCTTCCAAAAGTATTTCAAACTCGAGGAAGTCAACATTAAGAAGGAATTCACCGACATCTATTGGAAAAACTAAATGGCGATTAAGTTTCAATATAATAAGACATCGCTTCAGCAGATAGAGAAGCAGCTGAAGATGCGACAGCGTACCTTGCCTATCATCAAGAGCAAGGAGACGGCGTTGCGTCTTGAGGTGAAGAAATGCAAGGAAGATGCTGCTGCGCTCGACAAGGAACTGGAACGCCAGATTCAAGGCTATGAATCCATGTATGCCTTGTGGGGCGAGTTCGACACATCGCTCGTGGCACTCAAGGACGTGGAGATGGATGTGAAGAAGATTGCAGGCGTACGTGTGCCAATCCTCACCAATATCCGTCTCGAAGTGCAACCGTTCGGTCTGTTCAGCGCTCCTAAATGGTATTTCGACGGCATCAACCTGCTGCAAGGCCTTGCAAAGACTGCGGTCGAACACGAGTTCGTCATGGCGAAGCTCGGACTGCTCGACCATGCACGCCGCAAGACCACACAGAAGGTGAACCTCTTCGAGAAGGTGCAGATACCGGGATTCCAGGAAGCAGTACGCAAGATAAAACGCTTCATGGAAGACGAAGAAAACCTGTCGAAGTCGTCGCAGAAGATTCTGAAATCGCTGCAGGAGAAGCGCCGCAAGGCCGATGCCCTGCTTGCTGATGACGATGATGAAGAAGGAAAGGAGGATGAGGTATGATTCAGAATATGAAGAAACTCACGTTCCTTGTCACGGCAAAGGAATACGAATCGTTTTTGACTGCTATCCGAAACATCGGTGTAGTACATATCGAGGAATTGCAGAAAGGCGCTACGAGCGATGAACTTCAGGCAGCACTCGACCTTGATACACGTTTCAAGAACGTAATGAAAGAGCTCGATTATGCTCGTGAGGCATACGAACCGACCGATGAAAAGGTTGCTCTTGATATTTCCGACAAGACACCTCAAGGTATTATGCGATATGTCGAAGACCTCAGTGCCGAGGAACTCTCGCTCAGGCATCAGCTGGATGCTGTAGAGAAGGGTATCGAGGCACTCGAACCTTGGGGCGACATCGACTGGGATAAGCTCTCACTTATCGAAGCTCAAGGCTACAGAGCCAATTTCTATGTATGTGCATCCAAACTTTTCAAGCCAGAGTGGCGCGACAAGTATTTTGCCACGCCTGTGAATTCAGGTGCAAAAGACACTTATTTCGTCACCTTCTCTGCCGACACACCCGACATCACAGCCGAGCAACTATCGTTGCCGGTGAAGAAACTCTCGTCTTACCAGGCTGAGCAAGATGAGTTGGAAGCAAAGATTGCCGATGCCCACAACCGCATGGTGGCGGTTGATGCACAGTATCGCGATACTTTGTTGAAGGGACAGATGGCCAATGAGAACGACATATCCCTCTCGCGTGTACACCTCAGTCACGAGTCGTTGGCCGATGATGCCGTACGTCTTCTTGTGGGATGGGTGCCGGAAGGCAAAGATGCAGATGTGGTAAATTATCTCGACACCAATCATGTCTATTACGAACTGACAGCACCTGACTTCGACGATAATGTGCCAATACAGATACATAACAACAAGTTCAGCTCCCTGTTCGAGCCGATACTGCGCATGTATTCGTTGCCTAATTATCACGACATCGACCCACTGCCGATGTTTGCACCGTTCTTCATGCTGTTCTTCGGCCTCTGTATGGGTGACGCAGGTTATGGTGCCATCATCTTGGCAATCAGCATTGCCGTTTGTGTAATGAAACCGGCATTGAAGAACTACGGCCTGCTTGGTGTATGTCTTGGTGGTATGACCATTATCTGTGGTCTCATCACTGGCACATTCTTCGGTATCGACCTCGCTACCGTAGATTGGGATTGGATACGTCCTCTGCAACCTTACTTCCTTAATGACAGCAAGAAAGACTCCTTCTTCGGGTATTCGCCTATGATGGTCATTTCGGTCATCATTGGTCTCATACAAGTATTGCTCGGTATGACCATGGCTGGATGCAAGGCAGTAAAGAACTACGGATTCATCTACGGAGTAGGTAAGTTCTCGTGGGTGACAGCACTGCTTAGTGCCACCATCCTTTTCGGACTCCCGATGTTTGGAGTGGAACTGTCAACCGTGGTGCAGTATATCCTATATGGAATAATTGCATTATCGGTAGTAGGCATCTTCTTCCTCAACAGTCCAGGAGCATACAAGAAGCCAGTGCTTGGAGCAGCCAAGAACATAGGTGGCGGCATCTGGGCAACTTATGGTATGGCAACCGGATTGCTGGGCGACCTCTTGAGCTACATACGTCTGTTCGCACTCGGACTTACAGGTGGAGTGCTCGGAAGTGTGTTCAACTCGCTCGCAACCGACATGACCGCCTCTCTTGATTGGAGCATACGGTGGTTGCCGTTCATCATCATCTTGCTCTTCGGTCATGGCATCAACTTCGCCCTCTGCATGATATCTTCGTTCGTACACCCTATGCGACTCACGTTCGTAGAGTATTTCAAGAACGCTGAGTTTGAGGGTGGGGGACTGGAGTACCAGCCGTTCAGGGAGAAATAAAGTAAGACACTCTCTCCAAACCTCTCCTATGGAGGGGAACTTCCTTTTGGATAGTATCCTCTCCCCTCATCCCCTTGAGGGGACTGAGGGGTGTCGAATCGGTTCCTTTCCCCCTCGCACTCCCCCGAGGGAGAGGGGGAGATAAGAGAGGGGTTATTATTAATTAAATAATCCGGGGTTCCCATCGACCGTTTAAAGCCCTTCTCATGGGTGGCCGGGGTTAATCCCACAAACCAACAAAACCAAACAACATTATGTCACCAATTCTTTTAGCTTACCTCGGAATTGCCCTTGCAGTGGCACTTTCAGGTATCGGCTCTGCTTACGGAGTCACAGTGTGTGGAAATGCCGCAATCGGCGCATTCAAGAAAAACCCAGGAGCATCTGGCTCATACATCGGTCTTGCAGCCCTTCCTTCATCACAGGGTCTGTATGGATTCGTTGGATTCTTCATCCTTAACCCACTCGTGACTTCTACACTCAACATGTCGCAGGCAGCAGCTATCTTCGGAGCCGGACTTGCTCTCGGCCTCGTGGCTCTCGTATCTGCAATTCGTCAGGCAAAGGTATGTGCCAATGGTATCAGTGCCATCGGAGGCGGCCACAAAGCATTCGGTACCACCATGGTACTCGCTGTGTTCCCTGAGCTCTACGCCATCCTCGGACTTCTCGTGCTCATCCTCATTGCCAACATCGTGCCAAACTTCGCATAACCAACGCAGATGTTGTATATACGGCATTATGCGCTATGCCGTAATCAAAGACATAAGAGGTCGTGTCTGTTACTTTTGACACGACCTCTTATTGTTTTACATGCTTGTCGATAATTGTGGCGCATATTATCTATTTGCCATTTCCTGCATTTTTGTTATTTTAGTACTTTATTTACCTTTAACCCAAATCGGTTATTAGGCATGCAAAGATAAGCATTACACCCTGGAATGCCTATCTCCTCAAGTCTGAACTGATATCTGTGTGGCCTTTAATAGACGTCTGCGTATAGGTTCACAGATGTCTGCGCGTATGTTCACATACGTCTGCGCGTATATATCTTCATGGTCTTACGTATATATCTTCAGGCTCTCACGTATATACGTTCACGCCCGCGAGTACGTACTCGCAGGGCTGAAAGTACGTACTCGCAGGGCGAAAGACCGCTACTCATTTTCCCATATTTATTTTTTAAGCCCCCCTTTATCCGTCACTCCGTAATTGTCAGTATCAAATGCTCAGATAATCAAATGCTTAGATGTCGAAGAATGCTGACTGATGCAAAAAACATCCATCAGTCTTTTGCGTATAATACTTTGAATAACAATGGTTTGACGCTGACTGATGAAAAATGATGGATGCTGACGGATGACGGATGTTGATGGATGATTTTTTGCCATCCATCAGCTGTTAATACACACATGCTCAGTCTGTTATTCCTAAAATCTGATGGATGACGGAGAAATCATAAAAACTTTACAAGAATTTAATAACGTGCAGCAAATTTTAGCATTACGCATGTTTCGGTAGTTCCACTTGCGAAAGTTGAATCAAAAATAAGAGAATGGGGCAAAATCAGTAAGATTAAAACGAAAGGTTGAAGCGACTCTACTTCAACCTTTCGTTCCTTTAAGTGAGTGTCTGGTTACTCAGATTGTTCAATCTTCTTATTCCCAGAATCCGTCACTCCATACGTCGCGGTCCTTCACTCGCTGTTCGCTTGTGCTTTGGGTTCTGGTACTGCCTTTGGTCAATCCTGTGTTGCCGTCAAAGTTCGGACTGCTTTGCATCATCGATGTACCAATCGTGATGTATTGCACTGTTGTCTGTGGCTTTATGTATGTTTTCATAATAGTATTTTTTAGACCCTCTCTGCCCTTTGGGCATCTCCCCCTTTATGGGGAGAGCCTTCCGGATAGATGAGGGATTGTTGATAATTATGTCCCGTCCCCCGCAGTCACCCTCCCCATAAAGGGGGAGGGCTGGGGAGAGGGTCTTTTCTTCTTACCTAATATAGATTTTCTTACCGTTCACGATGTTGATACCCTTCTGTACTCCGTTCAAGCGTTGGCCCTGGAGGTTGTATATCACACCCTCTGTGCCCTCTGTCTTCTCTGTGTCCTCTGTGCGCTTGATGCCGGTAGCATCTTCGTCGAAGTTCATGTTGACGCTCTTCACCGAAGTGCCGCCATCAATCTGGAAGTATG
>CAMVDC010000090.1 GCA_947166155.1 uncultured Prevotellaceae bacterium | reverse complement strand
TTTTCGATGCCACACTGATGCATGGATATGACATCGGTGTAGCCTTCGACCATGTAGACGTTGTGTTCGCGCGATATTGCTTTCTTTGCTTGGAAAAGGCCATAAAGTTCGCTGGCTTTATGGTAGATGTCGGACTCTGGGGAGTTGATGTATTTCTGGCTCACTCCTTTGGTGCGGGCGTCGAGCACGCGGCCGCCGAAACCTACGACCTTGCCGCTGGTGGTGAACCATGGGAAGATGACTCGGCCGTGGTATTTGTCGTTGAGGTTTCCGTTGTCGCGCTTGTAGGAGAGTCCGGTCTTGACGAGGTATTCCTCCTTGTATCCTGCTTTCAGTGCTGCGGCCGACATGGCATCGTAGGCTGATGGTGAGAATCCGAGTCGGAAACGACTGATGATGTCGTCGCGGAAGCCGCGGTTGCGGCAGTAGGCGAGGCCTATGGTCTGTCCTTCCTCGGTGTTGAGCAGGATGTCGTGGAAGTATTGGCTTGCCCACTCGTTGACGGCGAACATGCTCTCGCGCTCGTTTTGTGCGCGTCGTTCCTCGGGTGTGAGGTCGCGTTCCTCGACTTCGATGCCGTATTTCCTGGCAAGGAACTTGAGTGCGTCGACGTATCCCAGTTGCTCTTGCTTCATGATGAAGCCTACGACATCGCCGCCTTCGCCGCATGCGAAGCATTTGCAGATGCCGCGTGCGGGTGACACGTAGAAGGATGGTGTCGTGTCGTCGTGGAAGGGGCAGAGCCCGCGGAAACTGGAACCGGCTCGTCGCAACGAGACGTATTCACCTACAACATCGACGATGTTGGCGGCGTTGCGAATGCGTTCGATGGTTGATGGTGAGAGCATGGGGGTGGGTGTGTTGGTTGGGTGGTGATGATGGCGGCTGTGTTTAGTCGAGCGACTGCATGAACTCCTCGCGCAGGGCCGGGTCGGTGTATTCGCCTGTGTAGTCGGATGTGACGGTGACTGATCCTTGCTTCTCGATGCCTCGCATTTGCATGCACATGTGTTGTGCTTCGACTACGACCATGACTCCGCGTGGTTGGAGTGCTTGTTGTATGCACTGGCATAGTTCGCGTGTGAATCGTTCCTGGACTTGCAGCCGGTGGGATAGTATGTCGACCACTCGTGGTATTTTGCTTAGGCCGACGATGCATCCGTTGGGTATGTATGCGATGTGTACCTTGCCGAAGAATGGGAGGATGTGGTGTTCGCACAGTGAGTAGAACTCAATGTTTTTTACGATGACAGGGCGTGAATACTGCTCGGTGAACTTTGCTGAGTTGAGTACGGCTATTGGGTCGACCCCGTATCCGCCTACGAGTTGGAGCAGGCTTTTGGCCACGCGTTCGGGTGTGCGTTGCAGGCCTTCGCGCTGGCGGTCTTCGCCAATGATGTCGAGCAGTTGCTCTACATTGGTCTTGATGGCGGCTATCTCAGTTTGTTTGTCTTCTAATGTAGTGATATACATCTTATTTCTTTTGCTGTTCCTTCTTCAGTTGTTCGGCGGTGACGTAGATTTCGCTTTTCACCACCATGGCCTCGGCTATGCCTTTGGCTTTGATTTTATGCATGTAGGCTGATGCATCGTCGTAGGTGATGAAGTCTCCTACACGGCATCGCCAGTGTGGCGACTCGAATGTGGTGTATGCACGTAGTTCGGGGAACATGCCCGTGACTTTCGATCCTACTTTCTGTGCTTGTGTCTGGTTGGCACGTTGGTTGCCTCCGAAGTAGACTTGCACGCGGTATCCGCGTACTTTTTGGTGCATGCCCGATACTTTGCCTCTCAGGTCGTCGGCGTCTTGCTTCACCTTGGTCTCGGTGGTGATGGCGGCTACTTTGGAGGTTGTCGACACAGTGCTTGGGATGTCGATTATGCCGTTGAGGATGTCGTAGAGCAGTGGGTCTTGGTCGAGGGTTATGGTTCCTTGACCTTCGACGTTGGCTTGCAGTTGGTCGGTGAAGTGTCCCTGTGCATTCATGGCAGCAGGTATGGCTGCCATGAATGTAAGGATGATGATTGTTGATAGTTTCATGTTGTGGTGTGGGTGGTGAAACTTATTTCCATGCATCGATTATGCCCTTGAAGTCGGCCACCTTGAGCGATGCACCGCCGATGAGTCCGCCGTCGATGTCGGGCTTGGCAAAGAGTTCAGGAGCGTTTGATGCCTTGCATGAACCTCCGTAGAGGATTGATGTAGAGTCGGCGACAGCCTGTCCGTACTTCCCGGCAATGATTGAGCGGATGTATGCGTGGATTTCTTCGGCTTGGTCGCTGGTGGCAGTCTTGCCGGTACCGATTGCCCAGATTGGTTCGTAGGCGATTACGATGTTGGCAAACTGTTCGGCGGTGAGGTGGAATACGCTGCCTTCGAGTTCGGCCTTGACTACTGCGTTTTGCTCGTTGGCTTCGCGCTGTGCGAGGCTTTCGCCGATGCAGAAGATGACTTTGAGGCCGTTGGCGAGTGCGAGGTCTACTTTCTCTTTCAGGATTTCAGGAGTTTCGTGGTAGTATTCGCGGCGCTCTGAGTGACCGAGTATTACGTATTCAGCTCCGGTTGATTTCACCATCTCGGCGCTTACTTCGCCTGTGTATGCTCCTGATGCCTTGTCGGCACAGTTTTCGGCTCCGAGGCCCAGTACGCTGTGGTCGATGATGCCTGAGACGGTGGCGAGGTGGATGAATGGTGTGCAGATTACTACGTCGCAGTTTGATTTTTCTGCTTTCAGTACTTCGTTGAGTTCGGTTGCCAGTGCAACTCCTTCTTGCAGGTTCTTGTTCATTTTCCAGTTGCCTGCTACGATTTTCTTTCTCATGATTGTTTTGTTGGTTTTGTGATTATATTGGTTATTTCATCTGTGTCGGGCATGTTCCAGTTGCTCCATTTGCCGGTGATGACTCCGTTGTGGATGACGACGAGTCCTGGGTTGGCACGTACTACGGTCTTGAGCTCGCGTTCGTCGGATGTATAGAAGTTGTATTCGGCTCCGGTGTAGTCGATCCATCGGTTGCGTGCTTCTTGGCTTGATGCTGTGAGTGCCACGAAGGGTATGTCGTTGGCCACGGCGTAGTCGTAGAGGTCGTTGATGCGCCCCATTGTGCTTTGGTCGGCATAGGGTAGTATGGGTGCTGTGAGCAGTATGACGTATTCGTTGTTGTCGAGTAGGTATGTGGTGATGTCGTTGTAGTCGGCATCGAGTATCTTGAAGTCGGCGGCGATGCCGGGGGCGGCTTTTTGGATTTCCTTGCGGCGTGTCTCGACGTATGTCCATGTTGAGTCGGGGTCGTCGTCGTCGATGCTTATCTCGAGTGTCTCGCCGTTGCGTTGGTAGATGAGTGTCACCTCGAATTGTGGCCGCTGGTCGGTTGGTATGTCGAGCATGCTGCGCAGGTCGGTGCCTACTTTATAGGGTCGGAAGTCGATGAGTGGCTGTGTGTATATGCAGTATGCGGCATATATGACGATGCCGACCATGGCGAGTGTGGTGGCTATCCACGATGCTTGCCTGCTGATGATTGGCAGTATTGTCTTGTAGTATCGGAATGTGACGACGGCGCATGCGAGCAGCAGTATGTTCTTGAGCAGTGTCTGTGTGTTGGTCAGGATGATTGCGTCGCCGAAGCATCCGCAGTCGCTCACGGGGTTGTAGATGGCTATGTAGACGGTGAACAGTGTCATGATTGCCATGAAGATGAGTGTGACGATGGTGATGAGGCGGCGTCGCATGCCGAGCAGGAGGTATACGCCGAGTCCCCATTCCACTATGGCCTGGGCCAGTGCCATGGCGAGTGTCAGGGTTTGTGGCATGTGGCCTATGCCCCATGCGGCGAAGTAGTCTTCGAGTTTGTAGACGGTTCCGAGTGGGTCGTTGGCTTTTACGAATCCTGAGAATATGAATGTGGCTGCCAACGTCATGCGGCATACGTTGGTGATGATGTAGATTGTTATGTCTTTTTTGCTTTTGCTCATTCGCCTTCGTCGAGTTTTATGAGTGCAAATACTGAGTAGTTGATCATGTCGAGGTAGTTGGCGTCGATGCCTTCTGATACGAGTGTCTTGCCGTCGTGTCCTTCGATTTCTTTGGTGCGGTTGATTTTCTGGAGTATGAGGTCGGTGTATGAGCTTATGCGCATTGAGCGCCATGCCTCGTCGTAGTCGTGGTTTTTCTTTATCATGAGGTCGAGTGCCTGTTGTGCATACTGGTCGTAGTGGGTCATGGCTTCATCGGCTGTCATGTCGACGGTGTCGGAGTATCCTTGTGTGAGTTGTATGAGGCCTATGATTCCGTAGTTGACTATGGCTTGGAACTCGGGGTATATGCCTTCGCCTACGAGTGATATGCCTTTGACCTCGAGGCTCCTGATGCGCTTGGCTTTGATGAGTATCTGGTCGGTGACGGATGCTGGGCGTAGTATGCGCCATGATGCTCCGTAGTCGTATAGTTTTTCTGAGAATACTTGGCGGCATTTTGCCATCTCTGCTTTGAATTGTTCGGATGTATTTGCCATCGTTGGATTGGTTTTTGGTTTGCAAAGGTAGTATATTTTATTTTGTTTACAAAATAATAACGCCCAAACCCTGTGGCTTGAGCGTTATTTTATGTGTTTTGTAGGTGTGATTGCTATCCGTGTGTACCACTTATGAGCATTTGAGTACTTGTCCGCGCACGATGAGGCTGCTGGGTTTTAGGCCGTTGAGGCGGCAGAGTTGGTCGAGGGTGAGGCCGTGGCTTTGTGCTATGCGGAAGAGGTTGTCGCCGTCTTTCACTACGTAGGTCACGGGTTGTTGCTCGGTCTTGCTCTCGTGTGTGGTGTTGTTGTTGTCGGTGTTTGCCGGTGTGTTGCTGGCTTCGTGTTGCGGACGGCTGGCGAGTGTCACCACTTCGGGCTTCTCGGCTATGGGTGCTGATGCCTGTGTGGTGAGCATTGGTGCCTGGTTGGAGTTTTTGATGGCTCCGTTTTTCACTACGTAGTAGTCGCCGGTCACGTCTTGTGCCTCGAAGTCGAACATGAATGCTGGGTTGATGGCTTGTCCGAGTAGTCGGGTCTCGAAGTGCAGGTGTGAACCTGTGACGTGTCCGGTAGCTCCGCCAAGACCTATTGGTTGTCCGGCACGTACTATCTGGTCTTCCTTCACGAGTTGGCGGCTGAGGTGTCCGTAGAGGGTTTCAAGGCCGTTGGGGTGGCGCAGTACTATGTAGTATCCCCAGCCTCCGGCGTTGAATTTTGCTATGCGCACTTTGCCGTCGAATGCTGCATAGATGGTATCGCCTGTGTATACCTTGATGTCGATTCCCTTGTGTTGCTTGCCCCATCGTGGTCCGAATTTTGATGTGATTTTACGGCTGGGTGTGGGCATTGCAAATCCGCGCAGGTCGATCTTGAAGTTGGCTGGCAGCATGCCTGGCGCCACGAGTGCCGAGGTGTTGTCCCATGTGGCGTAGATGTTGGCGGCCGGGTTGCTGAGGTCGATCGACGAGTTGGCTTTGCTTATCTTTATGGCCTTGAGGTCGGTGAGTTTGCGGTCCGATGGCGCATGATTTGCAAGCAAGTCTTGCGCTGTCGCACTGATGGCAACTGCCGACAGGGCTATGGCTGTGATGGTTTGTTTGATGAGGTTCATTCGTTTCAGTGTATTGTTAGGATGTTGTTTTGCCATCCTGTGGGTGGATGGGGTTATGTGTGATGCATTGTGGGTTGTGCGTTATCAGTATTCGTCGTTGGCATAGAGGAACTGGAATGTCGATTGCTTGTAGTCGAATATCTCGTCGGCCTTGAAGAATCGTGCCAGTTCGGCTGCTGCGTTCTCGGGCGAGTCGGATGTGTGGATGATGTTTTCCTGGAAACTCATGCCGTAGTCGCCGCGTATGGTGCCTGGTGCTGCCTTGCGGCCGTTGGTACTGCCGGTCATGGTGCGGACGGTTTCCACGGCATCGACACCTTCGTAGCAGCAACACACTACGGGTGCTGCCATCATCGAGTCTTTGATGCGTTGAAAAAAGGGCTTGGATGCCAGGTGGGCATAGTGTTTGTTAAGCAGTTCGTCGGTAAGCTGCATCATTTTCATGCCGCATAGTCTCAGTCCTTTACGCTCGAAACGCGCAGTGACTTCGCCCACTATGGCGCGCTGCACTGCACTGGGCTTGAGTATTACCAGGGTTTTCTCCATGTTGTCGTTGGTCGTTAGTTAGTGGTTGGGTATGACGCCACACGGGTGTGGCATCTCACTATTCGGTGCAAAGTTAAAGATTATTTTTCAAACTGCCAAACATCGCGACTGTTTTTTAGTATTATTTTACATTATTACCTATTTTATTATATAGGCAACGACGTGTTTGCAAATCCGGAGTTTGCATCGGATGGCGGATTTTCTTGTGTCGGGGTGTGGTGGTGACATCGGGAAATGGAGTTGGTTTTGCTATGCGGATTATGGTTTTTTTTCAGGTGTTTGCGAGGGTGGAAAATAGTGGGTGTGCGATGGGGCGTCGGAGAGTGCGCACTCGCGGGCCTGCGACTGCGCACTCTCGGGGCTGTGAGTGCGCACTCTCGGGCCTGAAAGTTCGCACTCTCCGGCGACCCCCTCTACAGGTACCTGTGGCGGGGTGTGGGGTGGGGCTTTGATTTATCCGAACAGATTGCGTAAAGCTTCCTCTACCCGGCGCACTCCTTTCACCTCGATTTTCAGCTTTTTCGTGTCGAGACCGCTGAGGTTGGCAGCGGGTATTAGTATGCGGTTGAAACCGAGCCGCTCGGCTTCTGCCACTCGTTGTATGATGCGGCTCACGGGGCGTATCTCGCCGCTGAGCCCTACTTCGCCTGCCATACACACATTGCGCTCGATGCCTGTGTCCACATTGCTCGACAGCACGGCTGCTATGACGCTGAGGTCGATGGCGGGGTCGGTGACACGGATGCCGCCAGCTATGTTGAGATACACATCTTTCTGCCCTATCTTGAATCCTACGCGCTTCTCGAGCACGGCCAGCAGCATGTTCATGCGCCGGAGGTCGAAGCCGGTGGCCGAGCGCTGGGGGGTGCCGTAGGCCGCGGTGCTGACCAGGGCCTGGGTCTCGATGAGCAGCGGGCGCACTCCCTCGATGGCCGATGCTATGGCCACTCCGCTCAGACCTTCACTCTGGTCGATGTCGGAGAGGAGCAACTCTGACGGATTGGATACCTGTCGGAGCCCACTCTGGTACATCTCGTATATACCCAGTTCGGCAGTGCTGCCAAAGCGGTTTTTGATGGCGCGCACGATGCGATACATGTAGTGCTGGTCGCCCTCGAACTGGAGGACTGTATCGACCATGTGTTCCAGAATCTTCGGACCTGCTATGCTCCCTTCCTTGTTGATGTGGCCGATGATGATGACTGGGGTGGCCGTCTGCTTGGCAAACTTGAGCAGCATGGCGGCACACTCGCGTATCTGGCTCACACTGCCGGGACTGCTCTCGACGTCTTCGGTGGCCATCGTCTGTATGGAATCGATGATGACGAGGTCGGGCTGCACGGCCTTGATATGTTCGAACACACGCTCTATCATCACCTCACACACCACCTGGCAGTCGGACAGGGGTTCACTTATAGTGTCGTTAGCTCCTTTCAGTATGCGGTCGGCACGCAACTTCAGTTGTCGCGCGCTCTCCTCGCCGCTGACGTAGAGTATGGTCTTGCCCACCAGGCGAAGCACCGTCTGCAGGATGAGGGTGGATTTTCCGATGCCAGGCTCGCCGCCAAGCAGTGTGAGCGAACCAGGCACAAGGCCGCCACCCAACACGCGGTTGAGTTCGCCGTCGATGAGGTTGATGCGAGGTTCGTCGGATGTAGGTATCTGACTCATCGATATGGGGCTCGATTTCGACGACAGGCTATACTCCGACGAGGCACCAGGCACACTCGTCTTCTTGCCGAGTTTCTGCTCGACGAAGGTGTTCCATTCGCCACACGACGGACAGCGTCCCACCCACTTGGGCGAGTCGTAGCCGCATGAGGAGCACACGTATGCTATTCGTTCTTTTGCCATAACAATAATAATATTAATAATGAGTAATAACCCCCACTCTTATCTCCACCTAAAGGGGAAAAATTTCCTTCATCAGAACGGATATCCCACCGCAAAGTGGATGCCCAGCCCGTCCTTGAATCGGGGCAGGTTGTAGTAACTGCTTTTGCCAGTGTCGTAGGGGGCGTGGATGCCAATACCCAGGTCGAGACGTATGATGAGGAACTCCAGGTCGTAGCGCAAGCCGAATCCGGTGCCTAATGCAATCTGCTTCCACATGCTCTGAGCTCCCAGTTCGCCGTTGAGGTGGGAGTCTTGCTGGCGAAGTAACCACACATTGCCTGCGTCAAGGAACAAAGCACCATAGAGGTTGCTGACCATTGGAAAACGGTATTCGACGTTGGCTTCAAGCTTGAAGTCGCCTGCCTGGTCGAGATATGTGCCGCGACCGCTGTAGTCGTAGTATCCACCCGGACCTATCGACCTGGCAGCAAAGGCACGTATGTCGTTGGCACCGCCTACATAAAACAACTCGCTGTAGGGCGCAACACTGCTGTTGCCATAGCTCCAAAGTATGCCGGCATAGAGGCGGGTGGCCAACATGCTGCGGTCGGTGAGGCGTATCTTGTTGCGAAGGTCGAACGTCCACTTAAAGAACTGTGAATAAGGCGAACTGAACATGCGCTTGCCTTCCTCACCCCAGCGCTTGCCGCTCAAGGCGTTGATGGAGTTGATGATGTTGGCCGACTCCTTGGCCGACACCTCGAGGAATGTGGTGGTGCGGCGGTGGGTGTCCCAACTGTTATCATAGGTCCACGTGTATTGCATAGCCGGTATGAGCTGGTTTTGGAGGCTTATGAGCAATGCCGGATTGTTGGCTGCTATGGAGTCGAATCGCTCGGTGGTATGCTCGAGGCGGTCGTAGGTGAGCGAAAGGGGAGTGAACCGATGGGTGATTGACTGTGACGTCTGGAAGTTATAGTCGGCTTCCACGTTCATCGACATGAGGCGGTAGTAGCCCGAGCGGTTGAGGTGGTCGAAGTCGAACTTGAATGTAGTGGATGTGGGGTAGCGGAAGCGCTTGTTGCTCAATCCCGGGAATACGAGCCAAGGGTAGGTGATAGAGGCCTGGATGCCGGCATCATAGGAGTTTATCTGGTCTTGCCCTTTGATGTTTTGAGAGCCTTTCGTCATCCATTCATACGACCCCTTCAGCCTCACGGAGAATGTCTCGCCGTGGCCAAATGCGTTGCGCTTGGAAAGTGTCACCGATGCGTTGGGACCCACTTGCGAGTTACTTTTCTGAGTCACGTTGAAGGCCAATTCCACATCGATGGGCTGATCCATCGATACGTCGAGCCGCACGTCGAGGGTGTCGCATGTGGAGGTCGTGTCGCGTGGGGTGCATGTGAGTTGCAGGTTTGAGAACACCTGCATGTTGCTCAGGTTGGTAAGTGTCTCGGTTATCTTGGATTGCGAGAACTCCTGTCGGCGCCAGAAACGGAAGTTGCGGAACACCACACGCGGGTTGATGGGTGTCTTGTCGCCTGTCCACACGATTTTCACCCCGCGCATTTCGGTCGAATCGGTGAAGACGGCTTGGCTGCGACGGCGTGAGCCTTGCCCCGGTTCGCGCGAGCGGATGTAGGCGCTTATGTTGCCTATATACCATTTGTGCAGTGCGCGTTCGGGCGTCTCGGGGTCTTGCATCACGAGCAGTTTCACACGTTGTGGCACCATCATCGAGTCGGCATAGTAGTTGATGTAGTCGGGACGGTAGTAGTAGAGTCCGTTGTTGCGCATCTCGTTGGATATGCGTTCTTTCTCGGCTTGCAGGTCAACCACACTGAATTGCTTGTCCTGGCCGATGTACGACTTGTCTTGTGTGGCACGTATCACACTGTCGGGCAATGCGGGGAATGCGTATTTGATACTGTCGAGCAGGTAGGGCTCGCCAAGTTTTATGTTGTATGCCAGTTTCACCTTCTTGGGGTTCGACTGCGGCAGCAATTCATAGTCGACCTTGCCTTGGAAGTAGCCATAGTTCTGCAATGTGTTGGTGGCGACCTTCACGCGTGTTTCCGGGTTGACCATGGTGAGGGTGACAGGCGTGGTGCTGAAGGCATTGAACATCCACCGAGTGAATGGCGACTTCTGGTTGTTCACATATCTATTATATATCCAAAGCCCGATGGGGAGTGGAAAGCGTACCGACGAACTGCCCATGAACGAGTTGTTGGGGGCGTATGCCAGTGCTGCGTTGACCTCGGTGAGTGCCACACTCTCGGCAAAAGTCCCTTTCTTGTCGTCCACCTTCATGGTCTTGATGCCTGTGTACAACACCTCATCCTCCTGCAGGCCGCTTGTGGTGGAGCATGCAGTAAGGAATAGTATGGCCAGCAATATGGTTATGTATGTATTGATTCGTTTCATCTCATATTCGTTTCATCTCATATACGTTTCATCTCATTAATCCTTCAGCCCTCAGTTTTCTTTGTCATTGCCATTCGCCCTTTGCCCTGAGTCGTCGGTTTTCGTTTTCTTCCAGATGAAGAGTTCGCTCAGGTTGTCGAGCTTCTTGCGCAGCA
>CAMVDC010000089.1 GCA_947166155.1 uncultured Prevotellaceae bacterium | reverse complement strand
ACCGGAGCAACAATCCCTCACACTACATCTACACCCTCTCAGGCATTAAGACTACCTACAGTCCACAATCACCGACGCCACGAATATATATACGCGATGGAAAGAAAACCATAATAAGATAAAGACATCGGTGAAAAATGAGTGCGCACTCACAGGCCCGAGAGTGCGCGCTCGCAGGCCCGAGAGTGCGCACTCGCGGGGCTGAAAGTGCGCACTCGCAAACGCACATTCCGGCAGTCATAATTTGAACATGATGAATTGACGGTCGGAAACAAATATTTTTGCCATTCACAAAAGCAGGTTACAAAAGAAAAGAAAACCGCCCAGGGGAAAAACGTTCCAACTAAATAATAATAGAAAAGTTTGGTGGTGTCGTGCTTATTTATTAACTTTGCCACCAAATCAGGAAACAAGGAGTACACTACTTTCAAGGAAGATATCATAATACACATTAAATATAATTATATCATAATATACAGTCAATAAAAATTATCATAATATACAGTCAATAAAAATATATCATAATACACAGCCAATAAAAATAAGGATACATGAGAAAAATCATCACCACCGCATTGGCAGTCACGTTTGCCATGTGTGTCTCCACACTTCAGGCCCAAGTGATAAAAACTGCCGACCTCGAGAAATATGCCAAGGAACGCTATGGCGACAAATGGCTCGATGCCGCCGCCAACCTGCGCCAGGGGCTCACACTCGACAAAAACGAGTCGCTCACCTATCAGCAAGTCATCGAGGCCAAGGGCAAGACCAAAAACCAGCTCTACATCACACTCAACTACTGGGCAACAGCCACATTCAAGGACAATAAAGCCATAACACTCAACGACAAAGATGCTGGCTGCATCATCATTTCATCGACAATAAAAGACATAGCTGAACACACCGGTACACTCAACAAATATGCAGTAAGCATCACCCCTGTCATACGCATCGACATCAAAGACGAGCGAATACGTGTGACCTACACCGTGCAGAACTACGACGTGATGGCCGACGTGAGCGGCGGATGGCTCAGCCCAGTGGAAAGCGACCGTAGCACCTTCGGCGACTCGAAGCGCAAGGCCGACGACAAGACCAATGCCAACCTCTACGACGAGCAATGGGAAATTGCACACCACTACCCTTTCGTTGAAAAAGATGCCCAGAAACGTACATGCGCCAAAGCACTGGTCATGACCCATGCCTACTCAAACGCCATAATCGACAAACTCGAGGAGGTGCTCCACAACGGGCTCGTGGGCAACGACGACGACGACTGGTGATGCAACGGAGCCAAGACAGGCAACACACAGATATGACACGGTGGGTATGCATTCATGTGCATACCCACTCGTTTTTTCACCTACCGAGAATACAAACACGCATGATAAATGGCATTTCTTGACATGTTACACGCATTTTTTCCTTAAAAAGTTTTTAGCATTCAATAATATTTATTAAGTTTGCAGTCTAAAGTGCAAACATGTCATTTATTAACAATAAAAAAATTCAAACACTATGAGAAATCTCAAATCATTACTCATCGGCTCAGCAGCAGTGGCACTGCTCTGCGCTTGTGAAACAAAAGATGAAGCTCTGAAATCAGGATTGAATCCTGCAGACTTTAATGTGACTTATCCTGGTGCAACCTACGACGAAGCAACCGGCTATGCTCCAGCCGTTGACCAGCCCAAGAAAGTGGGTCTCTACACACTGACAAATGCTAACGGCATGGAAGTGAGTATAACCAACTATGGTGGACGTATCGTGAGCATCATGGTTCCCGACAAGGATGGTAACTTCCAGGATGTTGTGCTCGGTTTCGACAAGGCTGAAGACTACTTCCCCTTCAACAACACCACCGACTTCGGTGCTGCTATCGGCCGCTATGCCAACCGCATCAACCAGGGTCAGATCACTCCAGAAGAAGGTGAGACAATCCAGTTGCCACAGAACAACTTCGGTCACTGTCTGCACGGAGGTCCACTTGGATG
Source organism: uncultured Prevotellaceae bacterium (assembly GCA_947166155.1). GTDB lineage: Bacteria > Bacteroidota > Bacteroidia > Bacteroidales > Bacteroidaceae > Colivivens. The sequence goes on along the minus strand of CAMVDC010000089.1, from coordinate 8,917 downwards.
GCAGTATCAGGTGTATGACGTAGACAGCTACGACAAGGAAGCCAACCAGCTCACACTGAAGATTGTCAGCCCCGACGGCGACAACAACTTCCCTGGCAACGTAGAGGCATTCGTCACATACACACTCGACGACAACAACGCGCTGGCCATCGACTACTATGCCACAACCGACAAGAAGACCGTCATCAACATGACCAACCACTCCTACTTCAACCTCAACGGCGACCCCAACGAGCCTATCACCAACCACATCCTCACCATCGCTGCATCGAACTTCACACCAGTTGACAGCACTTACATGACAACAGGCGAGATCATTCCTGTAGCCGACACCCCAATGGACTTCCGCAAGCCAAAGGCTGTGGGCGAGGAAATCAACAACTTCGACTACGAGCAACTGAAGAACGGCAACGGCTACGACCACAACTGGGTATTCGACAACCAGAACAACATCGAAGCAGTGCAAGTTCGTCTCGAAAGCCCAAAGACAGGTATCCGTCTTGAGGTCTTCACCGACCAGCCTGGTGTTCAGGTATATACTGGCAACTTCCTCGACGGCACCGTTACCGGCAAGAAGGGAATCGTATATAAGCAGCGCACAGGTATCTGCCTCGAAACCCAGAAGTATCCAGACTCACCAAACAAGCAGTGGGCTGAATCGAACGCATGGGTAGAGCCAGGCGAAGAAAATGCATACGCACACACTTGTATCTTCAAATTCTCAGTAGTAGAATAAAACGTTTTCGGAGTTTTCGACCGCATGGCCGAGAACTCCGAAATCATATATATATACAAGGCAACAAACTTAATTCATTAATCAATAATCAAATCAATCAAAATTAAAACATGAACGTTTTAGAAGCATTAAAAAACAATGGCTTTGAGACCATTGACTACATCGTGGTCCTCATCTACATTGTTATCCTGGTGAGCCTTGGACTATTCCTCTCACGCAGTAAGAAGGGCGAAGAGAAATCATCGAACGACTACTTCCTTGCAGGTAACACCCTGACATGGTGGGCAGTGGGTGCATCGCTCATTGCGGCCAACATCTCAGCCGAGCAATTTATCGGTATGTCGGGTTCTGCCTACGTGTCGGGTATCGCCATGGCAGCTTATGAACTCCAGGCCGCACTCGCACTCATCATCGTGGGTAAGTTCCTCCTCCCACTCATGATTAAGAAGAGAATCTTCACCATCCCTCAGTTCCTGAGCGACCGCTACAACTGGGGTGTGGGTCTTGCATTCTCCATCTTCTGGCTTTTCCTCTATGTGTTCATCAACCTTACATCGGTTGCATGGCTCGGAGCTATCGCCATTAAGATGATTCTCGGTCTGCCAGACGTGCCAGGCAACATCCTTGGTATGCCAGTCGATATGACCCTGCTCACCATCATCCTCATCCTGTTCGTTATCGCAGGTGTTTACTCTATCTACGGTGGTTTGGCATCAGTGGCATGGACCGACGTGATGCAGGTTACATTCCTCGTTGGTGGTGGACTCATCACTGCCTACTTCGCTCTCGACTTCATCGCAGGCGAACTCAACGTCGATGGCGGCGCACTCGGTGCACTGGGTAAGATTTACTCAGAACTGGGACAGATTGACGGCGACAAGCACTTCAACCTCGTAGTCAATCGTATGCCTGAAATCTATCCAAACATCGTAAATAATGATGTTGTAGATGCCGTTACAGGCGAGGTCACCAAAGTTAACGACCCATACTTCGACATACCAGGTATCGTGGTTATCGTAGGTGCCCTCTGGCTCACCAACCTCGGCTACTGGGGCTTCAACCAGTACATCATCCAGAAGGGTCTCGCTGCAAAGAGCCTCGACGAAGCTAAGAAGGGTATGGTATTCGCCGGATTCCTCAAGATATTGATTCCGTTCATCGTTTGTATCCCAGGTGTTTGCGCATTCTACATCATGAACCAGCAGCCTGAACTCTACGAGAAGCTGATTGGCGGCGTGGTTGAAAACGGTATCACACGTCCAGACCAGGCCTATCCATTCCTCATCCACCACTTCACCCCGACAGTTGTGAAGGGTCTGGCATTCGCAGCACTCGCAGCAGCAGTTATCTCGTCACTCGCTTCAATGTTCAACTCTACTTCTACCATCTTCACGATGGACGTTTACAAGAAGTTCATCAACAAGAACGCAAGCGACAAGAAGCTCGTGACCGTTGGTCGTATCACATCACTCTCTGCACTCCTCATCGCCCTCATCGCCGTATATCCAATCATGGGTGGTGCCGACCAGGCATTCCAGGTGATTCAGGAATACTCAGGCTTCGTATATCCAGGTATCGTAGTCATCTTCGGACTCGGTCTGCTCTGGAAGCGCAGTTCAGGCACAGCAGCAGTGGTTGCAGCCATCGGTACATTCCTCTTCTCTATCATCTTCAAGTTCGCTCTGCCTGAGGTTCCGTTCCTCATCCGCATGGGTTACGTATTCCTCTGCCTCGTGGCTCTGTTCATCCCTATCTCAATGATGAGCAAGAAGACCAAGCCAGCAGAAGTGCTGTCAGCCGATGTAGTGAAGAAGCAGCTCAAGTGGTCGAGCATCATGCTCTGCCTCTCAGTTATCACACTCGTTGCAGGTATCATCATGATGATGGACGAAAACTGCCGCAACTATGGTGCCGAGACTATCTTCTTCCTCACCGTCATGTTCTTCACCCTCTTCTGGTACCTCCGCTCAAATGCTAAGGACCGTGTAGAAGACGTGAAGTCGATCGGTGTCGATATCGAGATATTCAAGACCAACGCCACATTCAACGTCGGTGCAATCGGAATCATCGTTATCCTCGCAGTGCTCTACATCTGCCTGTGGTAACACACTGAACAAGCTACACCTATTATTATATATAGTAGGTGTAGCTTTTCTAAAACATACTTAAACACGAAAGCCGCTCATGACATCGGTCGCGCAAGGCCGAAACAACGGTCTCGCAAGGCCGAAACAACGGTGACATAAGGCCGAAACAACGGTGACACAAGGCCGAAACAACGGTGACACAAGGCCGAAACAACGGTGACATAAGGCAGCACACGCATAAGGATTTCTCGTTTCCGTGGATTGACTACAATCTTTAGAAAGAAGAAATGATGCAACAACGTGCATCGCCTACACACCTTACAGACGGCATGTCTACAAAAAAGCGAAAGAAATTAAAATTGTATTAAACTATATCAAACTATGTTAGAAGAACTGAAACAGAAAGTGTTCAAGGCAAACCTTGACCTCGTGAAACAAGGACTCGTTATCTTCACATGGGGTAACGTGTCGGGTATCGATCGTGAAAAAGGACTCGTAGTAATCAAACCATCGGGCGTGAGCTACGACGAAATGAAAGCAAGCGACATGGTAGTGGTTGACCTCGAGACAGGAAAAGTGGTGGAAGGCGACCTCAACCCATCGTCCGACACACCGACACACCTCGTGCTCTACAAGGCATTCCCCAACATACAAGGAGTGGTACACACCCACTCAACCTATGCAACTGCTTTTGCACAGGCCGGACGCGACATTCCGAACATCGGAACCACACACGCCGACTATTTCTACAAAGACATACCATGCACCCGCGACATGACTGAAGCCGAGGTGAAAGGACAATACGAGCTGGAGACCGGCAACGTGATCGTCGATGAAATTCTCAACATCCGACACATCAACCCCGACCACACACCAGCCGTACTCGTCAAGAACCACGGTCCATTCTCGTGGGGTACCAGCCCAGACAACGCTGTATATAATGCAAAAGTGATGGAACAATGTGCCAAGATGGCATTCGTGGCAATGAGCGTCAACCCAGGCCTCACCATGAACCCGCTCCTCATCGAGAAGCACTACATGCGCAAGCACGGACCCAACGCTTATTATGGACAGAAGGGACAAAAGCACTAAGAGCTGAATCATTCAATAAATAAATAAACAATAAACAATAAACATTAATAATCCTAAAAAATTAAACAAGATGAAAGCTTTTGAAAATTTAGAACTTTGGTGGGTGACTGGTGCACAGTTGCTCTATGGAGGTGATGCAGTCGTAGCAGTCGATGCACACTCAAAGGAAATGGTAGCAGGACTCAACGAATCAGGCAACATCCCTGTAAAGGTTGTGTATAAAGGTACAGCCAACTCTTCGAAAGAAGTAGAGGCAGTGATGAAGGCAGCCAACAACGAAGAAAAGTGCGTGGGTGTAATCACATGGATGCACACATTCTCGCCTGCCAAGATGTGGATCAAGGGACTTCAGGACCTGCAGAAGCCACTCCTCCACTTCCACACTCAATACAACGCCGAAATACCTTGGGCAACAATGGACATGGACTTCATGAACCTCAACCAGAGTGCTCACGGCGACATCGAGTTCGGACACATCTGCACTCGTATGCGCATACCTCGCAAGGTGGTTTGCGGCTACTGGAAAGACGAACAGGCACAGAAGCAGATTGCAGTATGGGCACGCGTTGCAGCCGGTGTTGCTGACGCAAAGAACGTGCGCTGCCTCATGTTCGGTATGAACATGAACAACGTAGCTGTGACCGACGGCGACCGCGTTGAGTTCGAACAGCGCCTCGGCTACCATGTTGACTACTACCCTGTTTCTTCACTCATGGAATACTTCAAGCAGGTGACCGACGCTGAAGTTGACGCACTCGTTGAAGAATACAAGAAGGAATACACAATCAAGATCGACGAAAGCGGCGAACAAGTATATTGGGAGAAGGTGAAGAACGCAGCCAAGGCAGAAATCGCTCTGCGTCGCGTACTGAAAGACGAAGGTGCAACTGCCTTCACAACCAACTTCGACGACCTCGGCGATGCTGACATCAACGACCCACACTTCGTCGGATTCGACCAGATTCCAGGTCTTGCATCACAGCGCCTCATGGCCGAAGGTATCGGTTTCGGTGCAGAAGGCGACTGGAAGACAGCATGTCTCTACCGCACACTCTGGGTCATCTCACAGGGTCTGCCTACAGGATGCTCATTCCTCGAGGACTACACACTCAACTTCGCAGGCGACCGCAGTTCATGTCTGCAGAGCCACATGCTCGAAGTATGTCCACTCATCGCTGTCGATAAGCCAAAGCTCGAGGTACACTTCCTCGGTATCGGTATCCGCAAGCAGCAGACTGCACGCCTCGTCTTCACATCGAAGGTAGGTCGCGGTATCAAGGCCACAGTGGTAGATCTCGGCAACCGCTTCCGCCTCATCTCACAAGAGGTAGAGTGCATCGAACCGAAACCAATGCCAAACCTCCCTGTTGCATCTGCACTCTGGGTACCACAGCCTACATTCGAGATTGGCGCCGGAGCATGGATTCTTGCCGGAGGTACACACCACAGCGCATTCTCTTACGACATCACAGAAGAGTACTGGGAAGACTTCGCTGAGATGCTCGGCATCGAATATGTCAAGATCAACAAGAAGACAACCATCAGCGAGTTCAAGCACGACCTCCAGATGAACGAGGTTTACTACATGCTGAACAAATCTTTGATGTAAAATCAAAGCACAGAGTTCACTGAGAAGACAGAGTACACAGAGATGATTAGCAAAGAGCGGATTGAGTATCTGAACAAGATATCCGAGAATATTATTGGCGCCGCTATTGAGGTGCATAAATTTCTGGGACCGGGATTACTTGAATCAGTATATGAAATCTGTCTGATAGAGGAGTTAGAACAAAGAGGTCTGAAAGTACAGCAACAAGTTCACCTACCGCTGTATTATAAAGGACAAGCAACTAATAAGTTTTTTGTCATTGACCTCTTAGTCGAAAATGAAGTCATATTAGAGTTGAAGGCTACCGACAGAATAGCACCTGTCTATGAACACCAGCTCATGACTTATCTCGTACTCACACAGAAGAACTTGGGGTTACTTATCAACTTCAACGTACCACGACTCATTGATGGTATAAGAAGAAGAGTAAATGGCTAACCCTCTCTGTGTGCTCTGTCCCCTCTGTGCTCTCTGTGCATAAATTCATTTATGATATGAACCCAAAACAAGTAATTCAAGAAGGTAAGGCTGTGCTCGGCATCGAGTTCGGCTCTACCCGAATCAAGGCAGTCCTCATCGACCAAGACAACAACCCTATCGCACAGGGAAGCCACACATGGGAGAACCAGCTCGTCGATGGATTGTGGACATATAGCATCGAGGCCATCTGGTTCGGACTCCAAGACTGCTATGCCGACCTTCGCAAGAACGTCCTCGAACAGTACGACACCGAGATCGAGACACTTGCTGCAATCGGTATCAGTGCCATGATGCACGGCTACATGGCATTCAACCAGAAGCAGGAGATACTCGTGCCGTTCCGCACATGGCGCAACACCAACACAGGCAAGGCTGCAGCCGAGCTGTCCGAGCTCTTCAACTACAACATTCCTCTGCGTTGGAGCATCTCACACCTCTATCAGTGCATACTCGACAACGAAGAGCACGTGAAGGATATCGACTTCCTCACCACCCTGGCAGGATACATCCACTGGCAGATCACCGGTCAGAAAGTCCTCGGTGTGGGCGATGCATCGGGCATGATACCTGTTGACCCAAAGACCAAGACCTACGACGCCACGATGGTAGCACGTTTCGACAAGCTCATCGAGCCAAAGGGCTATCCATGGAAGTTGCTCGACATTCTGCCAAAATCGCTCGTAGCAGGCGAAAACGCAGGTTTCCTCACACCTGCCGGTGCACAGAAGCTCGACATCTCGGGTCATCTGAAACCAGGCATACCTGTTTGTCCACCAGAGGGCGATGCAGGCACAGGCATGGTAGCCACCAACGCAGTGAAGCAACGCACAGGTAACGTGAGTGCCGGTACGTCATCATTCTCTATGATCGTACTCGAGAAAGAACTCTCCAAGCCATACGAGATGATCGACATGGTAACCACACCCGACGGTAGCCTCGTGGCAATGGTACACTGCAACAACTGCACCAGCGACATCAACGCATGGGTGAAGATATTCAAGGAGTATGCCGAGCTGCTCGGTGTTGAGCAAGACACCAACACACTCTACACACGTCTCTTCAACATCGCACTCAAGGGCGACCCTGATTGTGGCGGACTCATCTCCTACAACTACATCTCGGGCGAACCAGTGACAGGTCTGGCCGACGGACGTCCACTCGTCGTTCGTTCTGCTAACGACAAGTTCAACCTCGCCAACTTCATGCGTGCCCACCTCTACGGAGCCATCGGAGTGCTGAAACTCGGCAACGATATCCTGCTCAAGGAAGAACACGTACAGGTTGACCGCATCACCGGCCACGGCGGTTACTTCACCACCAAGGGAGTTGGTCAGCGCATGTTGGCTGCTGCCCTCAACTCGCCAATCTCTGTAATGGAGACTGCAGGCGAAGGTGGTGCATGGGGTATCGCCCTGCTCGCATCCTATGTGGTCAACAACCCCGACCACCTCAACCTCGCCGACTATCTCGACAAGGTAGTCTTCGCAGGCAATGCAGGTGTTGAGGTATCGCCAACCCCTGAAGATGTGGAAGGCTTCAACCGCTATCTCGAGAACTATAAGGCTGACCTCGCAATCGAGCAGGCAGCAGTAGCTCATCACAAGCTATAAGTATTATTCACATATAAAACAACAAAATGGCAAATTCCATTCAAGTATTAAACCACGCAGCCGACAACATACGTATCCTGGCTGCATCAATGGTTGAGAAGGCTAAGTCTGGTCACCCTGGAGGTGCTATGGGCGGTGCCGACTTCATCAACGTACTCTATTCTGAATATCTGCAATACGACCCCGAGAAACCAGAGTGGGTTGGTCGCGACCGTTTCTTCCTCGATCCTGGTCACATGGCTCCAATGCTCTACTCTCAGCTGGCACTCATCGGCAAGTTCTCGCTCGACGAACTGGCACAACTCCGTCAGTGGGGCTCACCAACAACTGGTCACCCTGAGTTCGAAGTTGCTCGTGGCATCGAAAACACATCAGGTCCACTCGGACAGGGTCATGTGTTCGCCATCGGAGCCGCCATCGCTGCTAAGTTCCTCGCTGCACATACCGGCAACCCTACATTCGACAAGGAAACCATCTACGCATACATCTCTGATGGTGGCATCGAAGAGGAAATCAGCCAGGGCGGTGCACGCATCGCAGGTGTGCTCGGACTCGACAACCTCGTTATGTTCTACGACTCCAACGACATCCAGCTCTCGACCGAGACCAAGGAAGTGATGAACGAAGACACCGCTGCCAAGTATCGCGCACTGGGTTGGGCCGTGAAGGAAATCAACGGAAACGACGCTGCACAGATTCGTGAAGCCATCGAGTGGGCAAAGGCCGTAAAGGGTCAGCCGGCACTCATCATCGGTAAGTGTATCATGGGTAAGGGCGCTCGCAAAGACGACGGTTCGTCTTACGAAGCTAACTGCAAGACCCACGGTGCACCTCTCGGCGGCGATGCTTACCGCAACACCATCACCAACCTCGGTGGTAACCCTGACGATCCATTCGTAATCTTCGACGACGTGAAGGACCTCTATGCACGCCGTGCCGAAGAACTGAAGGGCATCTGCGCCGCACGCTATGCAGAAGAAGCCGCATGGGCAGCAGCCAACCCCGACAAGGCCGTACAGCAGGCCGAGTGGTTCAGCGGTGCAGCACCAAAGGTTGACTGGACAGCCGTTCAGCAGAAGGCCAACGATGCCACCCGTTCAGCCAGCGCAGCAGTGCTCAGCGTACTTGCACAGCAAGTGCCAAACATGATTTGTGCATCGGCCGACCTCAGCAACTCCGACAAGACCGACGGATTCCTCAAGAAGACTCACGCCTTCACTAAGGGCGACTTCTCGGGCGCATTCTTCCAGGCTGGTGTAGCCGAGCTCACCATGGCTTGCTGCTGCATCGGTATGGCTCTGCA
>CAMVDC010000088.1 GCA_947166155.1 uncultured Prevotellaceae bacterium | reverse complement strand
CAGGATTTTTTGCACCCATCATCGATGGTATAGTCAATACATTCTCAATCGTTGTTACCTACGATGTTTACATGCCCGATGGCAAAACCCTGGTGCGCGGAGGATGTACGGCACGCAACAAGGTGCCCAACATCTCGTCAATCAACCGTGGTGAGAAATACACCATCAACCTCACCATCAACCCAACATATCTATATCAGTTGGCCGACCCCGACCTCGACAACCCGACAATCAAGCTGACGACACCTTAAAGCGTATTGCCAGGCTGGGCGGAACAAACAAGCTGTAGCGACAGCTGAAAACGACCGCGCACTCACAGCCTCGCGACCGCGCACTCACAGCCCCGCGACCGCGCACTCTCAGCCCCGAGACCGCGCACTCACAAACCAACCCCTCCACAGAGCCCTCCAGGGCATGTGGCTGAAAACCGAAACAAATAACTACAATAATATATATGCACAAGATGCAACCAACCCACATATTCAATTTGAAGCGTAGCAAAGCAGGCCTGCTCTTGCTGGCGCTCGCTTTGACATCAACACCTGTATATTCACAATCATCAGGACAGACCCTCACCATAGGCGGCGACGTGTATGGAGGTGGTAAGGAAGGAGCAGTAGGTACAGCCAACACTACGGCTACCAATGCTACCGATAAAGCATCAGTCACGCTGATTGGCGACCCAACTGATGTCACGGCAGTCACCATCAACAGCGGTCAGATCCGCACCGTGTTCGGCGGTGGCGAGAACGGCCGTGTGTATGGTAAGACCAATGTAATCATCACCGGAGCCACCACACAGATTGGTGGTAAGATTGATGGTAAGGACTGGACTGGTACCATCCACGGAGGCGTGTTCGGTGCAGGCGATGGAGAGTCGGCATACGTCTTTGGTGGAAGTAATGTGACTGTAACCAACGGACACATCATGCAAAACGTGTATGGTGGCGGCAACCAGGCCGACCTCATGGGTACCACCAAGGTGTTGCTCCGGGGCGGCGACTTCAACGGCAATGTGTTTGCAGGTGCACGCATGGCAAATATCTTCGGATACAGCTACGTGAATATCGACGGAGCAAATGCCTTGAACAACATGATCATCAACGGAGTGTATGGCGGTAACGATATATCGGGAACAGCACAAGCATCCGAAACCTGGAATTGGACAAAAGCATCAGCCCTCACCCTGCCGTTCACACCAAAGGTGACAACGGGTATCGACAATACCTACAACGCATTCGTACAGGCCACACCTACAACAGACGGCAAGCACGTCTTTGTAGGTCAGCTCTTCGGCGGCGGCAACGGTGCTTATACATACGACACAACCGATGGTAGCAACTGGAAACTATCCATCGATAATGGAGAAACTGACGATTCATCAACCACCGATGTCGATGAGTCGAAAACAACATTCTCCGGTCTCTCATTGCCTACAGTCGATAAAGTATATATCGAACTTGCAGGCGGTACCTACGGCTATACCTACGGTGGTGGCAACAATGCAACGGTTGTGAAAAATACCGATATCTGTATCGACAATAACGACGCGATAACTACTGCAGGTATGACGACTGGTGCAATTGTCAACGATACACGTCTGTATGCCATGGGCATCAACCTCACCACCTTCACCAACAAATACCAGTTCATACGCGTGTTTGGTGGCAACAACCTCGCCACGATGGACATCCGACCCACATGGCACATGATGCAGGGAACCATCAACAACCTCTACAGCGGTGGCAACCAGGGCAACATGACCAATAAGGACGGCATACTGCTCACCTTGCAACAACCAAATATGACCATCAACAACGTGTATGGTGGATGCCGAATGGCAGATGTAGACCCCGAAAGCAAGAAGGGAACTGACATCGATGTTGCAGAAGAGACCATCGATACTAAATATAAATTCCTGGAAAACTACTCTGCCAAGGTTCTCGTCACTGCCGGCAAGATTACCAACGTGTATGGCGGTAACGACGTGTCGGGCAACGTGTATGGCGGTTCGCAACTCGAAATCCACAGCAGCATCATAGGCGATGTATATGGTGGTGGCAACGGCTCATACCCCTACACCGACAATGCCTCGCTCAAGACCGACGAGATGTATGGCGACTTCTATTACGAAATACCAGCCGGCAAATCCTCGGCACAGGCACTCAACATGCACCGCCCGAACGTAGAAAATACATGGGTACACATATCAGGCGATAGCGAGTCGAACCCCACCTACATCGGTGGTGCAGTATATTGCGGTGGCAACAGTGCCACACTGCGTAAAATCGGTGGCGACCTCGACGACACAAGCATCAAGGCACACCTGCAGTTCGGCTCTTACGTCATTGCCAACAGCATGTTCCTCGGATCGAACGGCGAGAACATGGTGAGAGGCACCGTAAGGGAGCTGAAGCAAAACCCATCAACATCGGTATGGACAGAAAACGAAATACCCATCCTGCAGAAGTATGCAGAGACTTCTCCCGACTTCAGCCAGATGGACCTCAAAAAGACCACCGACTTCGAAGAATATATGCGTGGTGTAGAGGTGGCCATCAAGCCCAATGTCAGCTTCGATGAAGGATATGTACCATTCAGCACCAAGGTCGGGTCAATCTATTGCGGTGGAAACGTAGGTAGTATGTCGGCCGAAGGATATTTCGAAGTCAGCTTCCTCAACAGCCTTGTCATCTTCGATAAACTCGTGGGAGGATGCAACGATGCCAACGTAGCAAAGAGTGACTACAATGCCTTCCACGAAGGAGGACTCACTACTCAAAATACACCTACAAAGGTTACAATCACCATCGACGGACTCAAGCTCGAGCCACGCAAGCTCACCTACAATGCTGCGGACAACACCTATTCATTCGACTGGAACAAGACCGCTGAAAACATGTTCATCGGCGGTAATATATATGGCGGATGCTACAAGAGTGGATACATCAATGGTGGTGTAACCATCAACCTCAAGGCCGATGCATTATCACCAGATACAAGGGCTATTGCTAATGGAACAGATGTAAAAGAACTCACTGTTCATCGCGACTCAGTGCTCAACACCGCGCTCAGTGTCTTCGGTGCCGGCTATGGCGAGGACTCCGAGATATGGGGCAACACCATTGTCAACATATCCGATGCTGCCGATATCGTCAAAGTCTTCGGCGGTGGCGAAATGGGAGTTGTGGGCAATCTGGACAGAGACACCGACGGCACTCGCACCGGTACCATCCAAACCCCATACAGCACCGAAATCAACCTCCTTGCAGGTAATGCAGACAAGATATATGGTGGTGGATTCGAAGGTCCTGTCACCGGACATACCACTGTCAAGCTCATCGGCGGAACTGCCTACGACGTAATCGGCGGTGCATGTAATGCCGACATCGAGGAATATGCCGAGACATACGTGGGTAAGGCTGACGCAGCCACCATACCAACCATAACCAACAACATCTACGGTGCCAACGACTTCGGCGGCAAGATAAAAGGCACAAAATCGTTTGAGTCGCGTGTGAGCGCCGAAGCTGCGGGCATGGTCTACAACAAAACATTGCTCACAGCAGCAGCCTACGTGGAATACACCAAAGGCAAGGCCAACTACATATTCGGTGGAGCCAAGGCAGCCTACGACTACACAAATCAGACCTACTACTCTGAATACACTGACGCCAGTGGCGCGCCAATCGGCGATTTCGTGAAGCCAGCCATCGGCAATGCATTCGTCAACTTCCGTCCCGAGAACGACGACAACAGTGCAGTGAAACGCGTCTATGGTGCCGGACAAGGATTCTACAACGAGCGCGACAAAGACGCATTGCAAGACAACAGCTACGTGCTCATCGACATCCCCAAGGACATTGAGAACTTCGCTTCACTCGAAGTATTCGGTGCAGGCGACTACAGCGGTGTGGGTATGACAAAACCGGCTGCCACCGTACGCACTAACGAAGCCATAGTAGGCGATGTGACTGCAGCTGCGGTCATCGACCTCGCTCGTGGTAGCATAAGCAATGTATATGGTGGAAGCTACAAGCAGGGATTCACCCGACGCACCATCGTCAACGTGCCAGCAGGTTCAACCATCGACATGAGCTACCTATATGGAGGTGCATACGGTGTCGCTTCGGCCGACGATCATGATTTGGGTAACAAGTATCCGTGCGACGTATATGAGTCGAACGTAAACTTCAATAGCAGCACAGCCCGTTGCCGCACCATCTATGGCGGAAACAACAGCTATCGACGCACTCTCTACACTCATGTCAACATCAACGCCCCAGTGCAATATGTACACAAAACATACGGACTCACACATGCCAACATCTTCGGTGCCGGATATGGTAAAGACACTTGGGCTCAATATACCGAAGTCAACCTTAATGACCATGCTAAGGTATATGAACCGTATGGTGGTGGTGAGGCTGGCAGCGTTTATAATAAGCAGTCTGCAGAATCATTTGCAGCTACCAACGGATGGAGTCTCGCTATTCCAGGCGACTATACTACAACCGATGCAGGCTACGACCACGGCGGTCTTGACAATGCCTTGGCACATACAACCCAGCTGTATGCTGATTATGGCACCAGCAATCCCAATATCAATGTATCAACAAACGGCAAGTACAACTCCAACGTACATATATATAGAGGTGCTGAAGTAGTAAACTATGCATACGGTGCCGGACTTGGAGCCCATGTAGCTCCATCTGTCGTAAGTTCTGGTACTACCGCCGTGGTTAGCGGTACTTCATACATCGACCTGCTTGGCGGAATCGTCAATAAGGACCTCTATGCAGCAGGTACCACCGGAGCAGTGCAAGACACACTCGGACTCAAATCATTTACCGCTTCATCTACTGCCTACATCAAGGGTGGTATGGCTCGTAACGTGTATGGCGGTGGATGGGATGGCCCTGTAGGTAGACACAACTCATCGACCACAGCCATCACTGGTGATGTGCTTGGTGAAACCAATGTCATCATTGGTCGTCCCGAAGCCGACATCGCTGCTGGATATACAGAGGCATATGCTTTGGACCCCACCCTCGACGAGGACGAGTACTACTTTTACAACGGGGTACCTGCCATCACACGTAATGCATACGCCGGTGGTGAAGGTGGTGTGGTTCGTGGAACTGCCAACCTGAATATCTTTAACGGACTTGTGGGATATCGATATAAGCACAAGGACGACATCACAGAATCGGAGAAGAACTACTACAAGATAGAAACCGAGAGCGGCAATATCAAGTATGTTGCCATGGATGCCGACGACGACCTGACGGGTGAGTCATACTTCTATGTAGAAGAAATCGACCAGGACAACGTGGGTGACAACATCATGTACGAGGCAGGTAATGCCTTCGGTGGTGGATATGCTGCCAACTCAGATGTCGATATTGCCAACGTAAAATTGTGGAACGGAATCATACGTAACAGTATGTATGGTGGTGGCGAAATTGCAACCATTGGTCGTGGTGCTATATCGTCGGGCACACGTACAATTTATAAGCCAGGCGAAACTCACGTCACTATGTGGGGCGGTCATGTGCTGCGCGATGTATTCGGCGGTGGCCGTGGATTCAACAACTGGAAGACCGAAGACAAGTCGGCTGGCAACACCAACGGATACGTATTCGGTAAGACCGATGTCAACATACACTACGGAACCATCGGTACCCGCGACGGTGTAGCCAAAGGATACGGCAACGTATTCGGAGGTGGTAACGTAGGATTTGTGTATAGCCAGTACGATAAGCATGGAACTCGTGGAGATGGAAATGACGAAGGCTGGTATTATGAAGACTATTCAGCATCACCAAAGAAGCTCTCCGAAGATACCCGCGTAGAAGTCAAGGTATATGGTAAGGCTTTGGAGGATGTAACCATAGGTGGAAACACATATCATAAGGGCGACTTCATCCCCAACACCGTTCTTGACCAACTGACTGGAGACGACAGCGACAAGCCTACATGGGCCAAAGTCGACCAGTCGGGTATCGTCATCTACAATGCCGTGTTTGCCGGTGGTAACGTATCGGCCGGTTCGGATAAGATCATGGCGTTCTCGAAAACCGTATATGGTAACTCTACCGCTTCGGTTATCGATATCTACGGACGCGACCTTATCTCGATCGGTGGTAGCGGAGTCGGTGGTCTCTATGGCGACGGTAACCTCACATTCGTCGATGGATACCGCGAACTCAACATCACCAACTATGGTACCGACTACTACTCATTGTCGGGATCACTCAATAGTGAGGAATTTACTCAACTTACCCCACGTCAGCAGTCGTTCTATATCACTCGCTTCGAATGTCAGAAAGCTCACGATGCTTATGAAGTGGGCGACGTGATATTGACCGATATATATAATACTTTGGCCGACGAGTATAAAACTACAGAGTATTGGAAGCCCGGTCAGTCAATTATCAACGAGGGACGATATATCAACACCGTTCAGCGTTGCGACTTCTGCGGAATCAAGGGTAGCCGCCTCGTGCTCCACGGTGCTATCGACCGCGCTCAGGATGAGGCTGAAGCCGACTACACCAACTACACCATCAACCGTGTGGGTGAACTCTCGCTCAATCAAAACAATCAGTTAGGACAGAAACACGGATGCTACTTCGGTATCTACAATGTGGTGAAGTTCCTTGGTGGTGTCACATCCGACGTCCACTTTGCCGGTGCCGGAGCTGCTAAACGTGAAACTACCAGTACCGGAACTGATTTTGAGGCAGACGGAACAACTACATACTATGACTGGAAACAGGCTCACCTGAATCTGAACAACCGCAACGATGGTACGTCGCCCAACAAGGTAGCACTTGCTTCGGGTGTTTACCTCGAAATAGTGAAAGACCTCGATGCCAGTGGAAATAAGAACTACGGACCTATCACCGGTGTAGTTGAGCTCGACCTGCTCAATGTGAGCACAGGCGAAGGTGGTGGATATGTATATGCTAAGAACATACACGGTGTACCAACCTATACAGCAACCTATGCAAAGGTGCTTTCAGATGCAAACAAGAACTTGGTAACCAACCGTGCATTTAATTACGCTCCTGCAACCGATGCCGACGAGATGCAGACATCGGGCAACTTCGTGCATGCACAGCCAAAGCGCATTCTCGACGACTGCTTCCCAGAATCCAAGAAGTATGTGGGCGCAACTGCATCGCCAGCACACTATTGGTTCATACGTGGTGAGTTCTACGTCTACGAGCAACTTGTTTCGGCCTATACAGGTGGTGCCGATGCCTACAACACCGAGCTGTCGATACCACTCACCATGTCAATCCAGGGCAATGCCAAACTGCGTCTGCTCAACGTGATACCAGGACTCTATGCCAACCCGGCAAACCTGAAACTCAAGTCGTATAATGCAGAAGATCCGACACAGTCAGTATCCGACTCTATATCAATCGTCAGCAACGCTATCGTCAAGACCTACGGACAGGGCGACCCAATCAGCTATTGGGACTGGTATAATGCCTCAAATGCTGAGCGTGCCATGTTTGTGAAGGACACCGACGTCATGGTATGTAAGGCTCAGTTCACACTTGGCTCGCGTACTTACTACCCAGGCGAGGCAATCAACATCAGCGAGTACAACAGCATTGCGAGTGATGAATCGGGTACTGATGTCTTTGGTGCCCATGTCAAAGCTGGCGATATGTTCAGTGTTGCCAACGAAGTAAGCCGTGACAACGGATATGTGCTCACTCTCGATATGTCTAACCCATCGAAGTGGGACGATTACTATCGACACCTGGTTGACCAAACTGGTGACCCAATCAAGAAAGCACAGTATCTTGATGCTTACAATTCGTTGACTCCTACTGAGCAGGAAGCATTAGCAAAAGCATACGTGAAGAGTGCTACATTCAAATGTAATACATCAGGAACTTACGGACAGTACTACTTCTATCGCGACGATGTGATATCACACAATGTATTTAAAATGGAAGACCAAGTGACGGGGCACGTAAGTACCGGCACTCAGGCTGCATTTGAACCTGCATACGTTGTAGATAAGGATTGTGAGGTTAGACTTTCGAGCGGAGAACACAAGACGTATACCAAGGGAACATCTATTCCGCAATCGGTTTACAATGGTATTCAAAACAGCGACAAAGCCGATTACATCAAACCTGCATACATCTGTGTGAGCACTGTCCTTGTAGCTCCTGGCGACTACCGAGTGCTCAACCAGCTGGTGCCGGAATCTGACTATAATAGCTGGAGTCCCGAAGTAAAAGGTAAGTTCCAGCCCGCATACTATTGTATGAAGGACGGCTCATGGGGCGGTAAGTATTATGAGAAAGACCATAACTACAATGCCATTGACTATGGCCAGTTGTTGGATCAGGAACGTGCCTACTTCTCATACAACTACGATGCACTCGACCTCCTGCTCTACAAAGACTACCATAGTGGAGGTAATTCGTTTGCTTATGACAGCTATGCTGATTATACAAGGTATATAAGTCAAGTTGGTGGCACCAACCATAATAATGCCATCAGTGTATTCGACAAGACCGGAGCACCACTCTATTCTACATACGCACGTCTTGACTATACTGCTACATTCAATTCCGATAAAGCTGCCGACCAGTTCACATATGTGAAGGATGAACCAAACAAGACCGTGTCGATGGGAGTGAAACTCAACAACGACGAATACGAAAGCCTGCCTAACGACCGTAAGTATTATGCAGACTTCGCTGTGAGCGATGCCCACCTCAAGGACAAAGACGGTAATAACTGGAGTGATGGCAACTACCACACATTCATCGTTAAGAATACGTTCGATGTCGCTGGCAAGATGTATAATGCCGGTATGTCTATAACTCATTCCGAATTCACATCATTAGGAACACTGCAACAGGGTAATGTAGAGCAAGTGATAATCCCACGCGCAAAGGGTGCTGGCACATATTACTTCTGTACAGAGAACTATATAGCAGGTGCAAATGATGGAAATGTGAGTGGCGGTAGCTCATCTGCCGTAACTGATATTTCAGGAAATAATTATGCTGTTAACACAGAAGTGCCACTTGGTACAGTCATTGACCAAACCACTATGATGGGCATTCCAAACTATCAGCTGCACTTCGACATCGCGGGCGAGATACCTGTTGAGGAGACCACCCTCTATGTGCCGGTAACTGCCGATATCAACGCACTGCAGCGCGACCGATATGTGACGGCTATCTACGAGTATACTTACACCGAGAGCAATGCCGACGGTACAGAGTTTGAGACACGTGTAGAGAAACACATCGTCAACATTCGCATCAAGTTCCTCAGCGGTACTCCGGTTATCGGTAAACTCAAAGAGCCGGAACTCGTGCTCCCACTCGAAACCGTAGGTCTCGACATACCAACCATCCAGGAAGGTGCATTCCCAATTCTTGGTGGTGGATGGGAAATCTATCCTACCGAAGAGTATGCTAAGCGTCACCGCAACGGACGTGAATACGTCAACGGTGGTGAGCCGCTCTACTTCTACCAGAACGGCCACTATGTGGCATACTATGCACTCACTCGTATGGGTAAGACATTCTCCGACCCAGTGCCTGTGCATGTAGCCAACTACCAGCGCATGGCCGACGTCATCACCGACCCACACCACATGTATATCAACCACCGCGACAACGACCGCGACCCGAAGATCTACATCGACAGCCGCAACAGCGACACAAACGGCAACAGCATCACATTGAATTCAGAAACCTATGCTAACGAACTCGATGCAATGCAGGGTATGTGGTCGCTCGTGAACGGCGACTTCGGAACAGAATACAACACTGAAGTCGACGGACAGTCGCGCACCATCACCGGTGCTAAGAACCTCGAGTTCTTCCTCCAGAACGAAGTGGCAACTAAACTCCCGACGTGGACATCGCTTGGCGATGACAGTCATTGCTTCGGTGGTATATTCCATGGCAACGGTAACACCATCACCGGCCTCAGCAACTCACTCTTCGGAAAACTCTGCGGACGCGTCTACAACCTCGGCGTTATGGGATCGTTCACTGCCGGAGGTGTTGCCAACACTGGTAGCGGACGTATCGAGAATGCATGGGTTTGGACATCAGCCACACCAACAGGCAAGGCTGTATATGCTAATCCTGAGTTAGGCGATTCACACACCAGGGTAATCAATAGCTATTATCCTCAAACTAATGCATTCACTCCATGGACCGGAGCTGATGCTATAGAGGTTAAGTCACGTCCAGTCGAGCACTTCGTCAACGGAGCCGTGGCATACGACCTCAACCGCTACTACCTCGAGGCCCGTTACCGTCTCAACGGAGGTAAGACCGACGGCACCATCAACGACAACCTCTTATTCCGTCTGCCTGATGGAACATTGGTTAAGGACACCGAGGCCGCCCAGATCAACGACGTCAACGGTAAGAAACCAGACGACACAGGATACATACCAACATATCCTAACATGATTTACACCATCAACTACGCCGATACCGACTACGCTCGATTCGACAAGTTAAATGGCGGCGGCAAGGTAGGCTATGTCGAGAAGTACTTCGACGATGGCGACTTCCGATTCTCCGACGGACGTAAACCTCTGAAGGCCGACTTGCGTCTCTCGGCAGCCCACGGATACCTGCCAATCTATCCCGACGACTACATGTTCTTCGGACAGAAGCTGACATACGATATCTTCAACGATGCAGGCGGTAACCCAATCGCACACGCCACTCACCCACAAGCTATAGCTAAGAGCCATACCACAGGCAGTGGCGAAGACGTCGACAACTCGAAGCACGGACTCCTCATCAACGACGTGTCCGACCGAAGCGAGAACCGCGTTTACCGTGCTCCGGCATACTTCCGCAATGGCGTATATGGCAACAGCGTTATGTTCAATGCCAACGCAGTATTTGTCGACAGCTACTCTAACCCAGTACTTGGTGAAACTGTATATCCGCATCGTGGCATGACTGCTATCGACTTCACCGGCGGACAGGATGATACCCACGGATATCAAGG
>CAMVDC010000087.1 GCA_947166155.1 uncultured Prevotellaceae bacterium | reverse complement strand
CACCGAAAATTAATAAATTTACGTCGCAAATTAAAGAATTACTCCGCACTCGCAGCAAAACTTCCGTGCACTCGCAGGCTTTTTATTACGCACTCGCAACAAAACTTTAATACATTCCCAGCAAAACATCCATACGCTCGCAACAAAACTTTCATACACTCGAAACAAAACTCCAATACTTTCCCAGCAAAACATCCATACGCTCGCAGCAAATCTTACATACACCCGCAACACACTACGGACAACTACACACGATTTCACGCCACGAGGCGAACAAAAAAACAAGCCTCGCGCGCGTACATTCTTATATATATACGCGCGCGCGAGAACAACACCGGTCGTTTACCGCATATAGGCAACTGAGGAAAAAGCGAAA
Source organism: uncultured Prevotellaceae bacterium (assembly GCA_947166155.1). Taxonomy (GTDB): domain Bacteria; phylum Bacteroidota; class Bacteroidia; order Bacteroidales; family Bacteroidaceae; genus Colivivens. Next base: position 10,725 of record CAMVDC010000087.1, on the reverse strand, counting down.
CTAATCGGCCGATTCAAACTGAGGGTCGAACGACACATATCGGCTGATGACATCAAGATAGTCGTCGATCGTTACTCCGGATCGATGTTCAAAGAGCACGAGCATGCCAAAGAAGCAATGGCGGTCGCTCTTGTAGAAATCGACACCGTACAGGCAAGTGTTCACCTCGTTGAATATGTCGTTCCACTTAGAATCATGGCACTTGAGGGCTCTGGGCGCAAAAATACGAACCTGATACAACGCATCGGCATTGGTGGCACGGGTAGCTGGCACATCGTTACGTATTGCGAGGCTCTCGTCGATGTATTCCTTGTTGACCTGCTGCCAGTCCTTTAGCTCGGAAGGGGTCACCTCCGGACGCGGACGCGAGTCGGGCCACTGAGCAATCAGGCTCTTGTCGTGAACCACAGGAAGCTCGTCGGTACTGAAAAACAACTTGCTCCACACGCCGCCACGATTGTAGACAGTCATGGCCGCAAACGGAGACACATATCCCGAAACACCGGCGGGGATATACATAGGGAAGTTGTCGGTGAGGTAGGACGACATGTGAGCATCATCGGGCAGGATGACAACACAATGTTCGTCGAGGCGCACCATGGGACCCGCATGGAAGAGGGGCGAAAGGCAGTCGAAGTTGTTCGACCGGGCAAAACTGATGATGTGGTCGGGGTCGGACTCACGGCTGTAAGTCACCATCTCGTCAGGGAAAGACACCTTGATGCCATAACGCTCGGCAAGCGAAGCCTGATAGTCGACATAAGTCTCATCGACATGATACAAAGTGCCAACACACGATGACAGGCATAAACATAAAAGGCATAGCAGTTGTTTCATTGCTTTGATGGTTTTGATTTATAGGCATGGCAAATATACGCATTTTATCGCATACATAACAACGATATGGAAAAAAACTATGATATGCGACAAAAAAAACTACGTTTTAACACTTTTTGGCATACAAGGACCAGTCTTTACTGAAACATCACACAAAAAAGGAGGGTCCTGCACGATGTGTAGGACCCTCGTACACATACACAATCGGTGTATGCAGTTAATATACAAGCAGCTTTATGGTTACAACTCCTGCATTTGCTCGTAAATCAGGAGTACATCTTGAGTGTCGACATGGCCGTCGCGATTGACGTCGTAGAGGGGATTGATGTCGGATGGGTTGGCAGTTTGCATATACTCGTAGATGGCCAGCACATCCTGGGTGTCGATACTGTCGTCGTGGTTGGTATCGTAAACTGCATAGGGCACAACGGTCACACTGCATGTGACAGAGATTTCAGAACCGTCGGCCGCCTTGACCGTGATGACAGCCGTGCCGCCTGCAACTGCGGTCACAACTCCATCGGCCGAAACAGTAGCTACCGACGTGTTGCTCGAAGTCCATGTGACGGCTTTGTTGGCTGCATTTGCCGGTTCAGCAGTGGCCACAAGTTGTGATGTTTCGCCCGGACGAAGACTGAGCGACTCGGCTGTGAGTGTTATCTTACCTACCAGCACCGGGGTGACTGTCACTTTGCATGTAGCTGTGACACCACTGCCATCGTTGGCTGTAGCTGTGATGACGGCCTCGCCCACTGCATTGAGGGTTACTAAGCCCTGATTGTCGACAGTGGCAACAGCCTCGTTGGTCGATGTCCAGGTAACGGAGGTGTTGGTTGCATTGTCGGGACTTGCAGTGACGGTGAGTTGAACAGGTGCTGAATTGACAGTACCGGTTATCTGGGTGGCACTGATGGTAAGCGAAGTGACAGCTATCTCGCGGTTATTGTATTCCTCCTCGGTCATGAGTCGTAACTCGGAAGGAGTTCCCGCAGCAACGGGCAGGAACGACTGATTGGCATTGAGGTAGGGATTAAGGTCGCTGGTGAACCAGCTGGAGTGCAACAAGTCGGTCTTATCGCTCAACACCAGTTTGCCTGCTGCATTGACGTTCCATACACGCATGGTTTGAGCATCGAAGGCTGTGATGGCATCCTTTGATGTGTTGCGGAACTCGTTGCAGAAATATACTCCGTCGAGCATGTTGTCCGATGGTTTGGCATGTGAGCCAGTAAGCAGATTGAGGCGGTTGTCGCTCTGATTGGCCGACGAACACTCGATGAGCAAAGGTGTGGAAGCAGGAATGACACTCGAGGTCAATTCTTTTATCACTGCTATATCACCATCGACTTTGCTTACATAATATGCTTTCATGCCTGCCGAAGCAAACGAGAATGGGAAATCGGCATAGAATGGTGCGTAGTGCTTGTCGCCTATATGTATGGTTGGTGCGATTCCGAAGTAATTGTCTGTGTTGACATCGATGGGCACCACAATCCAACGGCGGTAAGTGCCGGTGCCGTGTGAGCCTAGCGATGTGTATTCTACGCGCGAACTCCATTTGCCGTCGTCGGTGAGGTAGACGGTCAGTCCACTCTCGGTGGCACTGAGTTCGTAGAAATAAAGTCCGCCCGATGTACCCTTGGACTTTATCTCGACACTGCGCTTTATGATTTGATAAATGCCTGTCGACTGTGAACGGATGTCCCAGTGGTTGTTGCCTTTGCTATCAAAGTAAAGTACGGATGCAGGTGCCGACACTGAACGCTCGAGGTCGGGCCATAGTTGCATGGCTCCCACGTCGGCCGAACCGGCAACATAGTTAATGCTACCCGTGTTGTCGCAAACCCACACATAGTTCTTCGAACCATAGTTGTAGACTCGGTAGTAGCCACTGCCGGTGAGCTGAGCATTCGCTGTCAGGCCCACGATTGCAAGCATTGCAGATGCAAAGAGTTTTTTCATGTCTTGGTTGATACTTATTGATAGATTATTAATGATGTGTTGTGTCTGTTTAGTGATGAATCGACATCAGTCTCGCGATGCAGTGACATCAGTCTCGCGGTGCGGTGACATCAGCCTTGCGGTGCGGTGACATCAGTCTCGCGGTGCAGTGACATCAGTCTCGCGGTGCAGTGACATCAGTCTCGCGGTGCGATGACATCAGTCGTGCGGTGCGGTGACATCAGTCTCGCGGTGCAGTGACATCAGTCTCGCGGTGCAGTGACATCGGTCTTGCGGTGCAGTGACATCGGTCTTGCGGTGCAGTGACATCGGTCTTGCGGTGCAGTGATATCGGTTGCGTGATATGAGGTTATCATTTATAATAAAAAGGCTTGTCCCGTCTTCGTGGCCGACTCATACAGTTCGACACGGATGCAGAACAAGCCTTTTATGAGCTTAACGTTCTGATTGATTATTCAGCGATACAGATGCTGACGCGGTTGCTGTCGTTGTTGCTGAATGGCTGTTCAGTGTCGCCCTTTGCTACCTTGACGATGCGGCTTGCATCGATTCCGTAAGTACCTGTGAGGGCATCAACAACTGCCTGTGCACGCTTCTCAGAATATCCCTGGTTGATGGTTGGGTTACCAGTGTTCTTGTCGGCATAACCTGTTACGGTAACCTTTGCCTGTGGGTATTTCTTGAGGTAGTTTGCAACATCTTCCACCTTACCCATTTGGTCGGCTGGGATGTTGACGCTACGGATTACAGGGAAGAACACCTCGCGACGGAGAGGTTCCTTTTCTGGTTGCTGAGTCTGTACTGGGCGCTGTGGACGCTCTACTGTAGGCTGAGCAACTGGACGCTCGATAACGCGCTCGATGGTCTTGGTAGGCACTTCAATAGTCTTTGACTGGTGGGTCTTACCAAGGTTGATCTTCACACCTGCAAGGAGGTTGTAGTAGAAGTCGGGGTTAGGAGCTTGCTTTGAGTTGTAGTGGTCGTTGAGCATGTTGAACTGACCTTCGAGTCCGAGGCTTACAGCATCGCTGATGCGGAAGTCAACGGTTGCGCCGAGGCGACCTACGAAACGTGCAACTGTGCCGTCCCAGATGTAGCGGAGCCACTGGTCGTAGTTGGGCATGAGTCCCTGGTATGTAGTGTGGAGTGTTTTGTTTACTTCCACAGCCTCGTCGTTGTCGAATGCGATGTTGGCACCAAGTCCTGCAAATACACCTACGTTAACGACGCGTGTTGGGTTGTAGCCACAAATTGCGTTTGAGAGGTTGAAAGTAACGTCGACCATTGGTGCAACATACTTCCACTTCCAGTCGTATTTCAGACCGTCGATAGTCGAACCGGCCTTGCTCTGCCATGCGTTTGCAGAAAGACGAGCTCCGATAACGCTGTTGAAGTTGTAGCCAACTGAGAGCTGTGCGTTAGGAGATATCAGTTGTTTGAATTTGCGCTCACCTTCAGTATACTGAGCACCACCCTGCAGCTGTACATACCAGTGTGGTTTGAAGACTTCGATGGTCTTCGTTTCCTGGGCTGATGCTCCAAGGCAACCGAGAGCCAGGATAGCTGCGAATAAAGCTTTCTTTATATTCATAGTCTTGTATTTTAAGCTGATTGTTTGTTTTGACCCTCCTCCGTTCCCGTGCCTCTGTGCCGTGAGTGGCACCGAGGCTTGGGGACGTGTGTGTCGGGTCGTTTCCTTTATTATATATTATATATAAGGTGTGCCCTTTGATTAGTACTTGATGTAGAACTTCTGCATAGAGATCTTGCCATGGTAGTCAAGAGCTGAGTATGCAACTACATATGTATAACCACTTTCGAGGGTTACAGGTATTGACTCCATCGAAGTGCCGTCAATTACCTTGTTAACCTGGCCGTTGAATGCGTCGAGAGCGTTCTTGCAGTCGGTGTCACCACCTTGTGCGCTTGCGCCACCCTTGATTACATCGACAGCGATGATGTGCTTCTTGTAAGCAGGAGCAACGATTTCGGCTGTGTAGGTAGTTGGGATGAGGTTCACGCTTGCTGCATCGACCTTAGTTGGCATGCCGCTAACGCCGCTTGCGAGCTTAGTGCCGCCGCCGCTCACTACGAGGAGTGTTGGCTGGATGCGTGCACCAGTTGTGTTGACGAAGTTGACGAGCTTGCGGTTGATCTTGTCGAGGTAGCTGTGGAGCTTGCTGTAGATCTTGTTGCCTGCCTTGTCGATCAATGGGTCGGCCTTTGTGCTGACGCTTGCAACGAGGTCGTTGACATCCTCAATGAAGTCTTCGAGAGAACCTACGAGCTGGTTGACGCTCATGATTCCGTCGGCGAGGTAGTTGTAGAGAACCTTGTCGGTTACAGTTACGTGTACACCGTCGCTCTTAACTACGAAGCCTTCGTCGCCGAGGCTGTAGAGCATTTTGCCTGTTGCAGCATCATAGATCTTTGGAGTTGCGTCGACCACGTCGATCCGAACGATGTAGGTGTTGCCGTCTGCATCGGTCATAGTAGGAGCGAATACAACGTCGTAAGTTACTTCGCCTGCCATGTTGTTAATCTTGAGGATAGCGAGTTTCTTGAGTTCAGGGGTCATGTCGGCAATCTTGTCTTTTGCCTTGTTGATATACTTAGCAGCCTGAGTCTTCAGCTGATCCTTGATTTCGTCGATTACATCGTTGAGGAAGTTTTCTGCCTGCTCGTATCCAGGAGCGGTTACGTAGTTGAGTGCGTCGAATGTGCCGAATGAGAGAGGCTCGATGGCTGTAGCAGCGATTCCGTATTCAGAGCGGAATGTGCGCTTGTAGGTTGAACCGTCCTTGAGGGTAGTGGTCCATTCAGCCTTGAGTGCCTGTGCAGGCAGGAATCCGTTGAACTGGTCGTAGAGAGTGGTTCCGAGTTGACCGAGGCTTGGCATGTTGCGCTCGCTGAGTACAGCTTTGAATGCGTCTTGAAGTTCGCTCTTGTTGAGAGAGATCTTCACGGCGTCGATGTCGGCCTTGTCGAGCTTAGCTTCAGCCTTGTAGAGGCCGTTAGCAGATGCTGCACGGGTGTATCCGAACATGATTTCGTAGTTGTTCTCAGCCTTGAGAGGAGTGAGTGTCACCTTCGACTCTTCGTCCTTGCTGTTGACGAGCTTGAGTGTCTGGCCTTCGAAGTCTTCTTCGCTTGGGTTGATAGTTACGTAGAGTGTTCCTGCGCTTGCCTTACCGTCCTTTTCGCCGCTCACGATGGTTCCAGCGGTGTAGGTTTCCTGGCTTACAATTGAGCTGATCATGCTCCAATCGCTGGCAGTGAACTTGTCGGAGTACTTCACGTAGTTGGCTGTTGCGTTGGTTGGGAATTCAACTGGCGATGTGATTTCGCCGTAGAATGCCATGAGTACCTTTGAGCTGATGCCTACAGGAGCAGCGAATGTACCGAATACCGGGTTGACTGTTGCCTGTGGTATGATGGCAGTGATTTGGTTGATCTTCTTCTCGAGGTCGCTTACGCGGTCGGTGAGTTTGTCGATTGCATCTTCTACATCGTCGAGTCTGTCTTTGATGTCACTGATTTCATCGTTGATGTCGTTGATTTGACCTTGCAGAAGTTGATCGGCATTCTGGAATGCAGTTTCAACGTTTGGAATACGTACATCCAGGATGTTTGCAACGCTGTCGCGCAGGCCGCTGATGTCTGCAGACTGGCCCTGCATAGCAAGAACGATTGCGTTGATTTGGCGCTGGAGGAGGTCGTCGGCATTCTTGCGGAGGCTGTCTATACTATCGATGAGTGATTCCAGACGTTCGTCAGCAGCTTCGAGTGCAGCAATTTTATTGTTGGTTTCTGTTACGAACTGGTTGTAAACATCTTTGAGCACGTAAGAGTCTAATGAGTCTTCAAGATGCTGTGTAACACCGGCAAGGCTGTCGATTCTTTCGTTGGTCTTTTCGAGGTTCTTCTTGAGTTCTGCAATCCATACAGAGTCTTGGACTGCGCGGTTCCAAGCATCTTGTGCCTTTGAAGCCACTTCGTTCACCTTTGACTCGAGTGTTATGAAGCGATCGTTTACGTGTGACTCAAGTGTATCGATCTTTGCATTGAGGATGCTGTCGAGTGAGTCAACTTCAACCTTAGTGTAGTAGTTGTCGAAGCGGTTGTTGATGGTTGTGATGTCGCTCTTGATGGTTGTGATATCACCTTGTATATCTCCAACAGTAGTCAACAGGTCAGCGATATTGCCTTCGTTGATTCCTACACGATTAAGGAGGTCGTTGATCTTGCCTTCGTTGATTCCTACACGATTAAGGAGGTCGTTGATATTGCCTTCGTTGGTTCCTACACGGCCGAGGAGGTCTTGGATGTTAGCACTGTCGGCTGTTACCTGGCCTGCGAGGCGGCTGATGTGGCTGTAGATGTTGATGATTGAGTTCTGAATCACATTCACAGTGCTGTCCAACTTGATGTAGTTGGTAGTAAGTGTAGTGATGTCTTGGTTAATCACTACGATCTCACGCTTGATAGCGTTGACAGTAGCGGTGTCGGCCTTGCCTTTAACGGCACCTTTCAAGCTGTCGATAGCAATATCGAGCTGTGCATGTTTTCTCACACAGTTGATTGAGCATTGCTCCTGTGCGGTTTTCACTTCGTTGTAGAGAGAGCACAATTCCTCATAGTTGTTGCCGATGAGGTCTCTCAAACTCTTGTCATTACGAGCCAGCTGAAGTTGCAGGTCATCGTAAGTGTCCCCGTCATAGTCCTTACAAGAACTGAGAACATTCGTAGCTACCACTACCGTGGCAAATACGAAAACGAATGCTAATAGTTTTTTCATTTAGTGATTGAATTTAAAAGTTTATATTTGATGTTTTATGTATCTCGTCGTTGTTTCTTGCATCATGCAGGCCCGACCCTGTCCGCTCGCGCACGCGAAACAGTATATTTCTGCCCACAAAACGCGTCCGCAGTTTGATTTCTGCGTACTAATACGTTGCAAAGGTAATAAAAAATCTTGAAGCAAGCACAATATTTCTTAAAAAATATAAATATTTTTATCTTTTCTTGCCAAAACACCACTTTTTGCTCATTTGATTGTGCATATTTCTATGTTTTTTCAGCAGAAAGGGAGTTTTTACACATTAATAAATTATTAAAACGGCAAAATTGAGCGTATACCGAAACAGCAGTCGGAATCGGATGACTGGAAAAACGACGGACACGAGCGGCTGAAAATCCGACCATATGCGTCGGCTTCTGCGAGTGCGCACTCGCGGGGTCGAGAGTGCGCACTCACAGGCCTGCGACCGCGCACTCTCAGGGCCGCGAGTGCGCACTCATTTTTCACCCCCGCCACAGGCACGTGTAGAGGGGCTGGCGCCTGCCGTTGCTTTCATCACATAAAACTAAGCATACAACAGGTATTATTTTACGCCGTTACCCCACATTTTTAGCCATGCAAGGCAATGTATGTCGGCTTTTTTTCGTAAATTTGCATTCCAGAAACCAACAATACACACCCTTATGATACAATCAATGACCGGATACGGCCAAAGCATGGCCGAATATAAAGGCAAGAAAATACATGCCGAAGTGAAGTCGCTCAACTCGAAGGCGATGGACATATCAACTCGCATAGCACCCATCTATCGCGAGAAGGAAATCGATATTCGCAGCCTGCTGACCACAAAGCTCGAGCGCGGAAAAGTGGACTTCACCCTGTGGATTGAGAAGGACGAAAGCCTGAGTGCCACACCCATCAACACCGCCATCGCAGCCGAATACTATAAGCAGATGCGCGAGTTGAGCCGCGAACTCGACCTCGACACATCGGGGCTGCAACAGGCTCACGAATGGATGAAGGTACTCATGCGCATGCCCGACGTGATGAGCCGCAACGAAGTGGAAGTAATGGACGACGACGAATGGGCCGTAGTGCAAACCACCATCAACGAAGCCATCGACCGCCTCATCGACTTCCGCCGACAGGAAGGCGAAGCACTGGCAAGAAAATTCGACGAAAAAATAGCCAACATCACCTCACTGCTCAACAGCATCGAGCCCTACGAGAAAGAACGCGTTGAGCGCATACGCCAACGCATCACAGCTGGCCTCAGCTCAATTCCCGAAGTGGAATACGACCGCAACCGCCTGGAGCAAGAAATGATATACTACATCGAGAAACTCGACATTTCGGAGGAGAAACAACGCCTGCGCAACCACCTGAAATACTTCGTCGACACCATGCACGAAGGTCACGGCCAAGGCAAGAAACTCGGCTTCATCGCCCAGGAAATGGGACGCGAAATCAACACCACCGGCAGCAAATCCAACCAAGCCGAGATGCAAAACATCGTGGTCAAGATGAAAGACGAACTGGAACAAATTAAGGAACAAGTACTCAACGTATTATGAAAAGAGGGAGGCTTCTCATTTTTGCTGCACCATCGGGGGCAGGCAAATCCACACTGGTGCAGTTTGTGATGTCGCAAGGATTGAACACTCATTTCTCCATATCGACCACCACCCGCGCACCGCGAGGCACTGAGCAACACGGCAAGGAATACTACTTCGTAAGCATCGACGAATTCAACCAACACATACGCCAAGGCGACTTCGTGGAATATGAAGAAGTATACACCGACCGATTCTACGGCACACTGAAAAGCGAAGTGGAATCCAGGCTCGAAGCCGGACAAAACGTAGTGTTTGATGTCGACGTAAACGGCGGCATGAACATCAAGCGCCAATATGGCGACCAAGCACTCAGCATATTCATCATGCCACCAAGCATCGACGAACTGCGCAACCGCCTCATTCACCGCGCCACCGATGCACCCGAAGTAATCGAGCAACGCATCCAACGCGCTGAATACGAAATCAGTCAGGCACAAAACTTCGACCGCATCGTAGTAAACGACGACCTCGAACAAGCCAAACAAGAGATTCTCACCATCGTAAAGCAATTTATATGCGAATAGGCATCTACGGCGGAACATTCAACCCCATACACATAGGCCACACCTCGCTGGCACAGTCGCTCATCGAGCAACGACTGGTCGACGAAGTGTGGCTTATGGTTTCGCCGCAAAACCCCATGAAGCAACCATCGGCCGACGACTACAACCATCGAGTCAACATGGCCATAATTGCAACAAAGGGCATGCCACACGTCCAGGTGAGCGACTTCGAGCGCAACCTGCCACTGCCGTCCTACACCATAACTACACTCAACCAACTGAGCCTCACCTATCCGCAACACCAGTTCACACTCATCATCGGAGCCGACAACTGGCAGCGCTTCAACCACTGGTATCATGCCGACGAAATACAACGCCGATACCCTATACTCATCTACAAAAGACCCGGATACGACATCGACCCTCAATCGCTGCCACCAACCATCAACATCGTCGATACACCACTCTACGACGTGAGCAGCACCGAGATACGCAACCACAAAAAACTAAAAATGATAAGTCCCGACGTACTAAAGTACATCAGGACTCATCATCTATATTCCTACTAAGCAAAGCCTGCTTTCCTTGTTTGCTGCGCCTGCTTTCCTTGTTTGCCGCGCCTGCTTTCCTTGTTTGCTACGCCTGCTTTCCTTGTTTGCTACGCCTGCTTTCCTTGTTTGCTACGCCTGCTTTCCTTGTTTGCTGCGCCTGCTTTCCTTGTTTGCCGCGCCTGCTTCTTTTATTTCTTCGCGCCGTTTGTGCCTTGCAGTTTGGCTGCAAGGGTTTGTCGCTCACTTCAGCGGATTCCACCCTTGAGCCTTGAGATCGAACTGCGAACCATCGCGCGTAATCAGCACCTTACCGTCTTCTGCCTTGGTAATATACCCAATCATCCTCACATCCTCCACCTGCTCTATCTTGTCCTTATCGGCAAGCGGTATAGTGAACAGCAACTCATAATCCTCGCCGCCATTGAGCGCACAAGTAGTCACATTCATGTTAAACT
>CAMVDC010000086.1 GCA_947166155.1 uncultured Prevotellaceae bacterium | reverse complement strand
TCACCTGCCACCCCAACGGCTATTACGATGAAGCCAGCAACCGCATGACACGCACCAACTTCGAAGAACAGAAGCATGGCTCCATCACCTACGTCAGCCGCAAGGAGCTGAAGAAACTCATAAAGTATTGGGAAAAGTGAAAACCTGTTTAATTGAGAATTGATAATTGAAGGGAAGTTAAAGGGAAGTTAAAAGGAAGTTAAAGGGAAGTTAAAGGGACGAATGATGCTTCGGGACAGGTTTCGTCATCTATCTCCCTTTACCTCCCTCTAACTCCCTAAAACTTCCTCTAACTCCCTAAATAAAATGATTTTAACAGAACAGCAACTCGATGAGCGTGTGGCACGCGCCGTCGAACTTTTCATGTCGGGCTACGGATGCTGCCAAAGTGTGGTAGCAGCGTTTGCCGACATCTACGGCCTCGACCACACTATGGCCCTGCGCCTCGCTGCCGGATTTGGTGGCGGAGTGGGTCGCCTGCGCATGATGTGCGGAGCCGTGTCGGGCATCGTGATGCTTGTAGGCCTCGACTGCGGACAAACCGAAGGGGCCGACCGCGCAGGCAAGTCGGCTTGCTACAAAGTGGTGCAAGACCTGCTGGCACGCTCGAAGGCCGAGAACGGAAGCCTCATCTGTGCCGAAATCCTCGGACTTAACGGACACGACAAAGCACAATCGACCTACATAGCATCCGAGCGCACTGCCGAATACTACAAGAGCCGCCCATGTGCCGCCAAGGTTGAGAGTGCAGCCCGAATCTTTGCCGATTACTTGAAAAGGAAGAAAGAGGAGTAGTAGGAGTTAGAAGAAGTTATAGGAGTTAAAGGAGTTAAAGAATGTAGAAGGAGTTATAGGAGTAACAGACGAATGTCACTGCGAGACATGTATCGTCTTTTAACTCCTATAACTCCTTCTTACTACTTTTAACTCCTTAAAAAGAGGCTTATGCCTACTTCTCTTTCGCGAACTTGATAGGAACGGTGTATTTCACATTTATTGGTTCCATCTTTTTCGTTTCAGTTTTATACTGTAATCCAGGCTTCCACTTCGGCATCTTCTTCAGGACACGGATTGCCTCGGCATCACACTCCGTGTTGAGCGAACGCACAACTTTGAATTCCGAGCAATCGCCCGAAGGCAGTACCACAAACTCAATTACACAAGTTCCACTCACCTCTCCCGACTTTACGCACTTGGGCAGACGGAGGTTGTCATTAATCAGTTTCAGCAAGGCATCATCACCACCTGGATACCTAGGCATCTGCTCGGTTTGAATGAATACCTCACCTTCATCAATAGTCTGTGCCGGTACGACACTGTCGTTCAGTTCTTCCTGCAAAGTGTTGGCTGCATTATTATCTGCGCCAAAAGCCGCGGTTGCAAACATGAATATCGTTGCAACGATTGCTAAAGTAATGTTTTTGCTTCTGTCCATAATCATTCCATTTTATTTGTTAGGCATCGCAAAGATACATACTTTTATTTTACTTACCAAGCTTTATGCAAGAAAACTGATTAATCTACACACGTTTTGTCACATTTGTATGCTTGGCTGCATCACGTCGTGACATTTCACACTCTGAGCCTTGCCGAGAGTGCAGCCCGCATCTTTGCCGATTACTTGAAAAGGAAGAAAGAGGAGTTAAAGAAGCCTTAATGCTACTTCTTGTTTTTGAAATGTACAGGAATGGTGAACAACACACCTGCTGGCTCATACCTTTTCGTTGCAAACTTGTACTCCTCTCCTGGCTTCCATGTAGCCATATTCTTCAAGACCCGGATTGCTTCGGCATCACACTCCTTATTGAGCGAACGCACAACCTTAAATCTATCGCATTTGCCCGAAGGCTGTACCATAAACGAAATTACGCTTGTTCCACTCACCTCACCCGACTTTACGCACTTGGGCAGACGGATGTTGTCACTAATCAGTTTCATCAAAGCATCATAACCACCAGGATACTCTGGAATGATTGGAGGATAGCATAAAAATTCTTCCTCATCAATAGTCTTTCCCGGTACGACACTGTCGTTCAGTTCTTCCTGCAAAGTGTTGGCGGCATTATTATCTGCGCCAAAAGCCGCGGTTGCAAACATGAATATCGTTGCAACGATTGCTAAAGTAATGTTTTTGCTTCTGTCCATAATCATTCTATTTTATTAGTTAGGCATCGCAAAGATACATACTTTTTATTTACTTACCAAACTTTATGCAAGAAAACTTACTAATCTACACGCGTTTTGTTACATTTGTATGCTTGGCTGCATCACGTCGTGACACTTCACGCTCTGAGCCTTGCCGAGAGTGTAGGTGGCTGTCTGTCGCACATCGTCCACACTTGCTGCGAAGCGTACAGTGTATTTGCCGGCAGCAGTCTCCCAGCTTTGTGTCATCTCGTTGTAGGATGCCAGATCGTAGTTTGTGACGTGCATAGTCAGTGTCTGGCTCTCGCCTGGTTTCAGTTCGCGTGTCTTGGCAAACGACTTCAGTTCCACGGCCGGTTTCTCAAGTCCGCCCGATGGTGCCGAGACATATAGCTGCACGGCCTCCTTACCTGCCACCTTGCCGCTGTTGGTGATGGTCACTTGGGCGGTGAATCCATCTTTCGTAGCCTTTACTGCAGGCTTTGAATAGGCGAATGTGGTGTAGCTCAGGCCGAACCCGAACGGATAGGAAACGGCACGTCCGGTAGTCGAGAAGTAGCGGTAGCCCACGTTCAGGCCTTCCTTATGCAGCGTGTAGTCCTGGAACTCGGTCATGCGACGTCCCTCCACCTGTCGGTTTCCTGCCTGTCGGATGTTGGGGAAGTTCATGCTCGAAGGCAGGTCGAGCAGTGTGAGCGGCCATGTCATCGAGAGTTTTCCCGATGGGTTCTGCTTGCCCGTGAGCACATCGGCCACGCTGTATCCACCCTCCTGCCCCGGCTGCCATGCCAGCAGTATTGCGTCGGGCTTGCCTTTCCACGAAGCCGTCTCGAGCACATTGCCCATGTTGAGCACCACGATGACTCGCTTGCCAGCCATGTGGAAGGCTGTGCATACATCATCCACGAGTTGCTGTTCCACGTCGTTGAGGCGGAAGTCGTCGGCCTCCTTGCGGTCGCCACCCTCGCCTGCCTGGCGTCCGATGGTGATGATAGCCACTTCCGACTCCTTTGCCTGTGCATCGATCACATTGCGTGGAACCGCCATCTCAGGCGTCACAGCCTTGCCCCAGAACCAGCCGCCGCGTGCTGCAGTGGCTGCGGTGAGTTTCGACTGATAGTCGCGATAGCTGTTGTAGAGGTCGCTCAGTCGTTGGTTGACACTGAGTCCTGCCTCGGTGAGTCCGGTCATGAGGTCGATGGTGTATGCCTTGTTCACATCGCCCGACCCGGTGCCGCCCGCGATGAAGTCGTAGGAAGTGACACCGAATACCGACACCTTCGTCACGCCGCTGAGGGGCAGTGTGGCGCCTTCGTTCTTCAGCAGCACCATACCTTCGGTGGCACTCGAGCGGGTGACAGCTGCATGAGCCTTGAGGTCGGGTCGGTTCGAGAACTTATATCCCTTGAAGCTTGGGGTCTTGACTATATACTCCAGTATGCGTCGCACACAGATGTCGAGGTCCTTCTCGCTCAGTTCGCCGCTCTTCACCTTGGCTATCACGTCGTTGGTTTGCGATGCGTTGCCCGGTTCCATGAGGTCGTTGCCTGCATGGATCTGTGCCGCCGTGTTGCGCAGGCCCGTCCAGTCGGTCATCACGATACCACGGAATCCCCATTCGTCGCGCAGGATGGTGGTGAGCAGGTCGCGGTTCTCTTGTGTGAACGGTCCGTTCAGTCGGTTATACGACGACATGATGGTCCACGGCTGTGCCTCGCGCACCGCAATCTCAAATCCTTTCAGATAGATCTCGCGCAGTGTGCGCTGGCTCATCACCTCATCTACATTCTGTCGGCTTGTCTCCTGCGAGTTGCCTGCAAAGTGTTTCATCGACGTACCCACGCCCTGACTCTGAATGCCCCTGACGTAAGCCGCCGCAATCTTGCCGGTGAGCAGCGGGTCTTCGGAGTAGTATTCGAAGTTGCGTCCGCACAGCGGCGAGCGGTGTATGTTCATGCCCGGCGCCAGCAGCACGTCGCACCCATATTCCAGCACTTCGTTGCCGATGGCCTGTCCCACCTGCTCCACCAGTTCCGCGTTCCATGTGCAGGCCAGTGCCGTACCTACAGGGAATCCCGTGCAGTAGTAGGTGGCCTGGTCGCCCTGTCGGGTAGGCGATATGCGCACTCCGGCCGGGCCGTCGGTCAGCACGGTCGATGGAATCCCCAGTCGCGGTATGGCCTGTGTGTTGCCAGCCGCGCCCGGCACCTGATGCGAGTGAGCGCCAAGCATACCGTTGCCGCCGGCAGCAGGAGCCGGAGCACGGTTGGAGCCCACCACCAGTGTGGCCTTCTCTTCGAGGGTCATTGCCTTCAGTACTTCGTCGATGTTGTTTTCCTGCAGCCGCACCTGCGCGCTGCCGCCCATGCCTACGACAGCCAGCATGGAAGCAAGGATAAGAGGTTTGTTCATTGTCTTTTATTGTCTTTTAAAGTTAGTTTCTTATAATGGTTGATGTTTTGCCACAAAGTTACAACTTTTCGTCTATATTCAAAAGCTTTTTCGCATGAAAACGATGCAATGCGTGGAAATTTGTGGTTCGAAAGCGCGGTATCTTCTGTTTCTGCACACAAAGTGAACACAACGACAAAGCGGCGGGCATACCGAAGTTTAGCCGAGAGTGCGGAGTAATTTACCTGCGAGTACGCGGTAATTTTGCTGCGAGTGCGGACTAATTTGCCTGCGAGTGCGGACTAATTCTTTAATTTGCGACGTAAATTTAATAATTTTCGGTGGAAAATTAATAAAACTGCGACGTAAATTTAATAATTTGCGACGCAAATTAAAGAATTACTCCGCAATCGCGGCAAAACTTGTACTGAAGCGCAGGGAAAGTTCTATATACACGCAGGGGTTTATGATAAGGTGCAAGGACATTCATTCTGCATTTTACGTCCAAAACATTTTGCAGATACAATGAAATGTCGTATATTTGCCCGACAAATCAGATAGCTACTATCATGAAACCACCGATGAACACAGAAACGGGACATACGGAAATGCTGAGGGCTTTGCAGCACGAAGCCGCAGAGTGTGTGACCAAAAACATACTGCCTTTTTGGTTAACGAGGATGCGAGATCGCGACCGCGGCGGTTGGTACGGTCGCATGACGGGAAGCGGGGTGACGGAACGGGATGCAGTGCGTGGCGCTATTCTGTATGGGCGACTGCTGTGGACATTCAGCGCAGCACACAGGGTTCTCGGCAAACGTGGCATGATAAACCATTCGGAATACATAGATGCCGCCACCATGACCAAGGACTATATCCTGAGATATTTCATCGACACGCAGTACGGCGGGACTTACTGGAGCATCGACGCAGACGGTGTGCCCTGCGACACGAAGAAACAATTCTACGCCTTGGGGTTCATGCTCTACGGCTTCTCGGAATATGCAAGGGCGAGTGGCGATGCAGAGGCACTGGAGGTTGCCCTGCAACTGTATGACACGATAGAGGAACACGCCCGTGACAGCGAGCATGGCGGATATATCGAGGCCTGCACACGAGACTGGATGGGCATCGACGACATGCGTATGTCGGCCAAAGACGAGAATTGCCCAAAGAGCCAGAACACCCACCTGCACATACTGGAGGCTTATACCAACCTGCACAAGTTGCTGCGCGATACCGGCCACCCCAGGCAACATGAGCAGGGGAAGAAACTGGCAGAACTAATCGACATCTTCACCCACCACATACTGAACCCCAAGACCCATCATCTCGACCTCTTTTTCGATAACGACTGGAGGCGCATGAGCACCACCGAGAGCTACGGGCACGACATTGAATGCTCGTGGCTGCTGCATGAGGCGGCACTCGCCCTCGACGATGTATATATATTAAATAAGGTGGAGCCGATAGTGAAGGAGATAGCAAGAGCCAGTGAAAAGGGACTGCAGGCAGACGGCTCGATGATTTACGAAGGGGAGCCCGACAACAGTCGTTTCGACCTCGAACGCCACTGGTGGGTACAGGCCGAGACGGTTGTAGGATTCTTCAACCTGTATCAGCACTTTGGCGACGAGACGGCACTAACGAAAGCCATGCACTGCTGGCAATACATAAAGAACCACCTCATCGACCATGAACACGGCGAATGGTACTGGAGCATACATGCCGACGGTAGCATCAACCTCGACGACGACCGTGCCGGCTTTTGGAAGTGTCCGTATCACAACAGCCGTATGTGTTTGAAACTGATAGCCCCAAATTGCCTATGAACCACTCATCCGTCATGCGTGAGATTACTCCGCTCAGCAACAACGACTGCTTCTATCTGGCCGACCGTCATAAATCGACGTTCGACTTTCCCATCCATAAGCATCCCGAATATGAGCTCAACTACATAGGCAACGGAGCAGGAGTGCGTCGCACGGTGGGCGACAGCATTGAGACAATCGGCGATTACGACCTTGTGCTCATTGCCAGCCCCTACCTTGAACATGCGTGGGAACAGGGTGGATGCACCGGCACCGACATTCGCGAAATCACCATACAATTCACGTCGGACATATTACCTGAAAGTATTCTGCACAAAAAGCAGTTCCACTCCATCAGACAGATGCTGGAGCGTGCGCGGTGCGGACTTGCCTTCTCGCTGCCTACCATCATGAAGACATACGGACGGCTCGACTCACTGACACAGCAGCAACATGGGTTCCATGCATTCCTGTCGTTTCTGGAACTACTCTACGAGCTGTCGTCGGACGAACACAGCCGCACACTGTCAAGTTCGGCGTTTGCACGCAGCGAGATGCGTAGCGAGAGCCGCCGCGTGGCACGGGTGCAGGAATACATAGCACAGCACTATAGCGAAGACATCCGTCTGGAAGTATTGGCCGACTTAGTCGGCATGACACCGGTGGCTTTCTCCCGTTTCTTCCATCAGCGCACAGGGCGCACACTCTCCAACTACATCATAGAACACCGCATAGGTTCTGCCTCGCGACAACTCATCGACTCAGACCTGACAGTAGCCGAAATATGCTACGACTGCGGCTTCAACACTTTGTCAAACTTCAATCGGCTGTTCCGCAAGTACAAAGGCTGTTCGCCGACAGAGTTTCGCGAGAACTACTGCAAGAAAAAGATTATCATCTGACGCCGCTGTGTCATAAATGGTTAAAATAGTGTCATGCCAATCTGCAGGTTGTGTGTATCTTTGCAACGCATAAATATATAGATTCGGTTATGAAGAAACTATTAGCGATGGCCCTGCTTGGGCTTTTCACCACACAGATTGCGGCACAAGGGTTTCCCGACTTCACGCAGATGCACTTCGGCTGCGACGGCAACAGCATCACATCGGGCAATCAGTGGTCGGCCACTGTTGTCGCACAACTGGGATTTGCCACCCATCACAACGTGGCAGTAGGTTCGGCCACATGGGCGTGCCACCCCGACACACAAGACTATGGGAGCGCCGGCTTTGCAGGCATATCGGGAGGATGGCAACCCACACAAGATGCCCGCGAGATACAAATGCGCCACAACAACACATCCAAAGTACATATCCAACGTTTCATTGCAGAAGTAGAGTCGGGGAAATATCCCCAACCCGATGTGTTCGTGTTTGCCATGGGTACGAACGACAACAACCTGGGGTCGGCAGAAGAGGCTCTGAAAGGGAAAGACCTGAACGACGTGGATGTGACCACAATGGCAGGTGGTGCACGGTGGGCCATACAAACCATAATAGAGCACTACCCTAAATGCCGTGTATTTGTATGTACACCCATCCAGACAGCCAACGCAGGACACAACGCATTCAACCAGAAGAAAATAAAAATCCTGCAGGAAATATGCCGCGCACTGTCGGTACAACTGATCGACTGCTACGGAGAGTGTGGCATCACTGAGAAGTTGGAGAACGGCCAAGGCCAACGATACCTGCGCGACGGCCTGCACCCCGACGAGGAAGGCCAACGACTGATGGGACGATACATAGCCAAGGAAATACGCAACAATTACTTTTAATACAACAAAAAGCAACTACGGACATGAAGCGGATATCATTACTCATGCTCACAGCATGTATGGCGACTGTTGCCTGTATTGCCCAGAAATACAGCCTCTACATAAATAAAGAGAGCGGCATATACGACAGGGGCGAATTGGCTGTCGTCTCATGCCGCACAGACAGGATGCCAGACGACTCGCTCATCGTTCGTGTGTCGTACAACAACAAAGTACGCACCGAGTTGCGGCTACTACCCACAACCCGCGACTTTACCGTTTTCGAACAAGCACTCGACAGCACATGCGCCGTAAGCCTGGAGCTGGAATCCAAGACCGACAAGACGAAAGTATCAATCGGCTATGTTGTGGCTCCCGAAGGCTTTAAGGCAGGATACGAAGAGCCGGCCGACCTCATGACATACTGGGACAACCAGAAGCGACTGCTCCAGAGCCTGCCCATGCAGGTAAGCACGAAAGCATTGGAGGTGCCACCACATTATCAAGGCAAATACACCTGTCAGGATGTAGAAATCAACTGTCTTGGTCCGGCTCCCGTCCGTGCATACATGGCAAAACCTGTAAACGCAAAGAAAAGGTCGCTGCCCATCATCATCCTGTGTCGTGCGGCAGGTGTCAGCGGCAACTGGTGCAGGTGCCAGGTGGACGAGTGTGTTGGAAACGCAGCCTTGGCGGGCGGAGCACTAAGTCTCGACATCAATGCACACGGAATGCTCAACGGACAGGACGACAAGTTTTACCACATGCTCGAAAACGGTATGCTTCGCAACTACTACGACCATAATGCGGCAGACAGAGAGACATACTACTTCCGGGGCATGTACCTGCGACTGTTAAGAGCCATCGAATATATGACCCGTCAACCCGAATGGGACGGCCGGCGCATCCTCGTTATCGGCGAGAGCCAAGGAGGCGGGCAGGCTGTGGCCGCAGCCGGACTTGACAAGCGGGTCTCGGCCATCGTGCTCAACGTGCCTGCCATGCAAGACCTTGGAGGGGCGCGTGTCGGGCGCCGCAGTGGCTGGCCACAACCCATCGAGGGACATCCAAACATCGAGAGTTCATTACTCGATGCCACACTGCCCTATTTCGACGGAGCACTGCTCATACGCCACTCACGTGCCGACATATACTGCGAAATGGGACTCATCGACACCACATGTCCGCCATCTGCCATATGGTCTGCACTGAATGGAGCTGAAGGAAAGAAGATTATACGATGTGTGCCATATCGTACACACAGCTGGCCTACCGGCGAGCATCGGCAAGAATGGGAACAAAAGTATTTACGACCAAGAGAAGAATTCATGTGGAAGTGTTTTAGACTTTCGTAAGTATTTGTAACACAGAAAGAAAGAGATGTACCCTGAAGTTAAAAGGTACAAAAAAGTGTAATTTGCGATTTGCCGATTCTTGCATCAGATGGAGTAGTTTTTATATCATAAAAACCTCATAAGATTTAACAATTCGTTAAGATTATTTAACTTTCGATTTTGGAGCATTTTGTGCTTTTGACAACTTTGGTATGCAAAGACAAAGGTTTTTTGCCAGTCAAAAGAGAGAAGATAAAACATCAAAATTGGGCCAGTTGTATCGTCATTGTATCTCTGAGGCTCTAAGTATCTGGGATTCAATGGCAGTTAATAATTCAAAGTCAACGATGGACGCTGAAAATTGAAGGTCAAACGTCCCAATGTTTATGTGTCGCTAGACAGGTAATCTTTGGTACAAAATGATTCAAAAAGGCAGGGAAAAGAAAGGTTGAGATGGCACTTTGAGGCAAAATGACGATTTCTTCGGCCAAATTTATTCTTTTCTTTGAAAAAGTTTGGCTATTCCAAATAAAAGCTGTACCTTTGCACCAACAAATCCCACCACGCTTCTCGTCGCAAGACCAGCGGACCAGGGTGGGACGTTTCTTTTAATATGGAATATACAAAGCAGCCCATCACCCTCGCTGAACAGATAAACATACTGAAACAGCGAGGGCTTATTTTTGAAGATGAGGAACAGGCTATAGCCGTCCTCAACCACATCAGCTATTTCCGTCTTGCCAGTTATTGGCGAGTGATGGAGGAGAACAGCCGCATACACCGTTTTCGAAACGGAAGCAGATTCTCATCTGTTCTGACACTTTACAACTTTGACAGCGAACTGCGCTCTTTGGTGTTCAATGCTCTCCAACATATTGAGATTGCATCGAGAACCAAGATTAACCAGCATTTTGCCATGACCTACGGCTCATTCTGGTTTATGGACTCCTCGCTTGCAGCCAATGAATACCGCTACAATAAGAATCTGGAATCTCTGCGTACAGAGCTAAGCCGCTGTCGTGACGAGTTCATTCTGGAACACTTCAGGAAATACGACTCACCCGAATTCCCTCCATCATGGAAGACGCTTGAAGTTGCCTCATTCGGCACCCTCTCCAAGCTCTACAACAATATGAACGACTTCAATCTCATGAAGCGTGTGGCTCGCGATTTTGACATGCCCCAGCATGAATATCTTCGCAGTTGGTTGGAAAGTCTCACCATCGTCCGTAACTATTGTGCCCACCATGCCCGACTTTGGAATGCACACTTTGCCGTGCGTCCAAAGATAACTTCACGGATGCGCCAACGATGGATAAGAAATCTCAATTTCCCCATCGACCGTCTCTATCCGCAACTTTGCTGCATTGCCTATTGGCTCAACAGCATCAATCCCCAGAACACCTTCGTTCAGGACTTCAGATCGCTCTTGAGCAGATACCCAATGGTGCAGCCCTCCATGATGGGTTTTCCCCGTGGGTGGGAGAATGAACCGTTGTGGCAATAGATAGAATACCACGAGGCGGGCGAGGATGGAAATAAGGCATCCTCGCCCGATTTTGTTGGGAAAATACCCCCAAATAAAGAAATTTGAGTTTGAACCAGAAAATAATCGCATTTCTGCTTTACATTTTCTTCGTCTGAACTGTATTATAAGTGTATGAC